>NZ_JBSPKY010000006.1:0-272148 GCF_053848025.1 Mesorhizobium sp. 128a | reverse complement strand
GGCTTACTCCCCGAAGAAAGTTACACCGCCTACCATTCACCTAATTCCGGCGGTCGGTGCCGGTTCCCTTGGCGGCTGATATTAAGAAAAACCCGCCGGCAATGCCGACGGGCCATCTTCCCTCAAACTGCGCCTTGTTCCTGGATGGCCCGCCAAAGATATCCAGGCACCCCACAGCAAGACAGCTTGTACTACAGGCTTGATTGAGTCCGCTGTGGCCGAGCGGCAACATGCAGCGCAAAAAGCCCGCCACCCTCAGAGCGAAGGTGACGGGCTCCTAGTGATGCCAGTCGAGGGGACTAGACTGGTAATGCTGCAACGAGCCGGTTTATTTTAGGTTCCGCTAAGATACAAAAAGCCCGCCGGGGAGAGCCGGCGGGCGGAAGATCAAAGGCTGACGAGAGGGGTTTGAATTCTCGTCGCAGTATAAATTAGCAAACGCTCACATTGGGGGCAATTAGTCCTTATGGTGTATGGTTGCTGCGTGGGCTTCGCCATCGTCCACGCCATCGCTGGCTAACACTCTACGGCTTCGGGGGGCGCCCGCTAGCGTATATTAGTAATCGGTTGTATAATCTAACGGCACTTGTCGGGGACTCTGAGGGAGGTTCCGATGCGAATGATCCTGCTTATGCTCGCGCTGGCAGTGTGTTTTGTCTTTTGGGACCGCTTTGCAAACGAGGGCCGGTATACCGGCGATGTTGAGCGCAGCTTCAGGCAGGCAGCGGCCGATCTGCGGACTGGCGGCGTTCCTCCTGGGATAACCTTCAACCGCGACCTCATGAAGCGCTAGGTGAGGGTCACCTTCGGATCGATGTAGAAGGTCGATGAAGCCTTCGCGGCTTTGACCCGCCCGAATATCCACCCCTTTTGCTGGGCCCTGAAACTCGTTGTGCTGCCGCCCCACGTTCCCGAGCCTGCTGTCTGTCCTGCCGCCCTCGATAGTCAGCAGATCTGGTGATCTGCCGAATATTCAATTTATGGATACGGCGGTCGGTTCCTTACGGGTAGACACCCATTGTGTGAGGTTAAACCAAATCATTTTCGGCGCTGTTCGGCAGCAAGGCCTTCCCTCCGTCTCCTTCAATCGCCGCGATGCGATAGCGCCTCAGCCCAGAAAGTAGGAATGGCCGGTGCGGGGGGTTGCTTGGGCAAGCAGGCGCACCGGCCATTGCGGGTTTGGAATTCGGGGGTCCCCGCACTGCCTAAGCTATAGGCATATTAGGAATGACTCAATTACGACTGAAGTCCCTGGGACGTACGTCGCTCTATAAGCGTGGGCGCAACGCGTTTCCCTCAAAAATGGCTGAGAGGTCTATCTCATCATGAAACTGTGCATGAGGATCGAAGGCCAGCCAGGACGCATGAGATCGAAGCTCTCGGAGGCGCGCGCTCTTTGCGAGTTGGACCTGGTGTTGTTCCTCCTCAAACGGAGAAATAGCCTTGTCACGAGGGTTCATGCGCACACCCGATTGGCGCCATACCCTACTAGAACGATTGAGCCTTGACTTGGTTTCTTGTGGTCCGCCGGAGCGCGCTGCCGTTGGCCGTTGCCTAGCACCTGTAAGACGCCCCGTGCGCCCGTCAGCCTTTTTCGTATCGTGCTCACCCGGAGATTGCTGCTAGGCCCGTCAAACCATTGCCAGGGCGTTCTGTAAGTTCGTTGTCGTGCATTGGGGCGAGGCTAATGCGGCAAGACGCTGATGACGATGGCCGCCAGCACCACGGCGATCACTGCAATCACGATCGCCGCGATCCGAATACGCTTCGCCCACATTTTGCGCCTAGGGCTAGCCACTGTCGCGGCATCGTAGGCGCTGTAAATGCGCCGACCATCTTCCTCGAAACGGTCGCTGTTGGGGTATGCCTTTTTGGGCTTTGGGCTAGGACGAAGAAAGCTCACCTGATCCGCTTCCGGTCCGCGTCCATTAGCATACGCTTGTATTTCTCTTGAAGCTGGAGCATCCTTACAGGCGCGAGCGGGGAAGGCCACGAAGTTAACGGTGGAAAGGGGTAGTTCATGGAAACAGTTTGCTCCGTCCCCGGCGGGATTTGTCTCTTGTCGGTTTTCGTCGGTGTCACGATAGCGTTTATCGCTATGGCACCATTCGCAGCTACGCGCCTGCTCGTCTTGAGAATGCGCGAGCACTCGGCCGGACCCTCAACCCGCCCGATTATGTTGGCAGCGTCCTTCTCGTCTGCTGCGAACCGCTTGAGCCTTGCCTTCAGGCCCATGACTGCCGAGTGATCTCCTTCCCGCTCGCGGTGTCGAGATCGTAGTGCTTGCAATCAGTACGTCATGGGTCGGAATCCCATAGCGCTGTGCCTGCATCGGCCCAGGGCGCGCCTCCAACCTTGTCGCCACTCCCGCCGCTGGCTAAACTCGGGCCTTCCCAGGGGAGGGTTCTCGTATGACACTTCAGCTTTCGGCGGACGCTGTAGCCCCTAAGGCGGCGACACCTCAAAAATACCTCTTCGGCCCGGTCGCCGATTTCCTGATGCTGGGCGGCAGCGCGTTTCTCATTCTGCCGGTGCTGTTTCTGGTGCCGCTCGAGTATGAGGGTCCGGTAGCCGCGACGATGGTCTTCGTTGCCTATCTCGTGAACTATCCCCACTTCGCGCACTCTTATCAGCTTTTCTATCGCAATTTCGGGCGCAAGGTATCTGGCGACGGCTACGACCGGAGCCTGCAACTCCGCTACATCTTCGCGGGCATTGTCGTGCCCCTGGTCATGGCCGGGTTCTTTGCCTATGGCGCGGCGGCGGCGAACACGCGCCTGCTCGGCTATGCAACCAACGCCATGTTCTTTTTTGTCGGCTGGCACTACGTCAAGCAGGGCTACGGCATGCTGATGGTGGACGCGGTGCTGAAGCGCAAATTCTTCGACGATCGTGACAAGAAGGTGTTGCTGTTCAACTCCTATGCCGTGTGGATCCTGGCGTGGCTGCAGACCAACACGGCGGTCACTCAGGGCAAATATTACGGGCTGGACTATTATACATTCGCCGCCCCTTCCTGGATAACCGACATCGCCATGCTGGCGGCCGTTGCGTCGACGGCGGCCACGCTTTTGATGTTGGTCAATCGCTGGCGAAAGAACGGCGGCGGTCTGCCCTATAACGGTCTGGTGGCTTATGTCGCGTCGCTTTATCTCTGGATCCTGATTGCCAGAGTAAATCCGCTCTGGCTGCTGATCGTGCCGGCGCTCCACTCGCTGCAGTACCTCGCCGTGGTCTGGCGCTACCAGACGAACGTCGAGCGTGACAGCTCCGATGCCGAAAGCGATCCGCAGCCGAAAGTCCTGTCGTTTCTTGGCCCCCTCTACAGGTTTCGGCTCCTCGGATTTATCGTTGGCGGCACCGCCCTTGGCTATCTCGGTTTCTGGCTGATCCCGTCTGCGCTGACCGCCCTGATACCGTATGACCGGCAAGTGCTGGGATCATCGCTGTTCTTCTTCATCGTGCTGATCTTCATCAACGTGCATCACTATTTTCTGGACAACGTGATGTGGCGCCGTGGCAATCCGGAAGTGTCGAAGTACCTGTTCCGCTAGCCGACGGAATTCAGGAGCCACCAATCACCAGCGAGACATTGCCGCCGGCGTGGCGCTCGATGCGACCCGCGAGGTCGAGTTCCAAAAGCACCATCGACACCTGCGCGGCATTGAGGCCGGTATGGCGGATGATCTCGTCCACAGCCACCGGCGTTGGGCCCAGCACTTCGAGCACGCCGCTGCGTTCGTCCTCGCCGGGCGGCGGCGTTGCCGAAAAGTCGGGTGCCTTTTCCGGGCGCGTAGCCCGTGGCGCCCGTGTACCGGCCAAAGGCGCGATCGCTCCGGAAACATCGGTTGCTTCCGTGACCAGGGTGGCGCCGTCCTTGAGCAGGCCGTTGGAGCCGGCGCAGCGCGGATCGAGCGGCGAACCCGGTACGGCAAAGACCAGCCGGCCCATTTCGCCGGCCAGGCGGGCGCTGATCAGCGAGCCGGAGCGTTGCGCGGCCTCGATCACGACCAGCCCGAGTGCCGCGCCTGCGACGAGCCGGTTGCGGCGCGGAAAGTCCTGCGCCCGCGGCTGCCAGCCGAACGGCATTTCGGAAATAACGGCACCTCCGCGTTCGGCGATGTCGTCGCACAAGCTGATATTTTCAGGCGGGTAGGGGACATCGAGCCCGCCGGCCAGCACCCCGATCGTGCCTGTCGCAAGGCTTCCCTGATGTGCCGCCGTATCAATGCCGCGCGCCAGGCCGGAGACGATGCCGTAGCCGTCGCGGCCAAGATCCTGCGCCAGCATGCGCGCCATCTTGATGCCGGCGAGCGATGCGTTGCGGGCGCCGACAATGGCGACCGCCGGCAGACGAAACACCGCAGCCTCGCCCTTCATGGCAATCAGCGGCGGCGGATTGTCCATGTTTTTCAGCATAGGCGGGTAGTCGGCCTCGCCGATGCCGACGAAACGGGCGCTGTTCTCGCTGGCTGCTTCCAACTCCGCTTCGACCTCCTCGACGGAGGGAATGCGCACGATCCTTTTGGCGCCGCCCGAAATCATCAGCTCCGGCAGCATCTCCAACGCCGCCTCGGCCGAGCCGAAACGGTTGATCAGTTCGCGAAATGAGGCCGGGCCGACATTTTGCGTACGGATCAGGCGCAGCCAGCTCAGCCGCTGCCGGTCGCTTAGGCGCGGCCCGGCGGCTGGCTTGCTCAACCCTTGGCTCCGATTTTGCCTTCCGTGCCGGCAAGAAGGCGCGAAATGTTGGCGCGATGTTTGAAGATGACGATCAGGCTCATCACCAGGAACAGCCCGGCAATCTCAGGCGTGCTCCAGAAATAGAGCGCTATCGGCACGATGACCGCCGCCGTCAGCGCTGCCAGCGACGAGTAGCGGAAGATGAAAGCCGTCGCCAGCCAGACGACGATAAAGATCAGCGCCACATGCCAGCCGAGCGCGATCAGAACGCCGAGATAGGTCGCCACCCCCTTGCCGCCCTTGAAACCGAGCCAGACCGGAAACAGATGGCCAAGGAAGGCGCCAAGGCCCGCCCAGAGTCCAAGGCCGGCCCACGGTCCGAAGTCGTGCCCATAATGGCGCGCGATCATCACCGCCGCCGTACCTTTCAGTGCGTCGAGCATCAGCGTCGCAGCGGCGAGGCCCTTGTTGCCGGTGCGCAGCACATTGGTGGCGCCGATATTGCCGGAGCCGATCTTTCGCACATCGCCCAGACCCGCGGCGCGGGTGATCAGCAGGCCGAAGGGAATCGAACCGAGAAGATAGCCGAACAGCAATGCCAGGATGGCGTTGTAACTCATTGTTTCCCCCCGCATTTCCCTGGCAGCAGATCGACCCGCGACGTGCCGCGGTCACTCTAGTTCGAAAACACTGTGCGGCCCGCCACCAGTGTTTGCAAGACCATGCCTTGCAGCCGCGCACCTTCGAAACAGGTGTTTTTCGAACGCGATCGGATGCCGCTTTCGCTGACGATCCAGGGCTCTTCGAGGTCGACGACCGCAAGATCGGCCGACGCTCCCGGCTTCAACGATCCGCCCGGCAGGCCGAACAGTTTGGCCGGCGCGGTGGACAGCGTCTCGATCAGCCTGAGCAGCGGCACATCGCCATTGTGGTAAAGGCGCAGCGCTGCACCAAGAAGCGTTTCCAGTCCAATCGCCCCTGCCGCGGCATCGGCGAAGGGGAGGCGCTTGGTGTCGACGTCCTGCGGGTCGTGCGAGGAGACGATGATGTCGATCGTGCCGTCCTTGACCGCCTCGATCATCGCCAGCCGGTCTTCCTCGGCGCGCAGCGGCGGCGTCAGCCGGAAGAAGGTGCGATATTCCCCGACATCGTTCTCGTTGAGTGACAGATTGTGGATCGCGACGCCCGCCGTGACATTGGCGTGGTCGGCCTTCGCCCGCGTCATCGCCTGTGCGGCCATCGCCGTTGAGATCTTGGCCGCGTGATAGGCGCCGCGCGTCAGCCGCGCCAGCGCCAGGTCGCGCTCCAGCGGGATGGACTCCGCTTCGCGCGGAATGCCGGCAAGGCCGAGCCAGCTGGCATAGAGGCCCTCATTCATGACGCCGGCCGAGGCGAGGTCGTCATCCTGCGTCTCATGCGCGATGACGCCGCCGAAATCGCGGGCATAGGTCAGTGCGCGGCGCATCACCAGTGCGCTGTCGATGGTGTGGCGACCGTCGGTGAAGGCGACGGCGCCGGCCTCGCGCAGCAGGCCGAACTCGGTCATCTCGCGGCCGGCCAGGCCCTTGGTGATCGCCGCCGCCGGAAAGATGTTGACGATCGCAGTGTCCCGCGCGGTGCGTAGCACGAATTCGACCAAGGCGACATTGTCGATCACCGGGTCGGTGTCGGGCATCATCACAATGGATGTAACGCCGCCGGCCGCCGCGGCCACGCTTGCCGAGGCAATGGTCTCGCGATGCTCGCCACCAGGCTCACCGATGAAGACGCGCGTGTCGATCAGGCCAGGAATGATCGCCTTGCCAGCGCAGTTGACGACGATGGCTCCGGCCGGTACGCCCTGGTTCAAGGCGGCCTTGCCGGCGGCAACGATCTTCTTGCCCTCGATGATGACGGTACCGATCTCATCGATGCCGCGTGAGGGATCGACGATGCGGGCGCGCTCAAAGACCGTCGTGCTCATGCGCCGCGGCCCTCTGCGTTGCGGCGCGGGTCGAGCAGCGCTTCCATCACCGCCATGCGCACGGCGACACCCATCTCGACCTGTTCCTGGATGACGCTTTGCGGGCCGTCGGCGATTTCGGACGCGATCTCGACGCCGCGGTTCATCGGTCCGGGATGCATGACCAGCGCGCCGTCCTTGGCTGCCTTCAGCTTTTCCGCGTCGAGGCCGAAATAGCGGAAATATTCGCGCACCGAGGGCACGAAGGCGCCCTCCATGCGCTCGCGCTGCAAGCGCAGCATCATCACCACATCGGCACCCTTCAGCCCTTCGGCCATCGAGCGCGAGACAATGACGCCCATCTTCTCGATGCCGGACGGCAAGAGCGTGGACGGCGCGACGACCCGCACCTGCGCGCCGAGCGCGTTCAACAGCATGATGTTGGAGCGCGCGACACGCGAATGCAGGATGTCGCCGCAGATCGCCACGATCAGCTTCGACAGCGGTCCTTTGGCACGGCGGATGGTCAGCGCGTCGAGCAGTGCCTGTGTCGGGTGCTCATGCGCGCCGTCGCCGGCATTGACCACGGAGCAGCCGACTTTCTGCGCCAGAAGGGCAGCAGCGCCGGCCGACTGGTGGCGGATGATCAAAATGTCGGGGCGCATGGCGTTCAGCGTCATCGCCGTGTCGATCAGCGTCTCGCCCTTCTTCACCGAAGAACTCGCCACCGACATGTTCATGACATCGGCGCCAAGCCGCTTTCCGGCCAACTCGAACGACGACTGCGTGCGCGTCGAGGCTTCGTAGAAGAGGTTGATCTGCGTGCGGCCGCGCAGCGTCGAGGTCTTCTTCTCGGACTGCCGCGAAATGGCGACGGCGCGATCGGCCCGGTCGAGCAGAAGCTCGATATCTCCGGGGGAAAGATCGCGGATGCCCAGAAGATGGCGATGAGGATAAAGCGGCAGGGACGAAGCGTCGGTCATCTCAAGGCGCTGCTATAGGGGGGAGAATTCCTTGCCGCAAGCGCCAGCTTGGGATTGCGGCCTTTCTCCCCGGTATTTTCGTCGCGTGCGCCGGCAAGCTTGGGCTATATCTAGCCGATGGCTTCGGATTCGAGGCCCTGCGATGATAAGGACCTTTCTCCCGATAGAAGGACTGGGCGTGACCGACGACGTAACCAACCAGCCGCCGCCGCTGACGGGCGGCAACGCCTGGCGGGGCGATCCGTTGCTGATCCAGCTCGCCGAGCGCTTTTCCGATCCGGTGCGCAAGGATCTCGACGGGCTTGGCCGGTTCGTCCTGACGCAGGAAGCGCAGGAGCTCGCCCGTCTAGCCAACGTCGAGACGCCGAAGCTCCGCACGCATGACCGCCAGGGCCGGCGCATCGACCAGGTCGAGTTTCATCCGGCCTATCATGCACTGATGCGCCGCTCGGTCGCTGGCGGGCTACATTCCTCGATCTGGGAGAATGGCGATAATGAGATCGGCCGTCGCCATCAGGTGCGCGCCGCGCGCTTCTATCTGACCGCCGAACTCGAGACAGGGCATCTCTGCCCCATCACCATGACCAGCGCTTCGCTGGCCGCGCTGATGGCCAGCCCAAAGCTGTTTCGCGAATGGGCGCCGCGCGTTACGACGCGCAAATACGATCAGAGCCAGAAGCCGCCGGTCGAGAAGACCGGGCTGACGCTCGGCATGGGCATGACCGAAAAGCAGGGTGGCACCGACGTGCGCGCCAACACCACAAGGGCCGAGCGCGCCGGCAGCGGTTTTTATCGCCTGACCGGCCACAAATGGTTCATGTCGGCCCCGATGTCGGACGCTTTCCTCGTGCTCGGACAGGCGCCGGAAGGGCTTTCCTGCTTTCTCGTGCCGCGCATCCTCGGCGACGGCTCCGGTAACGGCTTCCGCTTCCAGCGGCTGAAGGACAAGCTCGGCAACCGCTCGAATGCGTCCTCGGAGGTGGAGTTCGTCAATGCCATCGGCGAGATGGTCGGCGAGCCCGGCGCCGGCGTGAAGACCATCATGGACATGGTTACGCTGACCCGGCTCGACTGCGCCGTCGCTTCGTCGGCGATCATGCGGGCAGGGCTCGCCGAGGCCGTCCATCACACCCGCCACCGCCAGGTGTTCGGTTCGACGCTGATCGAACAGCCGCTGATGCAGCGTGTGCTGGCCGACATGGCGCTTGATGTCGCCGCCGCCACAGCCCTTTCGTTCCGGCTGGCGCGCTCCTTCGACGAAGCGGCCAGCGACCGCGGCGAGGCGGCCTTTGCCCGCGCCATGACACCGGTGGTCAAATACTGGGTCTGCAAGATCGCGCCGCCGCTGCTCTATGAGGCGATGGAATGCCTCGGCGGCAACGGCTATGTCGAGGAAGCGCCGCTCGCCCGCTACTATCGCGAAGCTCCGGTCAATGCGATCTGGGAAGGGTCGGGCAATGTCATGGCGCTCGACGTGCTGCGCGTGCTCGGCCGCGCGCCCGGCCTGTTCGAGGAGGTGCTGGCCGGCATCGACCGCGATCTCGGCGCCGGCGGACGCGGCACCATCGGCGTGCTCAAGGCAGCCATGCAGGTCGCAGGCACCGATGAGGGGTCGGCCCGGTTGCTTACCGAGCAGCTGGCGCTGTCGGCGGCAGCGGCGGAATTGCGCCGGCTGGGGGCAGGGCGGATCGCTGATGCTTTCGTCGAGACGCGGCTCGCCGGCCAGTGGCGCAACACCTACGGTATGCTCGATTCGCGCCATGACGCGCGCATGATCATCGACACCCTCTATCCACCAGTAAGCTGAGGCCGGCTGCACAGCCTATCACCACGAATTTACCGCCGCCTGTGGATGGACGTTAACCTTAACAAATGGTTTCCATTGCAGCGGCGGGCCGCAAAGCCCACTGTCTTTGTTACAAAGCAGGGATGCCATGCGGCCCATTTTGACCTCTTTTCTGGCCTTGCACTGGGCGGTGGTTTTCGCCCTGCTGGCGTTCATCTGCATGGATGGAAACCGCGGTGTTGCCGGCGCTCTGGGGGTGCTCGGCGTCGTCATGGAAAACACCCGTCTGGTCGATCTCGACAACGCTGCCGTCGTGGCGCCGTTGGCCATTGCGCTGCTGGTGGTCGCGGTGCTGTTTTGCTGGGTCTTCGTCGAGAGTTTGGTTAACGCCGCGGGGAGCCCCGACGGTGTCGACAGTGTGGCGCGGACCGCCTTCATTTCGGCGTCCGCCGTCCTGTCGCTGATCCTGATCGGCGGCGCCGCGCAAGGCATCAACGGCCTGTTCATGGTTGTGGCTGTGCAACTGGCGGCACTTCTGGCCTCCTACGTCGCAATGCTTGCCGAGCGGAGGTCGGTCTTCGCCGGCGCGGTTTCGCGCGAGGCCGAGAGCCGCGCCACTGCGCATGCCATGGCCGAAGGCGCCGCGCACGGCTCCTTGCTGTCGCGCATTTCCGGCCGGCCGGAGATTGGTCACCAAGACGGCGGTCCCAGAGATAGTGGCCATAGAGGCGGCTCCAGCCGCAGGGACGGTCACTGATGCGCACCCTGTTCGCATTGTGGGCCGCACCGCTCGCTCTGTTCTGGGGCTGGTTCTTCTTGTCGCTCAACGACATCAATTTCGGCTACGTTATGCTCAGCCGGCGGCTGCATGATGTGGTGTTCGAGCTCTACGGCCAGATGCTGGGCATCGATCCGGCGATCATTCCGGGCATGGTGGCCAGGGCCTGCATTTTCGACGGCTTCCTGCTGATGGCATTGTGGGCGTTCCGCCGTCGCCGCAACATCGCCGCCTGGATCAGGCGCCGGTGGGGAAATCGGGTTCCGTCCGATCGGATGAGCCAAGCGATTGGAGTCGATCTAAAGCTCCCTGCAGAATAAAGGCGGCGGCGGCCGAATCGATCTTGCCGGCGCGTTTGGCGCGCGAGAAATCCATCTCGATCAGCGTCCGCTCTGCTGCAACCGTCGACAGCCGTTCGTCCCACAGCACGAAGGGCAGGTCGGTCATCCCAGCCATATTGCGCACGAAGGCGCGCGATTTCTGGGCACGTGGACCTTCCGAACCGTCCATGTTGATGGGCAGGCCGAGCACAAACGCGCCGACATTGTCCTTTTGCAACTGGGCAAGCAGCGCTGCCGCATCCAGCGAAAATTTCTTGCGCAGGATTACCGGGCGCGGATGGGCGAAGGAAAGCCCTCGGTCGGAAACGGCGACGCCGATCGTCTTGTCGCCGAGGTCGAGCCCGGCCAGCGTCCTGCCGCCTTCCAGGTGTGCCGGCAGATCCTCGATTGCTATGATGCCCAACGGCTTCCCCAAACCAGTTTTACCGTGACAAAGATCCTGACACGCTCTTTTGAACCGCGAGCACACTATGTCACTTTAATTTCGCAGCCGGCGTTCTATCTTCCGGCGCAACCAAAATCGAGGAACACGATTGATGAAATTGACCTGGTACGGACATTCGGCCTTTCGCATCGAGACATCAGGCGCGACCATCCTCATCGATCCCTATCTCATCGGCAATCCGTCATGGACTGGTGGTTGGGAAGGGCCGGCGGAAGGCGTGACCCATGTATTGCTGACCCACGGCCACAATGACCATGTCAGCGGCGCGGTGGAGGTGCTGAAGAAGAGCGGCGCCCAGCTCGCCGCCAACTACGAGATTTGCATGTACCTGGTCGGCCAGGGCGTCGACGGCAACAAGATCAACCCCGGCAATCTCGGCGGCACCGTCGATTGCGGGGCTTTCACCACCACCTTCGTGCAGGCGCTGCATTCCTCATCGTTCAGCCTCGATGGTGGCCAGAACGTCTATCTCGGCAATCCCGGCGGCTTGGTCCTGCATTTTCCGGAAGACAAGACGCTCTACCATATGGGCGACACCGACATCTTCTCCGACATGGCGCTGATCAATGAACTGCATGAACCGAAGATCGGCATCGTGCCGGTCGGCGACCGCTTCACCATGGGTGGTGCGGTGGCGGCCCTTGCCTGCCGGCGCTTCTTCCACTTCGACACGGTCGTGCCCTGTCACTTCGGCACCTTCCCGATCATCGACCCGACGGCGGAAAAGTTCGTTGCGGGCCTCGAAGGATCGGGTGTGAATGTGGCCTTGCCAGCCATCGGCCAAACGATCACGCTGTAGGGCGATCATTCGGACGATCCCTTGTCGCAAAAGGGAATGAAACCATGGGTTTGAGAAGGACTCTTTGCGTGTCGATGCTGGTTGCGGCGTCACCGTTGCAAACCCTGATCGACGCCGGCAACATCGTGTTGTCGGCGGACGGCCTGCAAAGCGTTGAGTACAATTGCGAGTTCGTCCAGGTCACCAAGGCGACGCGCTCGCCGAGCTGGGCGGTCACCGCCATCTGCCAGGAACCGGGCTATCTTTTCCCCGACGTGCTGTCGGTCACGCAGATGAATGACACTCAAATCGATATCGTCTCGGTGCGCCCGACCGCCGACGAAGGCGAACAGGCCGGCAACGGCGGTAGCTATTATCTGTGCGATGGCGTCAATTTGCCTTGATCGTCGACGACCGTCTCTAAACTCTGAGACGGCATGGAGAGCGATGTGAACAGGGCTTTAAAGCTGAATGCAGTGTTGGCATTCGCGGTGTTGTTGGCCCGGAAAATGTGATCGTAGGTTTGCGCCGCAATTGATCGTCACGGAGCGCCATTCATTCAGGTGATACAGCAACCTTGCGCGCCGGCAATGATCCTTGAAGACACACCCGGAAACATGAACGCGGTCACCAACGCTCTTCGAGACCAAAGCCGCAGACGCGCAAGCTATGCCTTTCAGTAAGGTTAGCGCCGCTGAAGCGTCAAATGTTCGCCGATCTGTTGCGCGGCACGCGCCGCGCCGCTATAGCGCCATCTGGTTTTCCCAAAGGCTAAAGACATGTCCGTTGATCTCCAGACAGTGAAGCGCGTTGCGCGTCTCGCCCGCATTGCGGTGAGCGAGGAGGATGCCGAGCGCATGACCGGCGAGCTGAACGCCATTCTGGGCTTTGTCGAGCAGCTGAACGAGGTCGATGTCTCCGGCGTCGAGCCGATGACCTCGGTGACGCCGATGGAGATGAAGAAGCGCGACGATATTGTCACAGACGGCAACAAGGCCGCCGATATCGTCTCCAACGCGCCGGCCACTGAAGAGAATTTCTTCCTCGTGCCGAAGGTCGTGGAGTAGGCGGCCGATGGCAATCGAGATCGCCATCGAAACACCGCTACAGGACGATGTCCGCGCTTTGGTCGAGGAGCTCAACGCGACGCTGCTCGAACTGACGCCGCCGGAGCATTGCTATCATTTGACGGTCGAGCAGATGGCCGGCGAAGACACCACTGTGTTCATCGCCCGCGACGAAGGCCGGGCTATCGGCTGTGGCGCGCTGAAGCGCCATGACGCCAGCGTTGGCGAGGTCAAACGCATGTACACGCGGCCCTCGCATCGCGGAAAAAAGATCGGCGCCAAGATCGTCGAGCATGTCGAGACGCTGGCGCGCAGCGAAGGGCTGAAGCGGCTGGTGCTGGAAACCGGCGACCGCCATCCTGCGGCATGGACCGTCTACGAACGCGCCGGCTTCTCGCGCTGCGGCCCGGTGCTGGATTATCCCGATTCCGAGTGGTCGGTGTTTTACGAAAAGAGCCTTTGATGAGCGAACTGACCCATCTGACGATTTCGCAGGCCCGCGCCAAGCTGCGCGGCAAGGAGATTTCTGCCGCCGAGATTACCGAGGCCTATCTCTCGGCAATCGAGCGCGCCAATCCGGTGCTCAACGCCTACATCGTCGTCACCGGCGACAAGGCGCGCGACATGGCCAGGGATTCCGACGCCAGGCTGGCCAAGGGCGAGGGCGGCGCGCTGGAAGGCATCCCGCTTGGTATCAAGGACCTGTTCGGCACCGAAGGCGTCCACACCCAGGCCTGCAGCCATGTGCTCGACGGCTTCAAGCCGCGCTACGAATCGACCGTCACATCCAATCTGTGGGCCGACGGCGCCGTCATGCTGGGCAAGCTCAACATGGACGAGTTCGCCATGGGCTCGTCCAACGAAACGTCTTACTACGGCCCGGTCGTCAATCCGTGGCGGCGTTCGCGCCTCGACACGGTGGTGATGCCGACCACGCACCAGGGCGATGGTGGTTTTGTTTCGGCCGGCGGCACCAGGACCGCGCGCACGCTGGACAACGCCCAGCTGGTGCCCGGCGGCTCGTCCGGCGGCTCGGCTTCAGCCGTTTCGGCTTTCCTGTGCGCCGGCGCCACCGCCACCGACACCGGTGGCTCGATCCGCCAGCCCGCCGCCTTCACCGGCACCGTCGGCATCAAGCCGACCTATGGCCGCTGCTCGCGGTGGGGCATCGTCGCTTTCGCCTCGTCGCTCGACCAGGCCGGCCCGATCGCCCGCGACGTGCGCGACGCCGCGATCCTGTTGAAGTCCATGGCATCCGTCGACGCCAAGGACACCACCTCGGTCGATCGCCCGGTGCCGGACTACGAGGCGGCGATCGGCAAGCCGATCAAGGGCATGAAGGTCGGCATTCCAAGGGAATACCGCGTCGACGGCATGCCGGAAGAGATCGAGGCGTTGTGGCAGAAGGGCATTGCCTGGCTGAAGGACGCTGGCGCCGAGATCGTCGACATTTCGCTGCCGCATACCAAGTATGCTTTGCCGGCTTACTATATCGTCGCGCCGGCCGAAGCGTCGTCCAACCTCGCGCGCTATGATGGCGTCCGCTACGGCCTGCGCGTGCCCGGCAAGGACATCGTCGACATGTATGAAAAGACCCGCGCCGCCGGTTTCGGCCGCGAGGTCAAGCGCCGCATCATGATCGGCACCTATGTGCTGTCTGCCGGCTACTACGACGCCTATTATCTGCAGGCGCAGAAGGTGCGCAATCTGATCAAGCGCGACTTCGAGACCGTCTTTGCCGCCGGCGTCGACGTCATCCTGACCCCTGCGACGCCGTCCGCCGCTTTCGGCATCGCCGACGAGGACATGGCCGCCGATCCGGTGAAGATGTATCTCAACGACATTTTCACGGTGACCGTGAACATGGCCGGTCTGCCGGGCATCGCCGTGCCAGCCGGCCTCGATGCCAAGGGCCTGCCGCTCGGCCTGCAGCTGATCGGCCGTCCGTTCGACGAGGAAACCCTGTTCCAGACCGCTGCCGTCATCGAGCAGGCGGCGGGAACCTTCCAGCCGGAGAAATGGTGGTAGCATGCCGCCTTCGTCTCGCATTGCCATCGTCGAGACGAGAGACGAACTGCTGATCACGAACCCGCCGCGTACCTCGGATTTCAGGACGGTCTTTGTCCTGATCGGGGCCGCGATCGTTGCCTACACCGGCTATATGGGATTGACCGACACGTCGCCCGCAACCGTCACCAGCGGCACTCTCGGCCTGCTGTCGTTCGTGGCTATCATTGCCCTCTTCACCTATTTCCTCGGCAAGGATTTCATCTGGCTGGTGTTCGGCAAGGAAACGCTCAGGCTGACCAGTGCCGCAGCCGTGCGCGACGTCAGGGGTTCTTTGCGAAATCGTTCGTCACTGGCTTTGAAAGGGCATCTTAGGGTCGAAATCCTCGAGCATGCCTATCCAACCGATGAAGCGGGACTGTCGGAAGTCATCAGCCTGACCAACGCGAACGGCGTCCTCCTTTTCGGCAGGGAGTTGAGCCGTCCCGAGGCCGAGGCAGTAGCGAATGCGGTCGAGCACTTCATCGGCCGTCAAAATTCAAGCTGGCGATAGGCACGCAATGTTCTTCTATCTCTCCAAGATTTTCTGGTTCTTCGTCCAGCCACTCAACCTGGCGATCTTCCTGCTGTTGGCCGGCTTGCTCGCGGCGCTGGTCGGCCGCCGGCGGTTGGCGGCCACTGGCGGTGTGTTCGCCTTCCTCATTCTCGCGCTTTCGGCCTGGACGTCGCTTGGCGCCATGATGCTCAATCCGCTGGAGGAGCGCTTCCCAAGGCCAACGCTGCCGCAGAAGGTCGACGGCATCGTCGTGCTCGGCGGCGGATTCGAAGGCGCCATCAATCTGGTGCGCGGCGGCTATGAACTGAATTCCGGCGGCGACCGCATGGTCGAGACCGCGATCCTTGCCCGGCGCTTTCCGGACGCGAAGGTGGTTGTCTCGGGCGGTACCGGCGAACTGTTCATTGACGGCGAGGGCGACGCGGCCACCGCACCACGCCTGCTTGACTCGCTCGGCGTGAGCGCCGATCGTCTGATGCTCGAGAACAAATCCCGCAACACCTATGAGAATGCCGTCTTCACCCGGGAACTTGTAACGCCGAAGCCGGGCGAGACTTGGCTGCTGGTGACCTCCGCCTTCCACATGCCGCGCTCCAAGGCGCTGTTCGACAAGGCTGGCTTTCAGACGATCCCGTGGCCTGTCGACTATCGCACGTCGGGCAAGGAGGGCTTTGGTTTATTCCGCGACAACGCGCCGGATTCCCTGCAGACCACTACCATGGCCATCCGCGAATGGGTCGGGCTTACCGCCTATCGGCTGTCGGGCCGGATCGACCAGCTTTTCCCCGGGCCGGGCGGCTGACCGATCACCGCGTGCCGAGCCGCCGAGAAGAATTGACGCCGCACCAGCACCGCCAGGAGCAGCAGCGTCGACAGTACGAACACGATCGGGTCGACGAACCAGCCGAGATAGCCGATCGAAAAGAACACGGCGCGCAGGCCTGAATTGAAATGCTTGCCGGCCAACATGTTCATGCGCGCCGCGCGCCACACCGCCATTTCGCTGACCGGGTTGCGCGAGGCCTCGCCATGCGGGATCGGCACCGCGCCGATCAGGATCGAGCAGTAGTTGAACAGACGGTAGGCCCAGCCGAATTTGAAAAAGGCGAAGGCTAGGATCAGCACCAGGCCAAAAACCTTCATCTGGAAGGCTGCGCGCGACGATGTGGCACTGAGCGGCAGATCGCTGAGCACGGCAAGCACCTGATCGGAGGCGCCAAGCAGCGCGAAACAGCCGCCGAGCGCAATCAGCGAACTGGAGGCGAAAAAGGCGGTGCCTTGCTGCAGGCCACTCATGATGGCGGTGTCGACGATGCGGATCTCGCGCTCGGCCATGGTGCGCATCCAGGCCTCGCGCTGCACATTCATGGCCATCGTCAACGACACGCGATTGACCAGCTTGCCGTCGGACGCCAGCGTATGCACCACCCATGCAAGGAGGAAGAAAGCCAGCGCCGCGAGATCGGCCGTCGACAGATGGAAGGAATCGCCCATGCCCCCTTTTACCACAGGCTGGGCGCCCGTCTCGACGGCTGGCTCAGGCCGGCAAAGACGCGGTGGCTTCCATGTGCAACGCCTCAACGACGCTGTCAGTCTGGGTGATCCATCCGAAAGCGTGTTCGAAATTCCACAGAGTCGACTGGCGATTGAAATCGGGACCAGAATGGTTCATCGCGTCCTCGACCAGGATCGGCCAGAATTCCCGCATGTAGGCGTCGCGCGCGGTGGCATCGACGCAGACGTTGGTGGCGACCCCGGTGAACAGCAGATTTCGGATCTTGCGGGCGCGCAGATGCGCCTCGAGGCCAGTGTTGCAAAAGCCGCTGTAACGCGATTTGCGGATGATCTGGTCACCGGGCTCGGGCCTCAGCACGTCGACGATCTGCCAGTCCCAGCTGTTGTCGATCAACAGTCTGCCGGCAAGGTCGGGACGCTCGCGCATCATGACCATCCCCAGTTCCTTGTGATGGTTCGGGGACGAGGCGTCTCCCGCATCGCTGAGATCGGGCTTGTACGACATCTGCAGGTAAATGACGCTGACGCCGCCCTCGCGTGCCGCCTTGAGCAGGCGCCTGTTTGCCTCTATTGCCGGCGCGGCGCCGGAAATGTCGAAGCCGGCGAGGTCGAACATGCCGCCTTTTGAGGCAAAGGCGTTCTGCATGTCCACCACAACGACGGCAGTCTCGGCAGGCGCGATACGCACCGGCTGCGGCCTGGCATCCAACGTAAGCACGGCTCTCTCCCTGGGCAGACGCGAGAAACAACGCTGCGGGCGCACCCGGGAGCAATGTTTAGAATAGCCGCGCCGTCATGGTCGAGCAATCAATGTCGCTGCCGGAGCAAACAAGGTCGGCGGGTGCAGCGCCGCATTCGTCAAAACAGCACAAACATCATGGAAAGTCCTATATGTGGGTCTTGATCTCGCTTCCGGAGATGGCGCAGCGTGTTCCTTTCGGTTTTCGACCTGTTCAAGATCGGCATCGGACCGTCGAGTTCGCATACGATGGGACCGATGACGGCGGCGCGGCGGTTTCTCGACGAGATCGCCAGCGACGACTGGCCACGCCCGGCCGGCGTCAAGGTCGATCGGATTGGCGCCAGCCTGCACGGATCGCTCGCCTATACCGGCATCGGCCACGGCTCCGATCGCGCCGTTGTCCTCGGCCTCGCCGGCCTGACACCGCAGACGGTCGACCCCGATGAGGCCGATACCATCGCCACGCGCATCGCCGCCGACAAGCGGATTTCGCCGCCCGGCCATCCCTCCTATCGCTTCGATCCGGCGACGGATCTGGTGCTCGACAGGAAAACGCCGCTTACCGGCCACGCCAACGGCATGGCGTTCTACGCCTATGATGCCGGCGACAGGTTGCTGCTCAAGCGCATTTATTATTCGATCGGCGGCGGCTTCGTCGTCTCCGAGGAAGAGCTGCAGCGGATGAAGGTGAAGGGCTCGGTGACGACCGAAGGCAAGAAAGTGCCTTATCCCTTCAAGAACGCCGTCGAGATGCTGAAGATGGCCGGCAAAAGCGGCCTGTCGATTGCCGACATGAAGCGCATCAACGAAGAGACGCAGATGTCGCGCGAGGAACTCGATTCCGGCCTCGATGCCATCTGGGGCGCCATGAAGGGCTGCATCGACCGCGGCCTGTCACAGGACGGCATCATGCCGGGCGGCTTGAAAGTGCGCCGCCGCGCCCGCATGTTGCACGACAAGTTGCAGGAACAATGGCAGCAGAACAAGCCAAACCCGTTGCTCGCCAATGACTGGCTGTCGATCTACGCCATGGCGGTGAACGAGGAAAATGCCGCCGGTGGCCGCGTCGTCACCGCGCCGACCAATGGCGCGGCGGGCACGTTGCCGGCGGTGCTGCGCTATTGGCTGCATTTCCACCCCGAGGCCGACCAGCCGAGCATCCGCGATTTCCTGCTGACCGCTGCCGCAGTTGGCGGCATCATCAAGACAAATGCCTCTATCTCCGGCGCTGAGGTCGGCTGCCAGGGCGAGGTTGGTTCTGCCTCGGCAATGGCCGCGGCCGGCCTGTGCGCCGTCATGGGCGGCACGCCCGAGCAGGTCGAGAACGCCGCCGAGATCGCGCTCGAACATCATCTCGGCATGACCTGCGACCCCGTCGGCGGCCTGGTGCAGGTACCTTGCATCGAGCGCAATGCGCTCGGCGCCGTCAAGGCGGTGACCGCCGCTTCGCTGGCCATCAAGGGCGATGGCGTCCATTTCGTGCCGCTCGATGCGGCCATCGAAACCATGCGCCAGACCGGCCTCGACATGAACGAGAAGTACAAGGAAACCAGCCTTGGCGGCCTGGCCGTCAATGTTGTTGAATGCTGAACGCTCAACGGCGCTGGCTCTGTGGAGAAGTCGGGCAGGGCCGTTGACGCAATCGCGCGTCGGACTAAACCTTAAGCCATGACACTCAATCTCCTGAAACTGTGCGTCGGTTGCGACAGCGTCGAGGATCTCGAAGAGTGGATCGCCTTCCGTCTCGACGAGCGGCGGCGTGCCCGTGAGCCGGCCGAGCATTGGCACACCACCCGCATGGTGCCGACGCGCGGCGCCGAGGTCACCGATGGGGGGTCGCTTTATTGGGTGATCAAGGGCAGCGTGCAATGCCGCCAGCTGATCACCGAAATCCGCCCCTTCACCGACGATGAAGGTATCGGCCGCTGCCATTTGATGCTCGATCCAGAGGTCGTGCGCACCGACTGGCAGCCGCGCCGCGCCTTCCAGGGCTGGCGCTACCTGAAACCGTCGGATGCGCCGGCCGATATCGGCAAGGGCAAGGCCGGAACGGTCGAGATGCCGCCGAAATTGAAGCGCGAGCTCGCCGATCTCGGTCTGCTCTAGCGCCAAGGCACCCCGCTTCTCTCAGCCATGCTGATCGCTGGCCCTTCATGTTGTCCGAGGCTGGACTTGCAAGCAGCCCGGCAACGCCACATCTTGCTTCTCATGAGCGACAAGAAGCAGCCAGTGCCCGCGAGGGTCGATCCTGCGCCGGTCAAGCCTCAATCCAATGCTGGCGAGATCGACGCCTTTATCCGTCAGGCGCGGACACTTGCCGCGTCCGCGATCGGCTCCGGGCGGCTGATCCTTGCGCTCAACGCAACGATGAGTCGCCAGCCGACTTGGGATCTCGCCACCAAGCTGCAAGGCGAAATGTTCGATGCCGTCGGCAAGGCCGGAACCCTCAGTGTCCAACTCGTCTATTTTCGTGGACTGGGCGAGTGCCGGTCATCGGCGTTTGTCGCCAATACCAACGCCCTGAAGCAATTGATGACCCGAATCGATTGCCGCGCCGGCCACACCCAGATCGGCAAGGTGCTGGCGCATGCGTTGAAGGAAACGGCGACAGCCAAGGTCAATGCTCTGGTCTATATCGGCGACGCCATGGAAGAGGATATCGACGACCTGGCGCAGAAGGCCGGCAACCTCGGTCTGCACGGTGTTCCCGTCTTCGTCTTCCAGGAAGGTCATGATTCCGGCGCAGAAAAGGCGTTCAAGGAGATCGCGCGGCTGTCCAAAGGGGCGTGGTTTCGATTTGACCGACGGGCCGCCGCGACCCTGGCCGGACTGCTTTCGGCCGTCGCCGTCTATGCGACCGGTGGATTGAAGGCGCTCGAGGCAAGGGACAGGCCGGGAGACCGGCTGTTGATCGAGCATCTGCGGGGCGGCGGGAATTGATGGGCGCAATCATTGCGGTCTTAGCACTGTTTCTGGTGCTGCTTGGCGCGGCGACAATTTTCGTGCGCGCCGATGCGGCAAAACTGGCGAGCAGCATGCGCACGCTTGGCCCGCTGCTTCTGGCGCTGGTCGGCCTCGCCGTGCTGGTGGTCGGTCGCGAAGGCATTGCCGGCCTCATCCTGGCCGCGGCCCTTGCCTGGTATGGGTCGATGCGGATGAAGCGGCCCACAGCCGGATTGGCGCCCGGCAAGCGTTCGACGGTGCGAACCGCCGCACTGGAAATGGAGCTTGATCACGATACGGGCGGGCTTGAGGGCCTGGTTTTGGCAGGCCGCCATGAAGGCAAGATGCTGGGTGCGATGGGCCTGGCCGAACTGCAGCAGCTTTACCGCGAGCTCCCCGGCGACCCGGAGAGCCGTCAATTGCTAGAGACGTATCTTGACGGCCGTTTTCCCGTCTGGCGCAAAGACGCTGAGGCGAACGGTGGCGAAGGGCTGGGTGTTGCGCCAGGTGCGGGCGCCATGACTAAGGAGGAGGCCTACAAGGTCCTTGGTCTTGAAGCGGGGGCCGCCGCGGCGGACGTCCGCAAGGCGCACCGCCGCCTGATGCAACGCCTGCACCCCGACATCGGCGGCACGTCTTTCCTGGCGGCGCGGATCAACGAAGCCAAGGACGTCTTGCTCTCCAATCACAATTAGTCTCCTTCGACGCAGTAAATTTCCGGGAGATGGTTTCGACGTCGCCCTATTGCTGGACGGCGTAACAGGTAATTTTCTTCTTCTTCAGAGCATTGCAGGCATTCCAGGCCGCATCCTTCGAACCGAAACCGCCGAAGCGGGCGCGGTAATAGGTCTCGCCATCCTTGTCGAAAGCGACCGTGAAGCCGGAGGCGGAAGCAAGGATCTTCGGCGCTTGCTTGGCGGTCTTGTCGAGGAAAGCCTGCGCTTCGGACTGCTTGGGCGAGGACGCCACCTGCACCGCCCAGCCGGACGGCACCGAGGCAGTGTTTACCGGGTCGACCGCCGGAGGTGCTGCTGGCGCGGGTTCGGCGTAAGCCGCAACCACTTGTGCCGTTTCGACCTTGGGCGCCGTCACGATGACGGTCTTGACCTTCCTGGTCTTGACGACGGGGGCGGGCTCTTCGACCGCGGCCACCGTCTGTTCGTCGGCAGACTGCTCGTCGACAGATGTCGGATCGTCGTTGGACGCCACCGCATCGTCTGCAACCACCGGCTTGTCGTCCGGCGTCGGCGCGTCATGCTTGGGAAGGAAAACCTTGGCCAGCGCCTTGATCGGATTGTCGCCGCCGGCCTTGGCGACCAGGGCGCCGTCACCGCGTGTCGATGCGCGCGGCATGTAGGCGTTGATCAATCCGGCCATCTGGTTGTCGCGGCTGCGCCCCGACGTGCCGCCCATGACGACGGCGACGAGGCGGCGATTGCCGTCGGAAACCGACGAAACGAGATTGAAGCCTGAGGCGCGGGTATAGCCGGTCTTGATGCCGTCGACGCCCTTGATGCGGCCGAGTAGCCGGTTGTGGCCGTTGATGCGCTGGCGTCCATAGAGAAAGGAGCGCTGCGAGAAATAGCCGTAATATTGCGGGTAATGTTCCCTGAGCGCGATGCCGAGCATCGCCATGTCGTGGGCGGTGGTGAACTGGCCGGGATCGGGCAGGCCGTTGGCATTGCGAAACACGGTGCCGTCCATGCCGAGCTGCCGCGCCTTGGCCGTCATCATGCGGGCGAAATTGCTCTCGCTGCCGCCGAGCAGTTCGCCGAGCGCGGTCGCCGAATCATTGGCCGACTTGGTCACCATCGACAGGATGGCGGTCTCGACGGAAACCGCTCCGCCGGCCTTGACGCCAAGCTTGGTCGGCGGCTCGGCCGCAGCCTTGGCAGAAAACGGCACCGGCGTGTTCTTGCTGATCCTGCCCTTCGCCATGGCCTCGAAGGTCAGATAGAGCGTCATCATCTTGGTCAGCGACGCCGGGTAGCGCCGGCCATTGGCATCGGACGAATAAAGCACCTTGCCGGTCTTGGCATCGACGACGATCGCCGACGACCTGGCGGCCATCGACGATGCGGCATCCGCAACGACGAATGACATCGCCAAAGCGAGGATCATGATCGTTTTGAGGGAAGATGCGGATTTTGAACCGAAGACCGACAACGCCTGACGCACTGATAGTTCCTTTGAAACTCATTGCCCCGGAGGCGGCAAAGGGATCCGGCCTCACTTGTCGTCAAACTATCGCAGCCTGCGTTACCAATCCGTTTATGGTAACCGGCGCGTTCACCATTTTCCTCGGGCTTGAGGCTTTCTTTATTCGAATTTTAGCGGTTGCCGGCGCAGCACGGCCCCGATGCCGCGGAAATCTTGACTTTTGTGCAGCGCACAATATACTCTCCTGCATTGCACAACTGCGCTCAGGCAAGGGCGCCTTAAAACCGCCAAGGGAGACGTGAAATGACCCAGACCTATGAGGACTTCTCGAAATACGGGAAAGAGTTTGCCGACACCGGATTGAAGAGCTTCGCTTCGCTCTCCAAGAGCGCGCAGGCGATCGCCACCGAAGCCGGCGAATACACCAAGAAGAGCTTCGAAGCCGGCAGCGCCGCGGTCGAAAAGCTGTTCACCGCCAAGTCGCTGGAAAAGGCGATCGAGATCCAGTCCGACTTCGCCAAGCAGAGCTATGAGAGCTTCGTCGCCGAGGCGACCAAGTTCGGCGATCTCTACGCCGAGCTCGCCAAGGAGGCCTACAAGCCCTTCGAATCGATTGTCGCCAAGGCGAAGTAATTTCGCGCCAAAATACCAGGCACGGCCTTTCGGGCTTGCAAAACAGACCCGGTCGCGGATGCGCGGCCGGGTTTTTTCATGCCGGTTTCAATTCCGCGGCCTTGGCGGTTCACGATTTTGAAAAACGCCTCGGTTTGCCCACCTAGCCATATTGTCAGCTAACAAGAAGGGCTTAAAATCGTCCATCGAACACCTACATGTCGAACTCGCATGGGGATTCGAAAAGGCAGGATTACGTGACGATCGGTTTGACTGCCACGACAAGCGTGGTGCGGATGCAAAGTGACGGCGACGGCAATGAGGCCGGTCGCGGCACGGCTGTCATTACGCGCACGAAAACCAAGACCAAGAAGCCCAGCCTTTATCGGGTCCTTATCCTCAACGACGACTACACGCCCATGGAGTTCGTGGTTCACGTCCTGGAGCGTTTTTTTCAAAAGGACCGCGAAGCCGCCACACGCATCATGCTTCATGTTCATAATCATGGAGTGGGCGAGTGCGGGGTCTATACATTCGAGGTGGCCGAGACCAAAGTGTCCCAGGTCATGGATTTCGCCCGACAGAATCAGCATCCGCTGCAATGCGTGATGGAGAAGAAGTGAGGTAACATGCCGGCTTTCTCCCAAGGCCTGGAAAAGGCGCTTCACCAGGCGCTGACGCTCGCCAATGAGCGGCACCATGAATATGCAACCCTTGAACACCTGCTGCTCGCGCTCATCGACGACACCGAGGCGGCCGCAGTCATGCGCGCCTGCAACGTCGATCTCGACGAGCTGAAGCACACCGTTCTCACCTATATCGACACCGAGCTCGACAACCTCGTCACCGGTTACGATGAGGATTCCAAGCCGACCGCCGGCTTCCAGCGCGTCATCCAGCGCGCAGTGATCCATGTGCAGTCGTCGGGCCGCGAGGAAGTGTCCGGCGCAAACGTGCTCGTCGCCATCTTTGCCGAGCGCGAGAGCCATGCCGCCTATTTCCTGCAGGAACAGCAGATGACCCGTTACGACGCGGTCAACTACATATCGCATGGCATCGCCAAGCGCCCCGGAGCTTCGGAGACGCGCTCGCCGCGCGGCGCCGATGACGAGCAGGGCGGCCAGAACGGCGCCGAGCCGCAGGAGGAAGGTGGCAAGAAGAAGCAGCAGCAGGATGCGCTGACGGCTTATTGCGTCAACCTCAACAACAAGGCCAAGGCCGGCAAGATCGATCCGCTGATCGGCCGCGAGAGCGAGATCAACCGCACCATCCAGGTGCTGTGCCGCCGCTCCAAGAACAACCCTCTCTATGTCGGCGATCCCGGCGTCGGCAAGACGGCGATTGCCGAAGGTCTGGCCAAGCGCATCGTCGAAGGCGATGTGCCGGAAGTGCTGCAGGACGCCACCATCTTCGCGCTCGACATGGGCACGCTTTTGGCCGGCACCCGCTATCGCGGCGATTTCGAAGAGCGGCTGAAGCAGGTCGTCAAGGAGCTCGAGGACTATCCGGGCGCCGTGCTGTTCATCGACGAGATCCACACCGTCATCGGTGCCGGCGCAACCTCGGGCGGCGCCATGGATGCGTCGAACCTGTTGAAGCCGGCGCTGTCTTCGGGTGCCATCCGTTGCATTGGCTCGACCACCTACAAGGAGTTCCGCCAGTTCTTCGAGAAGGACCGCGCTCTGGTGCGGCGCTTCCAGAAGATCGACGTCAACGAACCGACCGTCGAGGACGCCATCGAGATCATGAAGGGCCTCAAGCCCTATTATGAGGAATTCCACAAGGTGAAGTTCACCAACGAGGCGATCAAGGCCTCGGTGGAGCTGTCGGCGCGCTACATCAACGACCGCAAGCTGCCGGACAAGGCGATCGACGTGATCGACGAGACCGGCGCTTCGCAGATGCTGGTGCCGGAAGCCAAGCGCAAGAAGACCATCGGCATCAAGGAGATCGAAGCGACGATCGCCACCATGGCCCGCATCCCGCCGAAGACGGTTTCGGCCGACGACGAGAAGGTGCTGCAAGGCCTCGATGTCGAGCTGAAGCGCGTCGTCTACGGCCAGGACACCGCGATCACCGCGCTGACCTCGGCGATCAAGCTGGCGCGTGCCGGCCTGCGCGAACCGGAAAAGCCGATCGGCTCTTACCTGTTCTCGGGCCCGACCGGCGTCGGCAAGACCGAAGTGGCCAAGCAGCTCGCCGCCTCGCTCGGCGTTGAGCTGATCCGCTTCGACATGTCGGAATATATGGAACGCCACACCGTCTCGCGGCTGATCGGCGCGCCTCCCGGCTATGTCGGCTTCGATCAGGGCGGCCTGTTGACCGACGGCGTCGACCAGCATCCGCACTGCGTGCTGCTGCTCGACGAGGTGGAGAAGGCGCATCCGGACCTGTTCAACATCCTGTTGCAGGTCATGGACCACGGCAAGCTGACCGACCACAACGGCAAGCAGATCGACTTCCGCAATGTCATCCTGATCATGACCACCAATGCGGGCGCATCCGATGCGCAGCGCGCGGCGATCGGTTTCGGCTCGACCAAGCGCGAAGGCGACGATGTCGAGGCGATTAACCGGCTGTTCACGCCGGAATTCCGCAACCGTCTCGATGCGATCATCCCGTTCGGCTCGCTGCCGGTGCCGGTCATCCATCAGGTGGTGCAGAAGTTCGTCATGCAGCTCGAGGCCCAGCTCTCCGAGCGTGGTGTCACCTTCGACCTGTCGCCGGACGCGATCGCCTGGCTCGCCGACAAGGGCTATGATGAGCGCATGGGTGCGCGGCCGCTCGGCCGGGTCATCCAGGAGCACATCAAGAAGCCGTTGGCCGACGAGGTGCTGTTCGGCAAGCTCAAGAAGGGCGGCACGGTGCGGGTCACCGTCGAGAAGAAGGAAACCGGCGAAACCGGCCTGAAGCTCGAATCGCTGGCCGACGAAGCGCCGGTGCAGCCGAAGCAGGAGCCGGAAGAGGCGGAGGCGCCGAAACCCCGCAAGGCGGTGGCCAAGAAGCCGGTCGCCAAGAAGGCGGTGGCGCAGAAGCCTGAGCCCAAAGGCAAGGATGGCGGCAAGCGCAGCCTGGTGCCGCAACTGCCACGCAAGGGCTGACAGGCTCGAAAAACAAAGAAAAGCCCCGGCAACGGGGCTTTTTTCGTTGGCTGGCCGGTTTGCCGAAACAGGGCGCCTTGAGGTCAGGCGGTAGCGCCGTCGGGTGCGAAGCGAGCCAGGACACGACCGCACGCCTTCCATATGGCGATCGAGATCAGCACGCTCGCGTAGCCATCCATGGCATAGTGCCAGCCAAGGACAACTGAACCGATCATGATGATGGCGGCGTATGCCCACATCAACAGGCCAACCAACCGAGAGCGGCGCGTTGCATAAAGCGCGAAAAGCACCACCATCGCCGAGCCCATCGCCTTAAGGCAACCCAGCTTCAACCGTTCAGCACTGCCCGGATCTTGCCTGCGTTCTCGGCCAGGACTTCGGGCTTCTCCATCTGTCCCGTATGCGGCTTCAGCGCGATGCCTTCGAACCGCGGGATGACATGGACGTGCAGGTGATAGACGGTCTGCCCAGAGGCCGGTTCGTTGAACTGCAGGATGGTGACGCCGTCGGCGCCGAAAGCTCTTTTGACCGCCAGCGCCACCTTCTGGACGACCGTGAACAGCGCGCCGAACGTCGACGGATCGGCATCGAGCAGATTGCGCGACGCCGCCTTAGGCACCACCAGCGTGTGCCCGGGCCCTTGCGGCATGACATCCATGAAGGCGACCACCGCGTCATCCTCGTAGACATGGTGCGAGGGAATTTCGCCGCGCAGGATCTTTGCGAAGATATTGCTGGGGTCGTAAGCCTCGGTCATGGCGTTACTCCGGGAGTATGCTCCCGGTGTAGCGAAGCTGTCCCGGACCGGCAAGTCGGTCAGGCGAGATCGACCATCGCGGCTTGGACCAGCGCTCGATGGAAGTGCCGCTTTTTCGTCGAGAGGCGGTCGAAATAGACGATCGGGTCGTCGTCTAGCAAAGCGGCACGGGTGGTGAAGACCGGATCAAGTCGCACCCGGGACGACAGACTGCTACTCCTCAAGATCCTTGCGGAACGGCGTATGTTCTTCCAGAATTTCGCCCATCCGCTCGACTTCGCGCCGTTCGCGCCGGAGATAGTCGGCCACCGCATTGCGCAGGCCGGGATGTGCGATGTAGTGCGCCGAATGCATGGTCACGGGACGGTAGCCACGCGCCAGCTTGTGCTCGCCTTGCGCGCCCGCTTCGACCACCTTCAGCTTGCGCTCGATGGCGAAGTCGATCGCCTGATGATAGCAGACTTCGAAATGCAGGAACGGGTGGTCCTCAATGCAACCCCAATTGCGCCCGTAAAGCGCGTCGGAGCCGATGAAGTTGATGGCGCCGGCGATATAGCGGCCATTGCGCTTGGCCATGACCAGCAGGATATCGTCGGCCATGCGCTCGCCGATCAGCGAGAAGAACTTGCGGTTGAGATAGGGGCGGCCCCATTTGCGGCTGCCAGTGTCCATGTAGAAGGCAAACAAATCATCCCAGGCCTTTTCGGTCAGGTCTTTGCCGGTCAGCCGGTCGATCGAGATATCGTTTGCGAGCGCCTCACGACGCTCCTTCTTCATCGCCTTGCGCTTGCGCGACGCCAGCGTGGCAAGGAAGTCATCATAGGTCGAAAAGCCTTCGTTGAAGAAGTGGAACTGCTGGTCGGTGCGATGCAGAAAGCCCGCCGCCTCCAGCGTCTCGATATCACTTTCTTGCGCAAAAGTGACGTGCGCGGACGAGACACCGAGCTTTTCCGTCAGCGCCTTCAGGCCTGCCGCGAGACCGGCTTTAACAGTAGCGTTGTCCTCGCCCCTGCTGACCAGCAGGCGTGGGCCGGTGACCGGGGAGAACGGCACGGCGCACTGCAGTTTTGGGTAGTAACGGCCACCGGCGCGCTCGAAAGCATCCGACCAGCCATGGTCGAAGACATATTCGCCCTGGCTGTGCGATTTGAGATAGCAAGGCACCGCGCCTAGCAGCCTGCCTTGCGCATTCTCCAGCCGAAGATGATGGCCCTGCCAGCCGGTGCGCCGAACGGCGCAGCCGGAATCCTCGAGCGCACTTAAAAAAGCAAAGGAAACGAGAGGGTTGTAGCTGGTTTCTGCATCGCCGCGCGTGGTGCCGCCAAAGCCGTTCCACTCATCGCAGGTGAAGGCGCCGATGCCGGCGGCGATGCGGATGGAAAACTCCGCATTCGCCGTTTGCCCATCGCCTTCGTCACCTTGATCCATGAGCCTTATTTAAGCTCTGTCCGGGCCGCTACAAGTCACGTTTCAGGCACTTGTGTCAGGCGACTTTGACCAGATCGGGTTCGAACCCTTCGAACGTCATCTGGTCTGCGTATTTGAAGGTGAGATCGACCGCCGGCTGGTCGTGCACCGTCCAGGTGATGACGGGCATTTTCAACTTTTCGCGCACGAAGCTGACGAACGGATTCGGCAAATCGCCCGCGGCATAGGAGGTGAAGGCAAGGTCATGTGCCAGCATGGCGAAATGGGCCTCGATCAGTTGGTTATCCCTGCCATAGGCCGTCAGCCCGCCAGGAATGCCAGGCGCGTCCTTGGGGAAATCGCGGACCAGCCAGTGGTCGAACGACATGATCGCGGCTTTGCCCTTGTAGCGTCTGAGCATATTGCCGACGCTGGCCACCAGCCCCTCGTCATAGCCGGGCACGCCCTTCAGTTCGACAACCATCGGCACGCGGCCGTCGACAAGGTCGAGCGCTTCCTGCAGCGTCGGCACATGGTCCTTGGTACCGCCGATCCTTAGCGCCGCCAGTTCCGCCGCCGTGCGCTGCCAGACAAAGCCGTCCTGACCGGTCAGCCGTTTGAGGTCGCCATCATGCATGATGACGGGAACGCGGTCGGACGACAAATGCACGTCGCACTCGATCGCGTAGCCGCGCTCGGCGGCAGCAGTGAAGGCCGAGAGCGTGTTCTCCCAGCGCATCTTGTTCATGTCGTGAAGGCCGCGATGCGCCACGGGGCGGGCAGTCAGCCAGGAAAGGTCGGTCATCGCTCAGTCCCTGCTTATGCGACTTCGAAGACGGCTTCGATTTCCACTGCGGCATTAAGCGGCAGCGAGGCGGTGCCGACGGCTGAGCGGGCATGCTTGCCGCGTTCGCCAAGGACGGCGACCAGGAAATCGGAGGCGCCGTTGGCGACCAGATGCTGCTCGACGAAATCCGGCACCGATGCGACGAAGACGGTGATCTTGACCAGACGCTGGATCTTTTCGAGATCGCCAAGCGCCGCCTTGGCCTGCGCCAAGATGTTGATTGCGCAGTATTTTGCACCTTCCTTGCCGGCTGCCGTGTCGATGTCGCGGCCGAGCAGGCCGCTTGCCTGCAGCTTGCCGTCCTTGAGTGGCAGCTGCCCGGCGGTGAACAAAAGATTGCCGGACCTGCAATAGGGCACATAGTTCGCGGCGGGCGCCGCGGCGGCCGGTAACGTCACGCCGAGATCGCTTAGCCGCTTTTCGATTGTTTCACTCATGGTATTTCCCTATTGCTTGGAGACGCCGCGCTGGCCGGGGCCGAAATTGCTATTTTTGCCTCGCTTCCGCCACGACTTTTTTTAAGCTGGACCATCTTTACCTGCGGCCTGCCATCAGCCGCGACGATCGGAGCCCCATATGCGCGCAACGCGCCTTGCCTTCCATGCCGTCCTGTGGCCGGCGATCTTCTCGGTGGCTCCCGCCTTTGCCGTGCCGGCGCTGCAGGCGCATCGAGCCGTCTATGATCTTACCCTCGACAAGGCCTCGGACCGCTCGGGAATCACCGGCATCACCGGCCGCATGGTCTACGAGTTCAATGGCTCGTCCTGCGAGGGTTACACGGTGAAATTCCGCTTCGTCACCCAGATCGTCACCGCCGACGGTACGAAGTTGACAGACCAGCAGACGACCACCTTTGAGGACGCCGAAGGCAAGACCTTTTCGTTCGTGACCAAATCCTTCTCCGACCAGAACCTCGACAAGGAGGTCAAGGGCACGGCCACCAAAGAGACCAAGGGCCTCAAGGTCGACATCGACAAGCCCGAGAAAAACAGCCTCGAACTTGCCGCCACCCAGTTCCCGACCCAGCATCTGGTCGAGCTGATCGGCAAGGCCGAAAAGGGTGAGAATTTCTACGAAACCAGCCTGTTCGACGGTTCGGAGGACGCCAACAAGGTGATGACCACCACCGTCATCGTCGGCAAGAAGACCGAGGGCGACAAGGCCGACCCCGAAGCGCCGGCGCTTGCCAAGCTTGCCGGCGACAAATACTGGCCAGTAGACATCGCCTATTTCGACGAGACCGACAAATCGGGCGAAGAGGTGCCGGAATACCGCATCAGCTTCAAGCTGCATGAGAACGGCATCACCCGCGACCTTACCATGGACTATGGCGAGTTCTCGATGACCGGCAAGCTGGTCAACTTGTCGCTGTTCGACCAGACCAAGCCCTGCCCGGTCTCGAAATAGCAACAGGATGGAGCTGGCCACGGCAGGCTTGATGGCGGTTTATGTCGATGCAGCGATCTGGAAGTGGGCCGGCCATCGCTGGTGCCACCTGATGGCCGACGATACCGACGAACTGCATCGTTTCGCCACCGAGCTTGGCGTCAAGCGTTCGTCCTACCAGGGACCGCCCAAGACATCGGCTCCGCACTATGACATAACCGGCTTCGAGCGCGACCGCGCGGTGCGGCTCGGCGCCATCGAATGCAGCCGCGAGGAGATCGTCGCGATCTTCCGGCGCGTGCGGGTACCCAACGGAAAGGGCCGATCGTGACTTTAACGGCATTCCTGGCGTATTGCCTTGCCATCACGCTTGCCGCTGCAACGCCGGGTCCGGCGATGTTCACGGTAATCACCAACGGCGTATCGCGCGGCTTCCTGCGCGCCTTCGTCGCCGGAATTGGCATAGCCGCTGGCGATGCGGTTCTGGTTACCTTGGCGCTGCTTGGACTGGTGGCGCTGGCCCAGACTTTCGAATGGGTGTTTCTCGCCTTGAAATATGCCGGTGCGGCTTACCTGATCTTTCTCGGCGTCAGGATGTGGCGGGCCGCCGCCGCGCAATCGATCGCGCAGGCGATGCCTCAAGCCAGATTGTCGCGGTCATTCCTGCTTGGCGCGTCCGTGGCGCTTGGAAACCCGAAGGCGATTCTGTTCCATGCTTCGATCATGCCCCTCATTCTCAACCTCGACACCATGACATTTGCCGATGGCGTGCTGGTGGTGGCTGTCGTCGTCAGCGTCAACATCCTCACCATGGGCACCTACGCCGCGCTGGCGGGCAGGGCATCCGGCTGGTTCAGGACACCCAAACGCATGCGGCTGATGAACCGGTTTGCCGGCAGTGCCATGATCGGCACCGGAGCGCTGATTGCCGCACGCTAAGCGCTAACGCGCCTCACCGCTTGCGTTTGCAGCACTTCCCCTCTATATGCGCGCTCATTCCACACACGGACTTTGGTGTCTGCCCGGGAGAAATCCGGCTGAAACCTCCGGTGGCGTTCGAGGACAAAGTCCAAAAATGCCTGTGTCCGTGGAGGCTAACCGGAAAAGGAACTAAGAATGGCACTGCCTGATTTCAGCATGCGCCAGCTTTTGGAAGCTGGCATTCACTTCGGCCACCAGACCCACCGCTGGAACCCGAAAATGGCGCCCTACATCTACGGCGCCCGCAACAACATCCACATCATCGACCTCTCGCAGACGGTGCCTTTGCTGCACCAGGCGCTGAAGCAGGTTTCCGACACCGTCGCCAAGGGCGGCCGCGTGCTGTTCGTCGGCACCAAGCGCCAGGCGTCGGACATCGTCGCTGACGCGGCGCAGCGTTCGGCCCAGTACTACGTCAACTCGCGTTGGCTCGGCGGCATGCTGACCAACTGGAAGACGATCTCGAATTCGATCCAGCGCCTGCGCAAGCTCGACGAGATGCTGGCGGGTGAGGCTCAGGGCCTGACCAAGAAGGAACGCCTCAACCTCGACCGCGAGCGCGAGAAGCTCGACAAGGCGCTCGGCGGCATCAAGGATATGGGCTCAACGCCCGACCTGATGTTCGTCATCGACACCAACAAGGAAGCGATCGCCATCCTCGAGGCCAAGCGCCTCGGCATCCCGGTCGTCGCCATCATCGATTCGAACTGCGATCCGGACAAAATCGACTTCCCGATCCCCGGCAACGACGATGCGGCCCGCGCCATCCAGCTCTATTGCGATTTGATCGCCAAGGCTGCGATCGACGGAATCGCTCGCCAGCAGGGCGCGCTCGGCGTCGACATCGGCGCCTCGGTCGAGGCTCCGGTAGAGCCGGCGCTCGATCCGACCCCGGCGGCCGAGACCCCGGAAGCCTGATAGCGGAGGCCGGTCCCGGCCTTCATCTTTCTAATATTTTGGCACGCTAATGCATGTCGCCCAAAAGTGCGCAGCGGTTTTGGGATGACGACATGCATAAAACAAAGCAGACGCATCACCGAGTACCGGTGGTGCGTCGGTGTATTTAAAACAAAGAGGCGACAATGAGCATTTCGGCTGCACAGGTCAAAGAACTCCGCGACTTGACCGGCGCGGGCATGATGGACTGCAAGGCGGCGTTGACCGAGACCAACGGCAACATGGAAGAGGCCGTCGACTGGCTGCGCAAGAAGGGCATCTCCAAGGCCGACAAGAAGGCCGGCCGCACCGCCGCCGAAGGCCTGATCGGCGTCGATGCCGGCCTGCGCGAGGCCGCCATTGTCGAGGTCAACTCCGAGACCGATTTCGTTGCTCGCAACGCCGCTTTCCAGGAGATCGTCACCAACGTTGCCAAGGTTGCGCTTGCCTATGGCGCTACCGAAGCCGTGGCGGCCGCGAAGTATCCGGGTTCCGACAAGTCGGTCGCCGACACCATCAAGGACGCGGTCGGCACCATCGGCGAGAACATGAGCTTCCGCCGCTCGACCAAGCTCTCGGTCGCGCACGGCGTCGTGGCGAACTATGTGCATAACAAGGTCGCTGACGGTCTCGGCAAGCTCGGCGTGCTGGTTGCCATCGAAACCACGGGCAACGTGGAGGCCGCAAACGCGTTTGGCCGCCATGTCGCCATGCATGTCGCGAACTCCAATCCGGTCGCGCTGACCGTCGAGGAAGTCGATCCGGCGCTGATCGAGCGCGAAAAGGCGATCTTCTCCGATCAGGCACGCCAGTCCGGCAAGCCGGAAGCGATCATCGAAAAGATGGTCGAGGGCCGCCTGCGCAAGTTCTACGAGGAAGTCGTGCTCCTGAAGCAGGCCTTCGTGCTCAATCCCGACATCACTGTCGAGAAGGCGCTGAAGGATGCCGAGAAGGAAATCGGCGCCCCGGCCAAGATCTCCGCCTATCTGCGTTTTGCGCTCGGCGAAGGCATCGAAAAGGAAGAGACCGATTTCGCGGCGGAAGTCGCGGCTGCGGTGAAGAAATAATCCTTGGAAATAGCCCCTGAAGGGGCTTCTCAGCTCAGGCAACTCGGCCGGGTGTCCGCAAGGATGCCCGGCCGATTTCTTGTGCCGTATCGATGAAGGCCCTGAGCTTCGGCGCCATCGATGCGCGGCGCGGGAAGTAAAGGAAGAGGCCTGGCTCTTCGATTGCCGTCTGCGGCAGGATCTGAACAAGGCGGCCAGCGGCCAACTCCGCGCGCACCAGCGGTTCGAACACATAGGTCAGCCCGACACCGGCAAGCGCAAGGTCGATCGCGGCCAGAGAATCCGTAACGATGACGGTGCCCTTCGTCTCGACCACGACATCCTTGCCATCCTCGGTCAGGTCCCAGCGATAAAGCGCGCCGGAGCGGACGAGGCGGTAGCCGATGCAATTATGGTTCGCGAGATCGGCCACGCCGCGTGGGCGGCCATGCCGGCCGACATAGGCGGGAGAGGCGACGATGATGGCCTTGAACGGTTGCGTCAGCCGGACCGTGACCATGTCTTGCGCGATCATTTCGCCCAGCCGGATGCCGGCGTCGAAACCCTCGCCAACAATGTCGATGAGGCCCTGGTCGGTAAGCAATTCGACCGTCACATCCGGATAACGCTCCGCCAGCGCCGCGACCACAGGCGTGACGGCAAGTGGGATCGCGATGTTGGGAACGTTGAGCCTGAGCAGGCCTGAGGGCCGGCCCCTGATGGCGCGGATGCGATCCATCCGCTCGGCAATGTCCTGAAGGGCAGGGGCCGCCGTCTCCACCAGCACCTTGCCGGCTTCCGTCAATGAGACGCTGCGCGTCGTGCGCGCAAACAGCGGCTGGCCGATACGCTCCTCCACGAGGCGAACGGCGTGGCTGACCGCGGACGGGCTCATGCCGAGTTCGGCCGCTGCAAGCGCGAAGCCGCCGCGCCGGGCGACGGCAATGACAACAGGCAGATGGCTCAGCAGGGCGCGATCCATTCATGCATGATATCGCATAGTCTTTGCAAACAATGCAATCTTACCGATGCCAGCGTGGCGGACCATATTGTCGCCAACACATCGGCGGTGGGCAGATGCGCGGAGAAAAACATGAACGCCTTGAAACAACTAACCTTCGCGGCAGGCTTGGCCCTGGCGCCGGCCGATGCCGGTGGCGCCGAGCCGTCCGGCTGGCGCGCGCTCGCCGACGAACGCGCCGTCATCCGCATCGCCGACGCCATTGACCGTGCCGTCGATGCGCAGGACTGGAAGCTTGCGCGTTCCTATTTCGCCGACCGTGTTACCGTCGACTTTAGCAGCCTGTCGGGACAGCCCGCGGCGACCATCCCCTCCGACGATGTGATCGCCACCTGGGCCGGCAACCTCCGGGGCAGCAAGACGAGCCTGCATCTGCGCACCAACCATCAGGTGGTGCTTGAAGCGGATGCGGCCACCGTCTCCTCCAACGGCTATGCCTGGAACCGGATGGAAGGCAATGGCGACCCGCTCTGGGAAGTCTGGGGCACCTACGAGCACCGTCTCGTCCGCTCCGGCACCGGCTGGAAGGTCGACGGCTTCATTTTCCGCGCCACGCATGAGCGCGGCAATCCCTGGGTCAAGACCACGCCCGGCCAGTGAGCCGGCATCAAGAGAATCAGGATCGGAATCACGCCATGACCATGACCTATTACACCCTCGGCAACAGCGGCTTGCGGGTCAGCCGGCTGGCGCTGGGAACCATGACCTTCGGCACCGAATGGGGCTGGGGCGCGGACAGGGAGACGGCACGTGCCATGGTCGACGCTTATGTCGACGCCGGTGGTAATTTCTTCGACACCGCCGACCTCTATACCGGTGGCACCGCCGAAACCTGGCTCGGCGAATTCATCGCCGAGCGGGGCTTGCGCGACAGTGCGGTGATCGCCACAAAATTCGCCTTCAACGCGGAACCTGGCAACCCGAATGGCGGCGGCAACGGCCGCAAGAACATTTTGCGCGCCGTCGACGCCTCGCTGAAACGGTTGGGCACCGACTATATCGACCTCTATCTCCTGCATGTATGGGATCGGCTGACGCCGGCCGAGGAGGTCATGCGCACGATGGACGATCTCGTGCGTGCGGGCAAAATTCGCCATGTCGGCCTGTCCGATGTGCCGGCCTGGTATGCGGGTCGCGCGCAAACGATCGCCGAGTTGCGCGGCTATGAGCCGGTGTCGGCCCTGCAGCTCGAATATTCGCTGGCGGAGCGTTCGATCGAGCATGAATTCGTGCCGTTCGGCACCCGCCATGGCGCCGGCATCATGGTGTGGAGCCCGCTGGCCAGCGGCCTGCTCAGCGGCAAATACCGACCGGTGCAGGATGGCAACGCCGGCCGCCTCGACGGCTTTCGCAACACCACCCATCCGGGCTTCCAGAAATTTTCTGAGCGCAACTGGGCGATCGTGGCGGAGCTCGAAAAGGTCGCCGCCGAGCTCGGACACAGCATGGCTCAGGTCGCGGTCAACTGGGTGGCAACGCAGCCGGGCATCGCCTCGGTTATCCTTGGCGCCACGAAACTGGGGCAGCTGCAGGACAATCTGGCGGCGCTGGATTTCGAGATTCCCGCCGAGCTTCGCGCGCGGCTGGATACGGTCAGCAAGACGCCGCCGCCCTTCCCCTATTCCTTTTTCGGTTCCGAGATCCAGGCTCGTGTTACCGGCAGCGCCGTGACCGGCGACAAGCCGCCCTTCTATGCGCCGCCGCTGCTGATCGAAGGTGACGCCGTCAGCATCACCAGCAACTGACGGAGCGCGACGAGGGAGGCGGAATTGGGCATGGGGCGCCGCGTGACATCGCGGCGCCCTTCGTGTATCGGAACTCGGCATCGCGCCAGCGGCGCCGCCCGCGCGGGGGTGGCCTGCCCAGGCGCGCCACACGCAAAATGACGAGGTCCAGATGACGGCAAAGCCCCTCTATCGACGTGTCTTGCTGAAAGCGTCGGGCGAAGCGTTGATGGGCGAGCAGCATTTCGGCATCGATGTCTCGGTCGTCGACCGCATCGCGGCTGACATCGCCGAAGCCCGCGCGCTCGGCATCGAGGTCGGCGTCGTCATCGGCGGCGGCAACATCTTTCGCGGCGTGGCTGTGGCGTCCAAGGGCGGCGATCGCGTCACCGGCGACCATATGGGCATGCTAGCCACGGTCATAAACTCGCTGGCGCTGCGCACTTCGCTGAACAAGATCGGCGTCGACGCCGTCGTGCTGTCGGCGATCGCCATGCCTGAACTGTGCGAAAGCTTTTCCCAGCGCCAGGCCACCGCCTATATGAACCAGGGCAAGGTCGTCATTTTCGCCGGCGGCACCGGCAATCCGTTCTTCACCACCGATTCGGCCGCAGCCCTGCGCGCCGCCGAGATCGGCGCCGACGCCTTGTTCAAAGGCACCCAGGTCGACGGTGTCTATTCGGCCGATCCCAAGAAGGATCCGGATGCGACCCGCTTTGAGCGCATCAGCCATGCCGAGGTCATCAACAAGGGGCTTTCGATCATGGATACCGCCGCAATTGCACTTGCGCGCGAAAACAACATCCCGATAATCGTCTATTCGATCCACGAAAAGGGTGGTTTCGGCGATATTCTGAGGGGCGGCGGCCGTTGCACGATCGTCGCCGACGAGTGATCCGGAGTATATACTCTCCGGAAAAGGGGATCAGTTTTTCCAAAGCGGGCTTAAACACGGGCCCTAAGCAGTGAACCCGGATCAAACGGGTCGAGGAGACCAAGATGAGTGGTGAGTTCGACGACCTCAAGCGGCGCATGGACGGCGCGATTGCTGCGTTCAAGCACGATCTGGCTTCGCTGCGCACCGGCCGTGCCTCCAGCAATCTGCTCGACGCGATCCAGGTCCAGGCCTATGGCACCGCCATGCCGATCAACCAGGTGGCGAACGTGTCGGTGCCGGAGCCGCGCATGATTTCGGTTTCGGTCTGGGACAAGTCGATGGTCGGCGCTGTCGACCGTGCCATCAGAGAATCCAATCTCGGCTTCAATCCGATCGTCGATGGTACGAATCTGCGGATTCCGCTGCCTGAACTCAACGAGCAACGCCGCAAGGAACTGGTCAAGATTTCGCACGGTTATGCCGAGAACGCCCGCGTTGCGGTGCGCCATGTCCGCCGCGACGGCATGGACTTCTTGAAGAAAGCGGAAAAGGACGGCGACATCAGCGAGGACGATCAGCGCAAGCGCTCCGATCAGGTCCAGAAGCTGACCGACGAGACGATCAGCACCATCGACCACCTGCTTTCCGATAAGGAAGCTGAAATCATGCAGGTTTAGGGTCGGCCTACACCGGCCCGAAAGCGAGACTATGGCAACGCCCGCGCATGTCGCGATCATCATGGATGGAAACGGACGCTGGGCCAAGGCGCGCGGCATGCCGCGGCTTGCCGGCCATCGCGCCGGCGTCGAGGCGCTGCGCAAGACGGTGCGCGCAGCACCCGGTCTCGGCATTTCCTTCCTGACCGTCTACGCCTTTTCGTCGGAGAACTGGTCGCGGCCCAAATCCGAAGTCAGCGATCTGATGGGGCTTTTGAAGCTGTTTATCCGCCGCGATCTGGCCGATCTGCACCAGAGCGGCGTGCGCGTCAGAATAATCGGTGACAGGGCAGGGCTGCAGCCGGACATCAGGGGCCTGCTGGAGGAGGCCGAATCGCTGACCGCCCGCAATGAAGCGCTGACGCTGGTCATCGCCTTCAACTATGGCGGTCGTGACGAGATCGTGCGCACGGCGCGCAAGCTCGCGGCCGCAGTGGCGCGCGGCGAGATCGACAGCGACGCGATCGGGGCAGACAGTTTTGCCGGCGCCCTCGACACCGCGGGCATTCCCGATCCGGAGCTGGTCATTCGCACCAGCGGCGAACTTCGGCTGTCGAACTTCCTTTTGTGGCAGGCCGCCTACAGCGAACTGGTCTTCCTGCCTTGCTACTGGCCCGATTTCAGCCGCGAGCACCTGGCCGACGCACTGCGCGATTTTGCTGGCCGCGAGCGCCGTTTTGGCGGGCTTACCGCCCAAGACGTCGCCGCCTCGTGACCGGCGGCGGGATGAACAATCTTCAGCTTCGCATCGTTTCGGCGCTGGTGCTGGCCGCGATGGCGCTTGGCTTGACCTGGTTGGGCGGGCTGTGGTTCCGCTTGCTTTGCGCGGGAATAGTGGCGGTCATCTTCTATGAGTGGGCGCGCATGTCGCGCCCTGCGGCCGGTGCGGCCCTCGGATTCGTTCCGGAAGCGTTGCTTCTGGTTTTCGTCGGCGCCCTTGTCGCCGGCGTGCCGGCGTCGTGGCTGCTGTTTCTTGTCGTGGCGATGGTCGTCGTCGCGGCGGTCGGCGCACGCATGCGCGCAGCCGCGCAATGGGATGCCGCCGGCCTTGCCTACGCGGCGCTGTCGGGCCTGTCGCTGGCGCTGCTGCGCGACGGCGACCGTTCCGGCCTGGTGGCGATCCTGTTTCTGTTCGCCGTGGTCTGGGCGACCGACATCTTTGCGTATTTCGTCGGCCGCGCCGTCGGCGGTCCCAAGCTCGCTCCATCGATATCGCCCGGCAAGACGCAGAGCGGCGCACTTGGCGGTGCTGTCGGCGGCGTGGTCGCCGGCGTGCTTCTGGCTGCCGCCGCCGGGGCCGGCAATCTTGGCGTGCTTGCTTTGGTCGCGTTGGTGTTGTCGATTGTTGCCCAGGCTGGCGACCTCTTCGAATCCTGGGTCAAGCGCCGCCACGGCCGTAAGGATTCCAGCGCATTGATACCGGGGCACGGCGGCGTCATGGACAGAGTGGACGGGCTTGTCGCGGCGGCTTTCGCCCTATACGTCATCGGCTGGATTTCGGCGGGCGCCGATCATCCGGCGCAGGGGCTGTTTCCGGCTTGAGCGGTATTTAACGGCGAAGAAATGGCGCGCGCCACGGATTCGCCTGGATTGATGTCACAGTCGCGGCGTCACCTTTTCGCCGTGGGTGAATTTTGAGGGCACGACTTGAACGAGATTCTTCACGCGTTTTTCAGCACGGAAGGCTTTGTCCTCGGCACGCTGGTGCCGTTTCTGTTCGTGCTGACCGTCGTCGTCTTCGTTCACGAAATGGGCCACTATCTCGTCGGCCGCTGGTGCGGCATCGGCGTAAAAGCTTTCTCGATCGGCTTCGGCCCCGAGCTTTTCGGCTTCAACGACAGCCACGGCACGCGCTGGAAGCTCTGCGCCATACCGCTCGGCGGCTATGTCAAATTCGTCGGCGACATGAGCGTCACGTCGAGCCAGCCCGGCACGGAAGGGCTGGAGAAGCTGACCGATGCCGAACGCGAAGTTGCCTTCCACACCCGGCCGATCTGGAAACGCGCGGCCACGGTGTTTGCCGGGCCGCTGTTCAACTTCCTTTTGACCATCGCCGTCTTCACCGTGATGTTTTCTCTCTATGGCCGCCCGGTGCTGGAGCCGATGGTGGCTCAAGTCACCGCCGGTAGCCCGGCGGAAAAGGCCGGCATTTTGCCCGGCGATCGATTCGTCTCCGTCAACGGCAGCAAGGTTGAGACCTTCGCCGACGTCCAGCGCCTTGTGCAGGGCCGCGCCGGCGACTCGCTCACCTTCACCATGCTGCGCGATGGCAAGGAGATCACCGTCACCGCGACGCCGGAGTTGATGGAACAGCAGGACGCGCTGGGCAACAAAACCAGGGTGGCCGTCATCGGCGTCGTCAACAACAAGGAACTCGGCCAGCCAAGGGTGATCACCTATAGCCCGATTGGCGCGCTCGGTGCAGCGGTTGAGCAGACGGGGCAGGCCATTCAGGGCACTGGTCACTTCCTGCAACGTTTCGTTGTCGGCCGCGAGGACAAATGCCAGCTGGGCGGCCCGATCAAGATCGCCAAGATGTCGGGGCAGGCGGCCAAACTTGGCTTCGAATGGCTGGTGCAACTTGTTGCTTTGCTGTCAGTCGGGATCGGAATTCTGAACCTTTTGCCGATTCCCCCCCTCGACGGCGGCCATCTCCTGTTCTACGCCATCGAAGCCGTTTTCCGACGTCCGGTATCGGAGCGGATGATGGAGATGGGGTACCGGGCCGGCCTCTTTCTGGTGCTGGGATTTATGGGCTTCGTTTTCTGGAACGATCTGTTTGGGTGCTGAAATCATGAAGAAATTCGGCTTCGGCACGGGCAATGTTGAGACGCCGTTTACCATGCACGGGGGTATGCGTGACGCGAAAGCCACGCATCAGGGTTAAGTAATTACAAATTAACCAGAAGCCTTGCGTGTAGGGAAAATCCGGTTAATACGGTAGGGGAAATTACCGCACGTCCGGTTTTCTCGCCGTGGGGACTTCGAGAAAAGGTACAAAAGCCCGATGAAGGCAGCATCCAAGTTTTTGAGCGCCGCGTCCGCGGTGGCTATGTCCGCCGCTCTGGTTGTGCCAGGCGCGCTCGCAGTGCAGTTCGTTGCCACATCTGCGGCGCAGGCGGCCGTTGTCTCGAGAGTCGAGGTCAGCGGTAACCAGCGTGTCGACGCCGACACCATTCGCAATTACATCACGATCAAGCCCGGCAAGGCGTTTTCCAGCGCCGATATCGACGATGCGGTCAAGGCGCTGTTCGGCACCGGGTTGTTCTCCGACGTCCAGATCAACCAGGTCGGCTCGACGCTGGTGGTCAAGGTCGCAGAATATCAGGTCGTCAACCAGGTGCTGTTCCAGGGCAACAAGAAGCTCAAGGACAATGCCCTGGCAATTGCGGTGCAGTTGAAGCCGCGTGGCACCTTCTCCCAGGCAACGCTGGATTCCGATGTCGAGGCGGTGAAGGCCGCCTACAGGCGTATCGGCCGTGACGATGCCGCCGTCACAACGCAGATCATGGATCTCGGCGACAACCGGGTAAACGTGGTCTTCAACATCAACGAAGGCGGTCGCACCAAGATCGCTGCGGTCAATTTCGTCGGCAACAGCGCCTATTCGAGCCGCCGTTTGTCCGACGTCATCGCCACCAAGCGCTCGAGTATCTTGTCCTTTGTGCTGCGCGACGACGTCTATGACGAGGACAAGCTGCGCGCCGACCAGGAGACGCTGCGTCGTTTCTACTACAATCACGGCTATGCCGACTTCCAGGTGGTCTCCGCTGTCGGCGAGCTCGACGACACCACCAACCAGTACACGGTCACCATCACCGTGCAGGAAGGCGACCGCTATACGTTCGGCGACGTCAGTGTCGAGAGCACCATTCCCGAGGTCGACTCGAAGTCGCTGGAATCGGTGGTCCAGACCCACAAGGGCGACGTCTACAACGCCAAGGATGTCGAGGACACCATCATCGCGCTGACCGAGACGGTCGCGGGTTCGGGCTATGCCTTCGCCCAGGTCACGCCGCGCGGCGACCGTAATTTCGAAAATCACACAATTTCGGTTGTCTATACGATCGACCAGGGCACCAAGGCGTATATCGAGCGCATCGAGATCCGCGGCAACGATCGCACGCGCGACTATGTCATTCGGCGCGAATTCGACGTCAGTGAAGGCGACGCCTTCAACCAGGTTTTGATCCAGCGTGCGAAGAAGCGGCTGGAAGCGCTGGATTATTTTGAGAAAGTCGACATCTCGACCGTTCCGGGATCCGAACCCGATCAGGTCGTGCTCGTGGTTGACGTGGTCGAGAAGTCGACCGGCGAGTTCTCGGTCGGCGCCGGTTATTCGACCGGTGGCGAGACCGCAGGTCCGTCCGTCGAAGGATCGATCGCGGAGCGCAACTTCCTCGGTCGCGGCCAGTACATCAAGGTCTCGGCCGGTGGCGGCAAGAATTCGCGCGACTACAGCCTCTCCTTCACTGAGCCCTATTTCCTCGGGCGGCGCATCGCAGCGGGCTTTGACATCTACCAACAGACGCGAAACTACTCCAAGTATGACAGCGAGACGCTGGGCGCGACCGTTCGCTTCGGTCTACCGATCACCGACAATATCTCGACCCAGCTGGCGTACAATATCGCCCAGGAGAAGTACAAGCTCGACGACGGTTGCGACGACACACCTCACGATGGCGTTCCCGACGCCGACTGCGACATATCTCCGGCGATCGTCGAGGGAATTGACGATAGCCCGTGGATCAAGTCGTCGGTCAGCCTTGGGCTGGTTTACAACACCATCGACGACATGAAGAGCCCGCATGAGGGCATCTATGCCACCACGGGTGTGGAAGTGGCCGGCCTTGGTGGTGATGCCAAATTCGTCAAAGTTACGGGTCGCGGCACTGTCTACCAGACCTTGTCCGAACAGCTGGATCTGGTCGGCCTGATCTCAGGCGGCGCTGGCCATATTGCCGGCTATGGCGATGACGGCCTGCGTATCTTCGATCAGTTCCAGAGCAGCGACCGCATGATCCGCGGCTTCGAGTATGGTGGTATCGGTCCTGCGGATATTGCAACGGGTGACCATCTCGGCGGCACTACTTATTTCAATGCCTCGGCGGAGATGCAGTTCCCGGTACCGGTCATTCCGGAAAGCTTTGGTTTGCGCGGAGCCGTGTTTGCAGATGCCGCTACACTGTATGGCAGCGCGATTGACACCGCTGGTGTCACCCAAACCTCAACTGACATGAAGCTGCGCGCCTCGGTTGGTGTCGGCTTGTTGTGGTCATCGCCTTTCGGCCCGATCCGCATTGACTACGCGATGCCCGTCAAGAAGGAAAAGACCGACGACGTGCAGGAGTTCAACTTCGGCATGTCGAGCCGCTTCTAATGCGCGGGTAACGATGCTTCCGGGCCGTTGGGGTTCGGGAGTGAATTGATCCGACCTAGCTGGATATTGCTTCTGGAATGACCGATCCGGTGTTCTTCGCGCCATCACGCCGGTATACGGCTGGCGAAGTCGCGAATCTGACCGGCGCGTCGCTTGTCGATTCCGACCTTGCCCACATATCGATCGACGCCCTGGCGCCAGCCAGTGAAGGCGGCGAGGGTGCGCTCGTCTTCGTCGACGGCAAGCGCAATTTCGCGCTGATGCAGTCGCTGAAGGCGGCGGCAGTGCTTTGTCCCAGCGAATTCGCCGCCAAGGCGCCGGCCGGCATTGCGGTTCTGGTCCATCCTCGACCGCAACAGGCTTTCGCCATGGTCGGCCGGCTGCTGTTCCCGACGGCGGCCACTCCGGGACCGATGACCAGCGAAACCGGTGTCTCGCCGCAGGCTCACGTCGATGCGTCGGCGCATGTCGAGGCCGGTGCCATCATCGAGGCCGGAGCAGTCATCGGCCCGCGCGCTTCCATCGGCAGCGGAACCGTCATTGCGCCCCACGCCGTTATCGGCCCTTCCTGCCAGATCGGCCGCGACGGCTATATTGGTCCAGGCGTCAGCGTCCAATATGCGCTGATCGGCAACCGCGTCATCATCCATGGCGGCGCCCGCATCGGCCAGGACGGGTTCGGGTTCGTCGGCGGTGCCAAAGGGCCCGAGCGTGTGCCGCAGATCGGCCGTGTCATCATCCAGGACGATGTTGAAATCGGATCGAACACGACCGTCGATCGCGGCGCCATGTCGGATACGGTCATCGGCCAGGGCACCAAGATCGACAATCTGGTGCAGATCGCCCATAACGTTCGCATCGGCCGCAATTGCATTATAGCAGGGCTTTCGGGTATCTCCGGCTCCGTCGTCGTCGGCGATGGTGTCACCATGGGCGGCGGCGTTGGCCTTGCCGATCATTTGACCATAGGATCGGGAGCCAAGCTTGCGGCGAGAAGCGGGTTTATGAGCAACGTGCCGGCGGGCGAGATCTGGGGAGGCTATCCGGCGCAGCCGATGGCGGAAGCCATGCGCGAGATCGCCATGCTGCGCAAGCTCGCCAGGACGCGCAAGCAGGGCGAGGGGGGAAGTAGCTGAGATGGTGCCGGCGACGCTCGAAGCGGTCGATATATTGGGTTTGATGAAGCTTTTGCCGCATCGCTATCCCTTCCTGATGATCGATAGAATCGTCGAAATCGATGGCAACGACTCGGCCATCGGCATCAAGAACGTGACCATCAATGAGCCGCATTTCCAGGGCCATTTCCCTGACCAGCCGGTGATGCCGGGCGTGCTGATCGTCGAGGCCATGGCCCAGACGGCTGGTGCGATCTGCATTCGCAGCCTCAACACGGAAAAGCCGTCACTGGTCTATTTCCTGACCATCGACAACGCGAAATTCCGCAAGCCGGTCGTTCCGGGCGACCAGCTGAAGATCCACGTCAAGAAAATCAAGATGCGCGGCAACCTGCTAAAATTCGCCTGCGAGGCCATGGTGGAAGGCGCAAAGGCCGCCGAAGCCGAGATCTCGGCAATGATGGTTACCGGCTGACGGTTCGAAATGCTTATGAAAATACAGACTTCAATCCATTCCTCGGCCGTTATCGAGGCCGGTGCCCAAATCGGCGAAGGCGCCTCCATCGGGCCTTTCTGCTATGTCGGCACTGACGCCGTTATCGGTGACCGCGTCGAACTGGTCAGCCATGTCTCGGTGCTGGGTGCGACCACCATCGGCGCCGGGACCAAGGTTTATCCGATGGCGACACTGGGAGGGCCGCCACAAAACACCAAGCACAAGGGCGGCCGCACCACATTGGTCATCGGCCAGAACTGCACGATCCGCGAAGGCGTGACCATGCATCTCGGCACCGATTCCAGCCGCGGCGAGACGACCATTGGCGACAATGGCAATTTCCTTGCCTATGCCCATATCGCTCACGATTGCGTCGTCGGCAAAAACGCAACCTTCGCCAATGGCGCAACGCTCGGCGGACACTGCGAGATCGGTGACAACGTCTATATTGGCGGCCTCAGCGCCGTTCATCAGTTCGTACGTGTTGGCGACAACGCCTTTCTCGGCGGCTGCTCGGCGTTTGTCGGCGATGTCATTCCCTACGCCATTGCCGTGGGCAACCGCGCCAGCCTGCGTGGGCTTAACATCATCGGCCTCAAGCGCGCTGGGTTGCCGCGCGCTGAAATCTACTTGCTACGCAAGGCTTACAAGACGATCTTCGACCGCTCCCGCACCGTCGGCGAGAACATCGAATTCGCCAAGGCCGAGTTCGCCTCGTCGCCGACCGCCATGAAAATCATCGATTTCATTACCAGTCGCGGCAAGCGGCATTTTGCCGTCCCGTCGCTTGGAAGTGGCGACGGCGATGATGCCGATGACGCAGGCTGAGGCCACCTCGGCAGGCCTCGATCTCGCGCCGGACGCCAGGGTTGGCATCGTTGCCGGCGGCGGCAGCCTGCCGGTCGAAGTTGCCGCCGGCCTGGCAGAGGCTGGACATCCGCCCGTCATCATCCTGGTCGAAGGTCAGGCCGACCGTCAGCCCGACCTCACCGTCTACGAGCATGAAAGCCTCGCGCTGGAAGACGTCGGCTCGCTGGTCCCGTTGTTGAGGCGGCGACGGATCACCCATCTGGTGCTTGCCGGCGAGATCAGGCGCCGGCCGCGGCTGGTCGACATGCGCCCGAGCCTTGGGCTGGTGGCGCTGATGCCCTCCCTCGCCATGGCGCTTGCGCGCGGCGATGACGGCCTGTTGAAGATATTGACCCGCGGCCTGGAGGCGCGCGGCGTCAAGGTTGTCGGCGCGCACGAGGTCGTGCCCCGGCTCGTGGCGGCAGAAGGGCCGCTGACCAAGGCAGTGCCGCGAAAGTCCGACTGGCGCGATATCGAAGCGGCACATGCAGCGGCAAAGGCCATCGGCGCACTCGACATCGGCCAGGCGGCGATTGCGATAGGCGGCCGCGCGATCGCTTTGGAAGGCGTCGAGGGCACCCATGGACTGCTCGAGCGGACGCAGCAGCTGCGCGGCCATGGCAGGCTCGCCGGCAAGACGCGCGGCGTCCTGGTCAAATGCGCCAAACCCGGCCAGGAACTGCGCGCCGATCTGCCGTCCATCGGCCCCCAGACGGTCGAGGCAGCACACGCCGCCGGGCTTGCCGGTATTGCCGTCGAGGCCGGCCGTTCGCTGATCCTCGAAGGTCCCGTCGTTGTCGCGCGCGCCAACGCGCTTGGGCTATTCGTGTATGGCCTGCCGGCCGCGGAGCCTGGCCATGGCAGCTGAGAAGCCGCTGAAGATCGCCATCGTCGCCGGCGAAGAGTCCGGTGACCTGTTGGGCGCAGACATTGTCCAGTCGCTGAAGCGCAAGACCGGGCGCGATATCAGGCTGGTCGGCATTGGCGGACGGCATCTGCAGGCGCTCGGGCTGGTGCCGCTGTTCGACGGGGCCGAGATCGCGCTGATGGGGCTCAGCGCCATCCTGCGCGATCTGCCGCGCCTGATGCGGCGCATCAGCCAGACGGCAAGTGCGGTCGCTGCCGAGAAACCCGACTGTCTGATCACCATCGACAGCCCGGATTTTTCGCTGCGCGTCGCCAAGAAAGTCCGCGCTGCCGATCCTTCCATCCCGATCATCCACTATGTCTGCCCGAGTGTCTGGGCATGGCGGCCGGGCAGGGCGGTGGCGATGAAGCCCTATGTCGACCACATCTTGTGCATCCTGCCTTTCGAGGTGAAGGAGTTGAGCCGCCTCGGCGGTCCGCCCGGTACCTATGTCGGACATCGTCTCACGCACGATCCGGGTGTGCTTGGCGCGGCGAGGGCGCAAGCCCAGCCGCGCAATCTCTCGGGTGACCGCGTCAAGACGCTGCTCGTTCTGCCCGGCTCGCGGCGCGGCGAGGTGAGCCGGCTTATAGAACCGTTCGGCCAGACGGTCTCGGCGCTGCGCGCGCGCGGACACCGCCTGCGTCTGCTGTTGCCCACGGTGCCGCATGTCGCTGATCTGGTCAAAACATCGGTGGCGCGCTGGGATGAAAAGCCTGAGATCATCCTCGATGCCGAGCGCAAATGGCAGGCCTTCGGCAAGGCCGATGCGGCGCTGATTGCTTCGGGAACGGTATCGCTGGAACTGGCGCTGTCTGGTGTGCCGATGATCTCCTGCTACCGGCTCGATCCGGTGATGCGCATGGTCCAGGGGCTGGTCACGGTATGGAGCGCCGCCTTGCCCAATCTGATCGCCGACCAGGCGATCGTGCCGGAGCACTACAACCAATATGTGCGACCGCGCTATCTGGCGCGGCAAGTCGAGGGTCTGTTTTCAGACACAGCCTATCGCACCTGGCAAAAGGACGGCTTTGCCGAGGTTGCACGGCGCATGGCGACCGACAAACCCTCGGGCGATATCGCGGCGGATGTCGTTCTTCGCCACATCAAGCTTCGTCACTCCAACTAAAAAGCGCCCTTGCGGGCGCTTTTGCATTGTCATTGGCAAAGCCGGATGCGGCCTCGATCAGCGCTTTGCGATCGGCACGTAGTCGCGTTCCGGCGCGCCGGTATAGAGCTGGCGCGGGCGGCCGATCTTCTGGTGCGGATCCTCGATCATTTCCTTCCACTGCGCGATCCAGCCGACGGTGCGGGCGACCGCGAACAGCACGGTGAACATGGTGGTGGGGAAGCCCAGCGCCTTCAGCGTGATGCCTGAATAGAAGTCGACGTTCGGGTAGAGCTTCTTCTCGATGAAGTAGGAATCGGTCAGCGCGATCTTTTCCAGCTCCATGGCGATGTCGAGCAGCGGATCGTCCTTGATACCGAGCTCGCCCAGCACCTCATGCGCCGTCTTCTGCATGATTTTCGCGCGCGGGTCGTAGTTCTTGTAGACACGGTGGCCAAAGCCCATCAGCCGGAACGGGTCGTTCTTGTCCTTGGCGCGGGCGATGAACTCCGGGATGTGGTCGACATGGCCGATCTCACCCAGCATGTTGAGCGCCGCCTCGTTGGCGCCGCCATGCGCCGGGCCCCACAGGCAGGCGATGCCGGCGGCGATGCAGGCGAACGGGTTGGCGCCCGACGAGCCGGCGAGACGCACCGTCGAGGTCGAGGCGTTCTGCTCGTGGTCGGCATGCAGGATGAAGATGCGCTCCATGGCGCGCGCCAGCACCGGGTTGATCTTGTATTCCTCGCACGGCACAGCAAAGCACATATGCAGGAAGTTGGCGGCGAAGTTCAGCTCGTTCTTCGGGTAAATGAAGGGCTGGCCGATATGGTATTTGTAGGCCATCGCCGCGATGGTCGGCATCTTGGCGATCAGTCGCATCGAGGCGACCATGCGCTGATATGGGTCCGAAATGTCGGTGGAGTCGTGATAGAAGGCCGACAGCGCGCCGACCACGCCGCACATCACAGCCATCGGGTGCGCGTCGCGGCGAAAGCCGGTAAAGAAGCGCGACATCTGCTCGTGCACCATGGTGTGGCGCGTCACCCTGTAGTCGAAATCGTCCTTCTGCGCCTTGGTCGGCAGTTCGCCGTAAAGCAGGAGGTAGCAGACTTCGAGGAAGTCGCCATGTTCGGCCAGCTGGTCGATCGGGTAGCCGCGGTGCAGCAGGATGCCGGCATCGCCGTCGATGAAGGTGATCGCCGACTCGCAGCTTGCCGTCGAGGTAAAGCCGGGGTCGTAGGTAAAGGCGCCGGTGGTGTTGTAGAGCGCACCGATATCGATGACGTCAGGCCCGACCGACCCGCTTCGCACCTTGAGTTCGTGCGTCTTGCCGGCCAGTTCGAGCGTGGCAGTCGACGGATGCGTCTTGCTGCCGGTGTCCAGTTTTGTCGCAGCTTCGCTCATTCTCAAACTCCTTCATCTTCCTTATGCCGGCAAGGCAAGTCCTGCAAACGACACGTCGAAATCACCGGAATGCGCGAACTCGCCACCGCATTTTGGGAGGTGCGTGCCAGATTGGGCCAGGGCCTAATGTTGCACTGCGAAACGCGCCTTTCAATGCCAATCTTCTTGGGCCAGTTCGCTCCTAATCGATTTGATCCGCAATCCGCGCCAGGCTTTCCTCGCGGCCGAGCACGGCAAGCACGTCGAAAACGCCGGGCGAGGTGCTGCGGCCGGTAAGCGCCGCTCTCAGCGGCTGGGCCACGGCGCCGAGCTTGTGGCCACCGGCCGTCGCGAACTCGCGCACGGCGGCTTCCGCCGCAGCGGCCGTCCATTCGCCGGAAACGGTCTGCAAGGCCGCGTGCGCGCCGCGCAGGATCGTACGCGCATCGGCACTGAGAAGTGCCGCCGCCTTCTCGTCGACCGGCAGCGGCCGCTTGACGAACAGGAAGCCGGCGCCATCGACCAGTTCCACCAGCGTCTTGGCGCGCTCCTTCAGGCCAGGCAGCGCGGCCAGCAGCTGCGCTTTCCTGGTGTCGTCGAGGCGGGCGGCAAGCGCAGGGCCGCCTTCGAGATAGGGCAAAGTGGCGACGAAGATGTCGAGCAGCTGAACGTCGTCCATCTTGCGCATATGCACGCCGTTCAGCGCATCGAGCTTGGCGAAGTCGAAGCGCGCCGCGCCCTTGTTGACGTCGCCAATATCGAACCAGGCGATCATGTCCTTGATCGACATCACCTCGTCGTCGCCATGGCTCCAGCCGAGCCGTGCCAGATAGTTGAGCAGCGCCTCAGGTAGATAGCCCATGGCACGGTAGGCCTCGACGCCGAGCGCGCCATGCCGCTTCGACAGCTTGGCGCCGTCGGCGCCATGGATCAGCGGGATGTGCGACATGGACGGCACGTCCCAGCCCATGGCGTGGTAGATCACCGTCTGGCGCGCCGCATTGGTCAGGTGGTCGTCGCCGCGGATGATGTGGGTGACTCCCATGTCATGGTCGTCGACAACGACGGCATGCATGTAGGTCGGAACACCGTCCGAACGCAGGATGATGAAATCGTCGAGATCCTTGTTGGGGAAGCGCACCTCGCCCTGCACGCGGTCATGCACCACGGTCTCGCCCGAGATCGGCGCCTTGATGCGAATGGCGCCCTTGACGCCGGCGGGCGCCTGTGAGGGGTCGCGGTCGCGCCACGCGCCATTGTAGCGCGGCGGCAGGCTCTTGGCGCGGGCAGCCTCGCGCATCGCCTCAAGCTCTGCGGGTGTCTCATAGGCGTAATAAGCCTTGCCCAGGCGCACCAACTCCTCGGCCACCTCGCGGTGGCGCGGCGCGCGCTCGAACTGTGAGACGGCCTCGCCGTCCCAGGACAGGCCGAGCCAGGTCAACCCATCCAGAATGGCCTGGGTTGCCGCAGCGCTGGAGCGTTCGCGGTCGGTGTCCTCGATGCGCAGCGCCATCGTGCCGCCGGTGTGCTTGGCGTAGAGCCAGTTGAACAGCGCCGTGCGCGCGCCACCGATGTGCAGATAGCCGGTGGGCGAGGGGGCAAAACGGGTGACGACCTTGTCGGGCATGGAACTCTCAGGGATTCTGGAAAAGCGAGGCATGATCGCGCGGACTTTCGCGCTTTGCGCGTTCATGTAGCATAGGGGGTCTGGGGCGCAAGGGGCAGACCCGATGGCTGGACGTGGCCGGGGCGAGGATCAAGGCGAGGGCGCTGAAGCAAGCGTCAGCGAACGGTCGCTGTTTGCCGATACTCCCTATGCCGAGCCGATGCCCGTTGCGCTGCTGGAACTGAGCCCCGGCATTCTGCCTTTGGCGCCGGATGACGTAGCATCGGCGCCTGTCGCCGTGCCTGGAACCGCCATCCGTCTGCGCAGGCTGCTCCGCCGTCCGTCATGGTCCGCAATCCGCCGCAGCGTTGCCGTGGCCGCCGGCACGGAACTCGACCGTGGCGTTGCCTTCCTGCTGGTGCCGGTCTTCCTGGCCGCCGGGGTCATTGTCTATTTCTCGCTGGCCAGCGAGCCGGGCTTCGCCCAGCCAATCGCCATTGTGGCGTTGGCTGCATTTTGTGCTCTCGCCACGCGATCTAGGCCGAAGATGCATCTGTGCTGCATGGCTGCGATGCTATGCGCGCTCGGCGTGGTTGCCGCCAAGGTCGAGACCTGGCGCGCCGGAACGCAGATGCTGGGCTCCGAGATCCAGACGCGGTTGACCGGGCGCGTTGTCAGTCTTGAAGACATGGAGAACGGCCGCATCAGGCTGACGCTCGACGTGATTTCCACCGCTCACCCCAAGCTGCGCTACGCGCCGGAGCGGGTCAGGCTCTCGGCGCGTGGGATTCCGGCCGATATGACGGCAGGCTCCCTGGTGACCGGCTATGCCAGGCTGTTGCCGCCGACGGGTCCGGTGCGGCCGGACAGCTACGATTTCTCCTTCGACAGCTATTTCAGCGGCATCGGCGGCAGCGGCTTCTTTCTCGGCAATCCCAAAACCATCGCCGCGCAGGAACCGCCGCCGCTGATTGCACGGCTCTCCTCTGCGATTGAAAAGGCGCGCGAAAACATTGCCGATCATATCAGGGGCAAGATCGGCGGGGCCGAAGGCGAGATTGCCGCGGCGCTCATTGTTGGGGTGCGCGCCGGCATTCCGGACGAGGTCAACGAAGCGATGCGGCGCACCGGCATCTACCACATCATCTCCATTTCGGGTCTGCACATGGCGCTGGTCGCCGGCACCATCATGGCGTTGCTGCGTGGCGCCTTCGCGCTGTTTCCCGATTTCTCCTCGCGCCGGCCGGTGAAGAAATATGCGGCCGCCGTGGCACTCGTCTCGATCGCCGCCTATCTCGTCATTTCAGGCATCGTGGTCGCCGCAGAGCGCAGCTTCATCATGCTGGCGGTGATGCTCATCGCAGTGCTGTTCGATCGTGCCGCGCTCACCATGCGCAATCTGGCAATCTCGGCCATCGCCGTCATCCTGGTGTCGCCGCATGAGGTTGTCGGCCCGAGCTTTCAGATGTCGTTTGCTGCTACCGCCGCCCTTGTCGGCGCCTATGCCGGCTGGGCCGACTACCGCGCCGACAAAGTGAGAACGCCGCCGGCAAAGCGCTCCCTTGCCGGTTTTCTGTCGCGAAGATTCTTGGCTGGCATGGGCGGCCTCGCCATGACCTCGATCATTGCCGGCAGCGCCACGTTGCTGTTCGCGATCTGGCATTTCCAGCGTGTGTCGCCGCTCAGCCTGCTCGCCAATCTCACCGTGATGCCGATCGTATCGCTGGTTGTCATGCCATTCGGAGTGCTCAGCGCGCTGGCCATGCCGTTCGGCGCGGACGGGCCGTTCCTCTACGTCATGGGCAAGGGCCTGACGGCAATGATCGCGATCTCTGCCTGGATCTCCGAGCGTTCGCCGCTCGATGCCGTCGGGCTGATCTCCATCCAGTCCGTATTGCTGGCAACGGTTGCACTGGTCATCGCGACCATGGCCACCACCTGGCTGAGGCTGGCGGCCGTACCTTTCGCGCTGGCTGGTCTGTTGACGGTGCCGCAGGTGCGGACGCCCGATGTGCTCATTTCCGAGGATGCGCATCTGGTGGCTGTGCCGATCGGCGGCGGCGAGCTCGCTCTCAACCGGGAGCGCGCAAACGAATTCACCACCGACAACTGGAAACGGGCGCTGATGGCCGAGACCATCATTCAGCCCGAGACATTTGAGACGGGAGACAGGCGGCTCGATCTCGATCCGCTCGACCTGCCGCCCGGCTCACCCTTCTACTGCATAGGCGATCTCTGCATTGCCCGGCACCCGTCCGGAGCCATTGTCGCGCTTGCAAAAGACCGCAAGACAGCCCGGCCAGCCTGCGCTTTCGCGAGCCTGATCGTCATCGACGACGCCACCGCCTACAATCCGTGCCGCGACCCGTTGGTTCTGGTCGTTACCAAGAAGCAGCTTGCCCGCGATGGCAGTGCCGCCGTCTTCTTCGATCCGCAATCGGCCGCGACAGCCCCAACCATTCGCTTCGCCGTCGACAAGCCCTACCGTCCCTGGCACGAGCAACGCTACTTCTCACGCGAAGCACGCGGCCTGCCGCCTTACAAGCAGCGTGAAAAGTACAAACCTAAACCGGCTCAGTAACGCCTGATCAGCCCGACCAGTTTGCCCTGCACCTTGACCCGATCCGGTCCGAAGATGCGGGTCTCATAGGCCGGATTGGCGGCTTCCAGCGCGATCGAGGCGCCCTTGCGGCGAAAGCGTTTCAGCGTCGCTTCCTCGTCGTCGACCAACGCCACGATGATCTCGCCGGGGCTGGCGGTGTCGGCATTGCGGATGATGACGGTGTCGCCGTCGAAAATGCCGGCCTCGATCATCGAGTCGCCCTTGACCTCGAGCGCGTAGTGTTCGCCGCCCATGATCATGTCGGGCGGCACCGAGATCGAATGCGTCTGGTGCTGGATGGCGTCTATCGGCACACCGGCGGCGATCCGGCCCATAACCGGGATCGACACCGCCGAAACCGCGTCGTCATTGCCGGCAGACATCGAACGCGAGGGCGAGGCCGGCTTGATCTGGCGGCCGAGACCGCCCTGGTTTTGACCGAGGCTGCCCTGGATGACGCTTGGTGAGAACTTTTTCGCCGCATTGAGGCCAGGCGCAATCGAGTCTGGCAGCCGCAGCACTTCCAGCGCGCGCGCCCGGTTCGGCAGCCGGCGAATGAAACCGCGCTCCTCCAGCGCCGTGATCAGGCGGTGGATGCCGGACTTGGAAGCGAGGTCGAGCGCCTCCTTCATCTCGTCGAAAGACGGCGGGATTCCGCTCTCCTTCAGGCGTTCATGGATGAACATCAGGAGTTCATGTTGTTTGCGCGTCAGCATCGCGGCCCCCCAGGGTTCTGAAACCAGAATCAGAAAAAACAAACCCAGAACAAACACTATCTGTTCCAGTTGTGTTCCGCAACCTTTTAAAGTTTAATGAATGTGTTGACGTTTTGTTCAGCGTAACATCAGCACGCTGCAGGCGGCACCCGGGGCGGCGGCTGGAGCGAAGGGCTCGCGCACGATCAAGCCGTTGGCGTCGGCCAGCATTCGCAGCATCGAGGAATCCTGGATGCCGAACGGCGTTGCGACAAGTGCGCCGGCTTCTTCCCGGACCACGGCGCGCACGTAGTCCTGCCTGAGATCGTTGGCCGGCATCGCGGCGCCGAGTTGCGCCTGCCGCATATCCTGCCGATGGACGCGGCCACCCAGCTGCGCCAAAAGCGGTTTCAGGAACAGTTGCGAGCAGACCAGGCTCGCCACCGGGTTGCCTGGCAGGCCGATGCATCTGATGTCGCCGAGACGCCCGAACATCAGCGGCTTGCCCGGGCGCATGGCAAGCTTCCAGAAATCGAGCTTCATGCCTTCGCCGGTAAGCACGTCGTGCACAAGGTCGTGGTCGCCGACCGAAGCTCCGCCGAGCGTGACGATGACGTCGGCCTTTGCCGCGACTGCCTTCTGCACCAGTGCTGCAATCGCTTCCCTGCGGTCGGCCGCGATACCGAGATCGAGCGCGCGCGCGCCGACCGATTGCGCGGCGGCCGCGACGCCATAGGCATTGGACGAGATGATCTGGTCGGGGCCAAGCGCGCTGCCCGGCGGCAGCAACTCGTCGCCGGTGGCGATGATGGCGACCAGCGGCCGTTGCACCACATTCACCATCGGATGGTTGGCCGATGCCGCCAGCGAAAGTGCGGCCGGATCGAGCACGCGGCCTTTCTCCAGCAGGACGTCACCTTGCGCAAAATCCAACCCGCGGCGGCGGATGTTGCGTTCCTTTGCCGTCGGCTCGGTGACCTCGACCTGGCCACCGCCGAGATCCCTGACATTTTCCTGGATGACGATGGTGTCTGCGCCTTCAGGCAGCGGCGCGCCCGTGAAGATGCGCACGGCCTCACCCTTGCCGACGGTGCCGTCAAAGCCGCGCCCGGCAGGCGCCATTCCGATTACAGAAAGCCGCGCCGGGGCGGATGCCACATCCTGCGCCCGCGCCGCATAGCCGTCCATGGCGGACGCGTTGAAAGGCGGCTGGGTGCGCAGCGCTACGACAGGCTCTGCCAGCACCCGGCCGGCCGCATCCGCCAGCGCCACGCTTTCACCCCGCAGCGCCGCAGCGCCGTCGAGGAGGCGTTGAAGCGCCTCGGCGACCGGAACCAGCGCCATTTAAGAACCCGCCTTGTAGTCGCCGGACTTGCCGCCGGTCTTTTCCACCAGCCGAATGCCGGAGATCACCATGGCGCGGTCGGCGGCCTTGGCCATGTCGTAAATGGTCAGGCAAGCCACCGATGCAGCGGTCAGCGCCTCCATCTCGACGCCCGTCTTGCCGGTGACGCGGGCGAGCGCGGTGACCCTGAGGCCGGGCAAAGCGGGATCCGGCTCGATGTCGACCGACACCTTGGTCAACAGCAGCGGATGGCAGAGCGGAATCAGCTCATGCGTCTTCTTGGCCGCCATGATGCCGGCGATGCGCGCTGTGCCCAGCACATCGCCCTTCTTGGCGTCGCCATCGAGGATCATCTTCAGGGTTTCAGGCCGCATCGAGACAAAGCCCTCGGCGATTGCCGTGCGTGTCGTCTCGTCCTTGCCACCGACATCGACCATGTTGGCCTCGCCCTTGGCGCCGAGATGGGTGAGGGCGGCTGTCATCGTCAGGCTACCTCGGCTGTCGCCTTGCCTGTCAAAAGCAGGCGCGTTGCCGCGGCGACATCGTCTTGCCGCATCAGGCTTTCGCCAACAAGGAAGGTTTCGATGCCGGTCTTTTGCATCCTGAGGCAATCGTCGTGGGTGAAAATGCCGCTCTCGCTGACCAGCAATCGGCCGCCCGGCACCATCGACGCCAGCCGCTCCGAGGTTTCAAGGCTGGTCTCGAATGTTCTGAGATTGCGGTTGTTGATGCCGATCAGCTGCGACGACAGTTTTACCGCGCGCTGCGTCTCGGCCTCGTCATGCACCTCGATCAGCGCATCCATGCCGAGTTCGAATGCGGTCGCTTCCAGTTCGCTCGCCAAGGCATCGTCGACGCTGGCCATGATGATCAGGATGGCATCGGCGCCCCAGGCGCGTGCCTCGTAGACCTGATAGGGGTCGAACAGGAAATCCTTGCGCAGCGCGGGAAGCGACACCGCCTTGCGCGCGTTGGTGAGAAATTCCGGCGCGCCCTGGAAGGACGGCGCATCGGTCAGCACCGAAAGACAGGCGGCGCCGCCTTTCTCATAGGCCCGCGCCAGCGCTGGCGGGTCGAAATCGGCGCGGATCAAGCCTTTGGACGGGCTCGCCTTCTTGATTTCGGCGATCAGCCCGAAACTGCCCGATCTGCGCTTCGCTTCAAGCGCCTTGAGAAAGCCGCGCGGCGCGTCCGCGTCCTTGGCCCGCGCCTTGATCTCGGCCAGCGGCATCTTCGCCTTTGCCGTCGCGATCTCGTCGCGCTTGTAGGCCTCGATCTTGCGCAGAATGTCAGCCACGGTCCTATCCGTTCGAAATCTCGACCAGCCTGTCGAGCACGCCCAGCGCCCGGCCGCTGTCGATGGCTTGTGCCGCCGCCGCCATGCCGTCGGCCAGCGTCGTTGCCTTGCCCGCCACCACCATACCGGCGCCGGCATTCATCAGCACCGTGTCGCGATAGGCCCCGGCAGCGCCGCCCAGCATGTCGCGCAACGCCTTGGCGTTGTAGGGGGCGTCGCCGCCGCGCAACTCTTCCTTGGTGTGGCGCTGCAAGCCGACTGCTTCCGGGGTGAGCGTAAAATGGCGGATCTCGCCGCCGGCAAGTTCCGCAACTTGCGTCTCGCCGGTAGTGGTGATCTCGTCATAGCCGTCGCCATGGACGACCCAGGCATGCTCTGTGCCCAGCGCCTTCAATGTCTCGGCCACCGGCACGATCCATTCCGGCAGGAACACGCCGACCATCTGCCGGCTGACGCCAGCCGGATTGGACAGCGGGCCGAGCAGGTTGAAGATGGTGCGGGTGCCGAGTTCGACGCGGGTCGGGCCGACATGCTTCATCGCAGGATGATGCGCCGGCGCGAACATGAAGCCGACGCCGGCCTCATGGATGCAGCGCCCAATCACTTCCGGCGGGATATCGATCTTGACACCGAGCGCAACCAGCACATCGGCGGCGCCCGTCAGCGAGGACAGGCCGCGATTGCCATGCTTGGCCACCGGCACGCCGCAGCCGGCGATGACGAAGGCCGAAGCCGTCGAGATGTTGACGGAGTGCGAGTTGTCGCCGCCGGTGCCGACGATGTCGATGGCGCCTTCAGGGGCTTCGACGCGCAGCATCTTGGCGCGCATGGTGGCGACGGCGCCGGAAATCTCGCTCACCGTCTCGCCACGCACGCGCAGCGCCATCAGGAAGCCGCCGATCTGGCCCGGCGTCGCGTCGCCCGACATGATGATGTCGAAGGCTTCGCGCGCTTCGTCAAAGGTCAGCGCGGTCCCGGTGGCGACCTTGGCGATATGGATCTTCAGGGCGCTCATGGGGCCAAGGCATTCATTGGGTCAAGACATTCATTGGGTTAAGGCGTTCATTGAGCCAAGGCCTGGGCAACGGCGGCCTGGTCCACGCTGACGGCGTACTGCGTCTGCAACTGCGCCACCAACTGGTCGAGCAGATCGTCGGACATGCCTTGCGTGAAGGATTTCTGGGCATCGTCGGGCACCGAACTGGCATCGGCTCCGGCCGGCTCGAACACTTCGGCCACCTTGAACAGAATCTGGCCTTCGCCGGTGGGCGAGGGGATCAGCCCGGTGCCGCCTTCGCCGACGCCGAACATCGCTGCCGCGCCGTCCTTGCCGAAATCGACATCGTCGGCCTCGCGCTTCACACCGCGCTTGGTCTGCTTTTCAAGTTTCAGTTCGCCGGCGATGACGTCAAGCGTGGTGCCGGCCTTGAGGCGTTTGTCGAGCTCATCGGCCTTGGCGGTCAGCCGCTTGGTTGTTTCCTCTGTCGTCCAGTCCGCCACCACCCGCTGGCGAACCTCGTCCAGCGTGCGGTCGCGCGCCGGCGTGATCGATGTCAGCTCGTAGAACACGAAGCCATTGTTGGTCGTGGTCAGGGCCTCGTTCTCGGTGTTGGGTTCGGCCTCGAACACCGCCTTGATCAGGTCCGGCGATGCCGGCAGGTCCTTGATGACGGTTCCGTCCGGCTTGAGGCCGGTGCGGTCGATGGCGTCGACGGTGACGTCCTTGAGCTTCAGCTTGGCGGCGGCTTCGGCCAGCGTGCTGCCGGCGGCGCGGGTGTCTTCGTAATTGTCGTGCACGTCGAGCAGGATGCGGCTTGCTTCGCCCAGTGCCAGATCCTTGCGGATCTGGTCTGACACTTCGGCCAGCGGCTTCACCACCTCGGGCTTGATATCGGTGACGCGCAAAAGCACAGGGCCGAACGTACCCTGGACGACCGGGCTGACTTCGTTGACGGCAAGCGCGAATGCGGCATCGGCGACCGCCTTGTCGCTGATCTTGTCCTTGGAGAGCGTGCCGAGCAACGTGTCGGCCTGGGTCTTTCCCTGCGCGATAACGATCTTGTCGAAGGTAGCGCCCGTCTTCAGCGAATCGGATGCTGCCTCTGCGGCATCCAGCGTCGGGAACACCAGCTGTTCGATGGTGCGCATCTCCGGCGTGGTGTAGCGCCCCTTGTTCTTGTTGTAGTCGTCGCTGACCTGCTGGTCGGTCACGGCGCTGATATCCATGATGTCTTCAGGCTCGAGCCGGACATAGGAGAATTTCCGGTATTCGGGCGCCGCGTAAGTTTTCTTGTTGGCGTCGAAATAGGCTTGAAGCACGCTGTCGGATGGCGCCTCGATCGGCTCGACCAACGCCTTCGGCAAGGTCAGATAGTCGATGGTGCGGTCTTCGCCGCGATAGAGCGCGACCGCCTTGAAGAACGTGTCCGGAGCCTTGAGGCCGTCCGAAACCGCCTCGACGATCTGCTGGCGCACCGCCACCTGGGAACGGTTCTTGAGATAGTCCTCCGGCCGCATGCCGAGCTCGCGCAAGCGCGATTCGAACAGCCGCCGGTCGAACTGGCCATTCGGGCCCTGGAAGGCGGGTTCCTGGCGCGTCAATTCGGCCAGCTTGTCCTTGGAGAAGCCGAGCCCGAGCTTGCGCGCCTGTTCGTCGAGAACGGCGCCCGACACCAGTTGCGCCAGCACCTGGTTATCGATGCCATAGGCCTTGGCTTGCTCGCGGCTGATGCGCTGGCCGATCTGCTGCTGCAGCATGTTGATCTGGCGATCGTAGGCGAGGCGGTATTCGGTGATCGACACGGTGGTGCTGCCGGCGGTGATGACCGCGTGATGGCCGGCCAGGAAGCCGCCCGCCAGCCGGGTGGTGACGCCCCAGGCGGCAAAGCTTGCCACCAGCAGTAAGAGCAGGGTCTTCGCGACCCAGGTCCCCGCCGCGCTTCTCAATATACCAAGCATTGCTACTTCCGATTTTTCCGCACTTTCGGGTGCGCCCGAGTCTGAAACAAGCGCAATAGCGCCCTTCCGGCTCACTGTCGATTGCTTTGTGGCCTGATTTTGGTAGGGAGGGCGAGACCCCAATGTCGCCCGGAGAACCAGATCCCATGACGCCAGGAATTCGACCGCTCGTTGCCGGCAACTGGAAAATGAACGGCACCAGCGCCTCGCTGAACGAGCTCAGGATGATCGGCAACGGCTTCATGAGCGGGCTTGACGCCGAGACCGAGGCACTGGTCTGCGTGCCCGCCACCTTGCTGTCGCGCGCGGCCGAAATCCTGTCGCGCACGCCGGTGCGGTCCGGCGGCGAGGATTGCCACATCAAGGAGAGCGGCGCCTTCACCGGCTGTGTCTCGGCCGAGATGCTGAAGGACGCCGGCGCCAGCCACGTCATTGTCGGCCATTCCGAATGCCGTGAACAGCGCGGCGAGGACGATGCGACCGTCCAGGCCAAGGCATCTGCCGCATGGCGCGCCGGTCTCGTCGCCATCATCTGCATCGGCGAGACCAAGGCCGAGCGCGAGGCGGGCGCCGCCCTCGACGTCTTGTCGCGCCAGGTCGCCGGCTCGGTGCCGCCCAGCGCGACGCCAGCCAACACCGTCATCGCCTACGAGCCGGTATGGGCGATCGGCACCGGCCTGACGCCAACCGCCGACGACGTGGCCGAGGCGCATGCGCATATCCGCGAAAAACTCTCGGAGGGGCTCGGCGCCTCGGTGGCCGGCAAGATCCGCATCCTCTATGGCGGCTCGGTCAAGCCGTCCAATGCGGTCGAACTGCTCGGCGTCAAAAATGTCGACGGCGCGCTGGTTGGCGGCGCCAGCCTGAAAGCGGCGGATTTTCTCGCCATTGCCGAGGCCTACGAGAATATCGCGTAGGCCCCGAAATTTCGTTGCCGACCAGTTCCGTCGCCGACTTGATCAAACGCCGCGCTGCGGCCGAAATCGTTGCAAAGGGCGCATTGCTTCCCATATTCCGGCCACGGGCTTGGAAATGCCGTTAAAGCATTGTATGGAGCCGCCTCCAAATCACCGGCCCTGATCGCCAGGGAGCGGCAGGGCTTGCCAGGATAAAATATGGAAACCGTACTGATCGTCATCCACCTCATGGTCGTGCTCGCCCTTGTCGGCGTGGTGCTGCTGCAGCGCTCCGAAGGCGGTGGTCTCGGCATCGGCGGCGGTTCCGGTTTCATGACCGCGCGCGGCGCCGCCAATGCGCTGACGCGGGCGACGGCGATCCTGGCCGCGGCTTTCTTCGTCACGTCGCTGACACTCTCGATCGTTGCCCGCTACGGCGAAAAGCCGATCGACATTCTCGACCGCGTGCCGGCCGGCAATAGCGTGCTCAACCAGTTGCCTGGCACGACGCCGCCCTCCGGCACCACCGCACCGGCTGCGCCTTCGGGCAATGGTGCCGCCACGACACCTCCGGCCACCGCTCCCGCCACCACAGCCCCTGCGACGGCTCCGGTCCCGGCGACGCCGCCTGCGACCGATTCGGCTACGCCGCCGGCAGCCAACGGCGTCACCTTACCGGTCACACCACAGGTTCCGAACCAGTAGTCGGGTAAGGTCAGACGCCGCGATCTGTTGTTGTTTCAACACAGTCGCGGCAAATGCACATGATCACGAAGATTCGACTATGCCTCCCGCTTGAGGCTCCTCCGGCACTTCGATTATAGATTGCGCGCGGCACTTTCTGCGCCCTTGGGGGGCGCCGGGCGACGCCGTGGGCAACAAGCATTGAACGATCGGATCTTCGCCATGCAGCTTCGCAGCTTCATTTTCATGGGGTTTTGTGCCGTATTCGGCATGAGCTCCGCGGCCTTCGCCGGCACTCCGGCAATGACCTCACCGCCGTCGGTTAGCAAAACCGCTGTCATCAACGTCGCCGCCAAGAGCGATGCGGCGCAGCTGAAGCTTCTCAAGAAGAAGAAAGACCCGAGCCCGGAGGATCTGGCTCAGATCAGCAGGCTCGAAGACAAGATCGCTGCCGACAAGGCGGCAGCCGGCGCCAAGGCGCTCGAGGCCCGCAAGCTGGCCATGCGCGAGGCGGCAAAAGCCAAAGCCGACGCCCAGCGCCAGGCCTTCCTGGCCAGCAAGGGCAAGCCGGTCGTGGTCGCCGACGCCAAGTCGGCCAAGAAGACCACCAAGATCATTGCGCCGGTTGACCCGCTAGCGCCAATCGAGCCGATCCTGTCGGCCGAGCCGCTCCCGCCCGAAGCGATGAACGTCGCGCTGACCGGCAACAATAGCGAATTGCGCAGCGAGGCCCCTGGCCAGAAGCCACAGAGCGGCGGTCTGTTCGCCGGCCTGTTCGGTGGTACATCTTCTGCCTCCTCGATTGCCTATCTTCCCGAGACGCGCGCGCTCGACCAAGCTCTGGCCAAGCGCGAGGCCAAGAAGCAGTTCAAGGTGAAGCCGGAATTCGTGCCGCAGGAAGTCGAATTCAGCGGTTATTCCGCCGGCACCATCGTCATCGATACCAGCGCGCGCCGCCTCTATCTCGTCGAATCATCCTCGACGGCCCGCCGTTATGCGATCGCCGTCGGCCGCGAAGGCCTGCAGTTCAAGGGCACGGTCGCTGTCGGCGACAAGCAGGAATGGCCGCGCTGGATCCCGACGCTGGACATGCAGAAGCGCGAGCCCAAGCACTATGGCCAGTACAAGGACGGCATGCCCGGCGGCGGTCAGAACCCGCTCGGCGCCCGCGCCATCTATCTCTATGACGGCAAGAAGGACACGCATCTGCGCATCCACGGCACCATCGCGCCGCAGTCGATCGGAACCAGCGCCTCCAATGGCTGCTTCCGCATGATCAACGAGCACGTCATGGACCTCTACAGCCGTGTCAGGGTCGGCACCAAGGTCGTCATCATCTGACGTTCTCCCAATCCTGCCGAAAGGGCCGGCTTCTGCCGGCCCTTTTGTTTTGACTAAAACAACAGTCTCGAACCTCGTGACTATCGCGCCTTCTCTGGAAAAAGCCTCAGCGGCGGTTTTTTCTCTGGCGGAATCAATTCGGCCGCGTTAAGCGATGACTCCCATGGCGCGATATGTATTCATCACAGGCGGCGTGGTTTCCTCACTTGGAAAAGGCATTGCCGCAGCGGCCCTTGGGGCTCTCTTGCAGGCGCGAGGCTATCGCGCACGCATCAAAAAGCTCGACCCTTACCTCAATGTCGATCCCGGCACGATGTCGCCTTACCAGCATGGCGAGGTCTTCGTCACCGATGACGGTGCCGAGACTGATCTCGATCTTGGCCATTACGAGCGCTTCACCGGCCGCTCGGCCAATCAGCAGGACAACATCACCACCGGCCGCATCTACAAGAATATCATCGAGCGCGAGCGGCGCGGCGACTACCTTGGCGCGACCGTGCAGGTCATTCCGCACGTCACCGACGAGATCAAGCATTTCGTCCTCGACGGCAATGACGACTACGATTTCGTGCTGTGCGAAATCGGCGGCACCGTCGGCGACATCGAGGCGATGCCTTTCCTCGAAGCGATCCGCCAGCTTGGCAACGACCTGCCGCGCAACAATGCGGTCTATGTCCACCTGACCTTGATGCCCTACATCCCGACGGCCGGCGAGTTGAAGACCAAGCCGACCCAGCATTCGGTCAAGGAACTGCGCGGCATCGGCATTGCGCCCGATATCCTGCTGGTCCGAGCAGACCGCGCCATTCCCAAGGAAGAGCGCAGAAAGCTGTCTCTGTTCTGCAATGTCCGGGAAAGCGCCGTCATCCAGGCGCTCGACGTGCCGCACATCTATGACGTGCCGACGGCCTACCACAGGGAAGGCCTCGATTCGGAAGTGCTGGCGGCCTTCGGCATCGATCCGGCGCCCAAGCCGCGCATGGAGCCCTGGCAGGCGGTGTCCAACCGCATCCACAATCCCGAAGGCGAGGTGACGATTGCCGTCGTCGGCAAATATACCGGCCTCAAGGACGCCTACAAATCGCTGATCGAGGCGCTGTCGCATGGCGGCATGGCCAACCGCGTCAAGGTCAAGCTCGACTGGATCGAAAGCGAGATCTTCGAGAAGGAAGACCCGGCGCCGTGGCTGGAAAAGGTGCATGGCATCCTGGTCCCCGGCGGCTTCGGCGAGCGCGGTTCCGAAGGCAAGATCCTGGCAGCGAAATTCGCCCGCGAGCGCAAGGTGCCGTATTTCGGCATCTGCTTCGGCATGCAGATGGCCTGCATCGAGGCGGCGCGGTCGCTGGCCGGCGTCGAGCATGCCTCGTCGACCGAGTTCGGCCCGACCGAGGAGCCGGTCGTCGGCCTGATGACAGAATGGCTGAAAGGCAACATGCTGGAAAAGCGCCGCGAAACCGGCGATCTCGGCGGCACCATGCGGCTCGGCGCCTATCAGGCCGAGCTCACCAAGGGCTCGAAGATCGCCGAGATCTATGGCGACACGCAGATTTCAGAGCGCCACCGCCACCGCTATGAGGTCAATGTCGACTACAAGGAGCGACTGGAAGATTGCGGCCTGGTGTTTGCCGGCATGTCGCCCGACGGCGTGCTGCCGGAAACGGTCGAATACCCAGACCATCCCTGGTTTATCGGCGTTCAGTATCACCCGGAACTGAAGAGCCGGCCGCTTGAGCCGCATCCGCTGTTTGCCAGCTTCATCTCGGCTGCGGTGGACCAGTCGCGGCTGGTATAGGCCGCTGGCTGCGCCGGTGAAGACCTATGTCGCGCTGCTCTACAGCATCATCCTCGGCGACGGCCGCCGGGTCGTCATGTCCGACCTCAAGGCGATGGCCGAAAGCCTCGGGCTGAAGAACCCGCGCACGCTTGTGGCGACCGGCAATCTGGTCTTCGAAGCGCCGGCGACGGATATCGCCAGGCTGGAACAGCGGCTGGAAACGGCCTTCGAAAAGACCTTCGGCCGCCATGTCGTCATCATCGTGCGCACTGCCGAGGACTGGCTGAAGCTCGCCGCCGGCAATCCATTCCCGGCAGAGTCGGCTGAAACTGGCGATCAGGTGGCGGTTCGGATCATGCGCAAGCCGGCGCCCGCAGATGGCGTCGCCGCGCTACAGGCGTATGCCGCCGAGGACGAGAAGGTGGCGTCGGTCGACGGCGATATCTGGGTCGTGTTTTCGCGCGAGCGGCCAAGTTCAAGGCTGCTGGCGGCCATGAATCACAAGCGTCTCGGCATAGGCACTGCCCGCAACTGGAACACGGTGCGCAGGTTGTCTGAGATGGTCGGTAGGGAGGGAGTAGGGAGTACAATTTCCTACTGACTACTCCCTACTGACTCATTTCACGCCTTCGCCGTCTTCGCTCCAGCGCCGAGCGCCATGGTGCGCAGCACGTAGTAGATCGCGCCGGCAATCGCCACGCCGAAGAACCAGCCATAGACGCCCCACCAGTCCGGCAGCCAGTTGGTGAAGTTGGGCAGGATCGACGAGAAGACGGCGCCGATGCCGGCGGCGATGAAGGCATTGACATGCCAGCCGCCCTGGAAGCGGAATTCGCCGTCTTCGCGGTAGAGCGCCTCGACATCGACCTCGCCTTTGCGGATCAGATAGTAGTCGACCATCATCACCCCGAAGATCGGCCCCATCGTCGCGCCGATGATGTTGACGAAGGACGCGGCGCTGCCTTCCCACGGCGCGAAGGGATAGAGCACAAGCGCGATCAGTGCAGCGATATAGCCGCCCTTCTTGAAGTCGATCTGGCGCGGGAAGACATTGGAGAAGTCGAAGGCCGGCGAGACGAAGTTCGCCACCACATTGATGCCGAGCGTCGCCACGGCGAATGTCAGTGCGGCAAGTGCTGCCAGGAACCAACTGTCGAACTTGGCCGAGATCTGGTCGGGATGCAGCAACACCTCGTGGTAGACGTCATAGGCGGCGATGGTGGTGACGCCGGCAACCAGCGAGAACAGGATGAGGTTGACCGGCAGGCCCCAGATGTTGCCCTTGCGCAGCGACGCCTGGTCGGGCGCATAACGGGCGAAATCGCAGAAGTTTAGATAGAGCGCCGAGAAATAGGTCACCCAGATCGCCGCCACCGCAAACAGTGCCGTCCACGAACCGGGCGTTCCCGGCACGCCGGCATCCTTGGTCTTTTCCAACAGCACATCCATTGGGATATCGCTGGTGAAGGCGAAGGTTCCGGCCTTGACGCAGAGATAGATCGCCAGGATCAGCATCATCACCCACACGGCCGGGCCAGCCCAGTCCTGGAAGCGGCGCACGGTTTCCATGCCGCGTTGGATGATCAAGAGCTGGAGCGCCCAGATGACGACAAAGCAGATCACCTCAAGGCCGCTATGGCCGAGGAAATGCGTGTTGGCGTTGAAATCGGCGAACCATGGCGAGCGGATCAACAGCGCCACGATCGCGCCGGAGGCTGCCGCCGTCTGGGCGCCGTACCAGAAGCAGGCGACGATAGCGCGCACCAGGGCAGGAATGTTGGCGCCCCAGATGCCGAAGGAGGCGCGGGCCAGCACGGGGTAGGGCACGCCGGTCTTCACGCCGGCATAGCCGACCATATTCATCAGTGCATAGATGATCAGCGAGCCGATGCCGATGGCGATGATGAAATTGACGAAGCCGCCGCAAAACAGAAACAGGCTGGCGGCGAGATAATAGCCCCACAGGCTGTGAACGTCCGACGTCCAGACATTGAAGATGGAAAACGGTCCCCAGTTTCGAATTTTTGCCGGAGCCAGATCCTCATTGTAGAGGTCAGGCGAGGCACCCTGTATTGTCATGGCGATGTCCCCTTTTTTGCAGCACGCGCCCTCACGCGTTGGCTGCGTGGAGGTTAAGCCTGACGCAGGGGAACCCGCAAGCAATCCATTTGCCGGCTCTGACCTTAAAGATATTCAATGCAAATCGCGCTTATCGATTGACGTTTGTACAGGCGGACGCCATCGCAGCGGTCTTGATTCGATCTGCTGACAGCCGCGATCAGGACACTTTCCGGTCAAGGACCGCAGAGGCCTCGAAATTGGCGGCAAGCCAGGCGATCGCGCGGGTGACGTCATCGAGCTTGTATTGAGCCGCCGTGGGGCCGCGCGGTTTGACACGGATCGAAATGCCGCCGGCCTCATTGATCGTCTCGAAACCGTTTTCGTCAGCGGTGTCGTCGCCGAGGAAAACCGGCCGCCTCCCGGCAAAGGACGGGATTGCCATGAAGCGCCGCACGGCAGCGCCCTTGGCTGCTTCGAGCGGCATGAGCTCGACGCCGGCATTTCCCGGAATGACCCGGTAGCCCCTGGGGAGTTCGGCCAATGCCTGCTCGACAAGTTGCGTGGCCCTGGCCAGCAAATGCGGCGCCGCACGCGTATGGATGGCAAGGATCGGGCCCTTGCGCTCGATATGGACCTGGCCGTCATCCAGTTCGGCTTCGATGGCGTCGGCAAGGGCAGCCATATCGGCGGGAGTATCCGCGGCAACGACCGGGCCGTCGGGCGTGAGCCGATGTTCCAGCCCATAGAGGCCGGCAACGCGCAGCTTCAGGGGATGAAACAGGCGATCGGCGACCTCAACCGAGCGGCCGGTGATGAAGGCGACGGCACCGTCCAGCCGTTCGTCAATGGCGCCGAGCAGAGTGCGCAATTCGTCGCTGACGGACACAGCGTCCGGGTGAGCGGCATGCTCCAGCAAGGTGCCGTCAATGTCGAGGAAAAGCGCCCATTGTCCTGCGGGCAGATTGGGTGCGATTGGCAGGCTTGTCATGATGCCACCTTGTGCATGCGCTCGACGAGCGAGACGATGTTGGTGTCGGTGCTTGCTGGCCGCTCGGCAGCACCTGTCGCCCGGTCGAGATCGCCGCGTTTGCGCAGCCGCGCCGCGTCGAGCAGCATGCTGCCGGCCCAGCGATAGACATTGTTGTCGCGCACGTTCTCGCGCATGCGCCGCATGCGCTGGCGCTGCTCTTCCGGCGGCATGGTCAGCGCCTGCTGCAAGGCCTCGCTCATCATAGCCGCGTCGTAAGGATTGACGATCAGCGCTTCCAGCAGTTCGCGCGACGCTCCAGCAAAGGTGCTGAGCAAAAGAGTGCCCTGCTCGTCGTCGCGCGCGGCAACGAACTCTTTGGCGACGAGGTTCATGCCGTCATGCAGGCTGGTAACCATGCAGATATCGGCAGCGCGGTAGATCTCGTAGACCTGCTCCTGCGAGTGATGTTCGGCCACCATGATCACCGGCTTGTAGCCGTCACTGCTGCCATAGCGCTGGTTGAGGTCGTCGGCATAGCGCATGCATTCGTCATGCAGTTGCTGATAGGCCGGCAGCGTGCCCCGGCTGGGTGCCGCGATCTGCAGGAACACCAGTCTGCCGATCCATTCGGGATGGCGCGTGAACAATTCGTCCAAAGCCTGAAAGCGGTCGAGAATGCCCTTGGTGTAGTCAAGTCGTTCGACGCCGATGCAGAGCTTGACGTCAGGCCGCAGGCCGAACCTGTCACGTAGGCGGCTGCGGCATTCCTCGACAGTAGGGAGCTTTGCCAGCAGTTCGGCCGGCCACTCGATGGAGATCGGATAGGCATGCACCAGTGTCGTCTGCCCGCCATAGGAGATCGCCGCATCGGCGCGTTCGATACGGCTTTCCAGGAAGCGATCGACGCTTTCGGTGAAATTGTTGGCGTGGAACTGGGTGTGGAAGCCGATGATCGAGCTGCCGAGCAACCCCTCCAGGATGCGCTCCCGCCAAGGGCAGATGCTGAAGACTTCGGAGTTCGGCCAGGGGATATGCCAGAAGGTGATGATGATCGCCTCCGGCAGGCGCTCGCGGATCATGCGCGGCAAAAGCGCGAAATGGTAATCCTGGACCAGCACGATCGGCCGCTCGTTGCGCGCTTCGGCCACCACCGTATCGGCGAATTTGCGGTTGACGGCCTCATAGGCCTCCCAGTCCGAGGCGCGGAAGATAGGACGCGTGAAGGCGATATGGCAGAGCGGCCACAGGCCTTCATTGGCAAAACCGAGATAATAGCCCTGATATTCGTCCTCGCTCAGCCAGACGCGGCGCAGCGTGTAGGACGGATGATCCGGCGGCACCGGCAACCGGTCGTTCTCGTCGACGGTGAGGCGGTCAGCGCTACCACCGCCATAGGCGATCCAGGTGCCGCCGCAGGCGCGTGTGATTGGCTCCAGCGCCGAGACCAGTCCGCTGGCAGGCACGACAAGCTCGACGCCATTATCCTTGACGTTGTGAATGTAAGGTTCGCGATTGGAGACGACGATGACCTGCGCGTCCGGCAGGTCGTCGGTGAGGATCTTACGCAAGGTTTCGGGTGACCACGTCACCAGTGCGGCATCGACGGACTGGCCGTTCTTTTCAAACTCGCGCATGACTTTGCGCGCTGCTTCCGCCACCACATCCTCGCCCGCCGTTCGAGCGGCTGGTGGGTGGCTGCCGCGCTGCCGGGATACTGAAAACACAACGGCGAGGGCGGATAGGCCGAGGCTTGCCAGGATCACGATCCAGAGCATGTCGACGCCATAATCTGTCATTAAAGTGCCAATCTCCGCCTTCGGCGGCCATTCTTCTTCGTTGAATTTGAACACGCTTTCGGCGGCTGGCCGCCGGCAGCTGTCATGTTGCAACGCACAAAACCGCGATCGGTTCCCGCGAAAATGACCCAGCTCAGCTTCGCACGATCAGCGGAACCAGCCCTTCATGGCGGTCGGCGAGAAAGGCGACGACACGGTCGCCGACCCGCTGGAAAGTCAGATCGACTTTCTTTTCGCCGACGCCCAGATGTCGGAGCGTCAGTGTGTCGATGCCGATCGGCAGCCGGGGGCGCGTGACATGGATTTCGCCGTTCCAGCCGTCGATTTCCAGGCCGAGGCAGGCCTGCATCAGCATGAAGGCCGACCCCGCCGACCATGCCTGCGGCAGGCAGGCAACGGGATAGGCGATCGGCGCTTCGCCGACCGAGCGGGTAAAACCGCAGAACAGTTCCGGCAACCGCATGTTGAAATGCACGGCCGATTCGAACGTGCCACTCATCAGCCGCACCACATTGTCGCGCTCGCCAAACCGCGCCAGGCCGGCACCGCAAATCGCCGTGTCGTGCGGCCAGATCGACCCGTTGTGGTACGACATCGGATTGAACAGAACCGCATCGTCGGCCAGGGTGCGCACGCCCCAGCCGGACTGGAAGGACGCCGAAAGCAGCTGGTCGGCGACCATTTGCGCCCGCGCCGGGTCTGGCAGGCCGACATAGAGCAAATGCCCGGCATTGGACGTGCGCACCTTGCAGGGGTCGCCGGCGCCATCGATGGCGAGCGCATAGAAGCCGAGATCGTCGAGCCAGAAATCGCGCTCGACGGCGATCCGCATCTCTTCGGCGCGGTTTTCCCAGTGATCGGCCTGGGCGAACTCTCCCCGGCGGCGGGCGAGTGCCGCCAGGCCACGGAAGGCGGCAAAGACATAGCCTTGCACTTCGACCAGCGCGATCGGACCCTTGGGAATGCGCCCGTCGGCGTGGAAGACAGAATCGAAACTGTCCTTCCAGCCCTGATTGGCAAGTCCGGATTCGGCGGCGCGCTGATAGGTGACGAAGCCTGTCGCGCGGCTCGCTTCCTCGGTCCACTCGGCGGCGGCGCAGAGAGACGGCCACAGGTTGGCGATGAAGTCCATGTCGCCTGTGCGCTCGGCATAGGCACAGGCAAGGTGGATGTAGAGCGGCGTGGTGTCGACACCGCCATAGTAGCGGCCGAAGGGCAGCTCCTGCAGCGCCACCATCTCGCCCTTGCGCGTCTCGTGCATGATCTTGCCGGGCTGCGAGTCGCTGAACGGCGAGGTCTCGGTCGCTTGGTGCTGGGCGAGGAAGGTGAGCACGCCGCGCGCCAGGCCGGGATTGAGCCACAGCATCTGCAGCGCCGAGATGACCCCGTCGCGGCCGAAGGCGGTGGAAAACCAGGGAATGCCGGCATAGGGGTAAGGGCCGGTCGACAATTCGGTGGTCAGCAGGGCCACATCGGCGCGGGCGCGTTCCACCCAATCGTTGAAGACGCGGCCCGAACTGTGCACCGTCGCGCCATGGCGGCGCTTGGCCCGCATGCCGAAGCGGGCGCGCGCCGCGGCCGCCCGGAACCGGTCGCGGTCGGGTGGCTCGGCCAGTTCCGGACCAACCTCGACATAGAACACCTTGCTGCTGCGCTTCGTCACCGCGATGAGGAAATCCGCGCGCTCGGCACTCAGCTGGTCCGGCGCCTGCGAAAACGAGATCGCGGACTGCCGGGCCAGACCGTCCAGCCCGTCGTAGCGCAGGAGCACCGAAGTCGCATCTATCTCGGCCGCATGCGCCGTGCCGCGTTTTGGCCGGGTTGAACCGCGCACCTCGAACATGTCGCGGAAATCGGCGGCGAAGTGCAGCGAAATGCGGATCGCCGAATGCTCCTGACTGTAGTTGGACAGAGTGATGCGTTCGAACAGCCGATCCTGCCACAGCAGCCTGACGCGCTCGATGTGGATGGCGCCCTGCGGGATGTCGCGGCCGCCGACGCTCTGCATCGGCAGGTTGGTCAAATTGCTGGTAAACAGAACGTTGTCCTGGCTGAGTGAGGCGCCGAGCAGCGATGTCTGCCGGCTGCCGACGGTCAGCCGGAATTCCGACAGCACCCGCGTGTCGTCGCGGAAGAACCCATCGCCGGCGCCGCGTATGTCGCCATAAGCATCGGCTACCGCAAAACAGTCGCCTTGCTTCAGGGCGAACAGCCGGTGCGGCTCGCGCGGCGCTGTTTCATCCAGGGAGGCAAGGGCCACGGCGGGGTCGAGCTTGCGCTCGTCAAGTTGGGTCATCAGTCACAAATCTCTGTTTTGGCTTTGGAGCATCCGCCGTCGCTCAAGATGCTTTCGCTTCCGCTGGAATGCCGATCAGGCGCGCATAAGCAGAGAGATAGTCACGGGCCATCCTCTTGGCGGAGAACCGCTTTTCGAAGACGGCGCGCACCTTTCTCCGGTCGATCTGCAGCAAGGCCGGCACCGCGGCGACGGCAGCGTCACGCGAATTGACGATAAAGCCGGTGACGCCCTGGTCGATGACTTCCGGCAACGCACCGCAGTTCCAGCCGATGGTTGGCGTACTGCACGCCATCGCCTCGATCGCGGCAAGGCCGAACGGCTCCGGCCAATCGATCGGAAACAGGAGCCCGGCCGCATTGCCGAGGAATTCAGCCTTCTCGTCCTCGGCAATCTCACCGACATAGTCGATACGGTTGCCGTCGATCAGCGGCTCGATCGTCTTGTGGAAATAGGCACGGTCGTCATCGCCGATCTTGGCCGCCAGCTTGAGCTTCATGCCCGAGCGCAAGGCGATGTCGATGGCGCGGTCCGGCCGCTTGTCGCGCGACAGCCGGCCGAGGAAGGCAAGGTATGGTTCGTCCGTCGCCGGCTCCAGTGTCGGCTGATAGAGGCCGGTCGGCAGTCCGTGATGGATGGTGGCCAGCCAATTGGCGTTTGCGAGCCCGGTTCTCTGGCTGCGCGAAATGGAGATCAGGGGAAAGCGTGGAAAACGCTCATACGCCGGCGCCAGCTCGACATAGTCCAGCCGGCCATGCGGCGTCGTCACCGTCTTGCCCGGCATGTTCTCGAAGAACGAAAAATGCAGGAAATGGCTGAGATGAAAATGAATGATATCAAACTCATCGGCGCGATTCCTCACATCGGCCAGCATCGCAAGATGGGCTGCTGTCTCTGACTTAAGCGGGCGGGGATCGAGGCGCAGCGCACGCTCGCGTCCGGGTATCAGTCTGGCAGAGGTGTGGCTGTCGCCGCTGGCAAACAGGGTCACCTCATGGCCGAGTTCGACCAGCCCTTCGGTGAGATAGGAAACGATGCGCTCGGTGCCGCCATAGAGTCTGGGTGGCACGGATTCATGCAACGGGGCGACGTGGGCTATGCGCATGGTTTGAACTGTCCCTCAAAAGGCGAGTACGGGAGCGAAATGCATCAGCGGGCGTAACGTTCCGGACAAAAGACGTCACCCGGCAATCTCGGCTCGAACAGCGTCAATTTTTTTGCAACGAGCGGGAACCAACTCGCTGTTCGCGAATTTCATAAGGTTGGTTCGCACTGCGGCCGACCAGGGAGAGAACAAAATGAACCGCTTGCATTTCTTTACGCCGGTGCGCATCGCGCGCGGGCAGGGACACCCCATAGAGGAAGTCGATAGCGTTGCCGAGGCGATGGTCTTTCTGCAGAAGTGGCCGGTGGGACGGCGTGGACCGGTCTATCAATGTGCCGTGAATTGCTGCTCCGCAGCCCTGTCGGGCAGAATGTCGGCCGAAGAAGCCAGGAAGGCGTTTACGGGCTTTGCCCGCATCACCCGCCTGCTCGACGACGATATGGCGATGCCGATGGGCGGCGAAAGCATGGCGGACGTCTACGCGCTGCGCCGTTAGGCTACGGCCACAGACTTTTTGGCGATTCAAGCCGGGCCGTGGCGGCGCGGACATCATCTTTTTCGCACCATAGTATTCCCGCGCAGCCCTTCACCTCATGGCCTGCACTGTGCTTTCATGCGGCGTTTCGCATGACCGGTGGTTGGACGGCCAATCCACAAACGGGCGATACGTGGAGGGTAGACATTGCCGAGACTGATCCTGGGAACGCTCGGCGCTATCGTCATTGCCCTTATCTGGGCGATCCTTGCCAGTTTGATGGGCGCACCGTCGATCGTGATCACGGTCGGTGCGGTCGCCATTGGGGCCGGCGTTTATACCTACGTCGACAGACGCTCGAATTGACCCGTTCCCCGTCTATCGGGTGGCTATACCGACAGATGCCCTTATAGGGACTTTTTTCGCACCGGGCCGACGGTGGCGCGTTCGACCAATTGCACGCCGATGTTGACGCGCACAATGTTTGCGCTCGGATCCCCGATGCGTTTCATCAGCATCTGTATGCCGGCACGGCCCAGTTCGATGCGGTCGATGTCTATCCCCGCATAATGCGATAGACAGTTGCATCACCCTCCACACCTCGAAGAGGCGCGTCAAAAGCCTCGACGCGATGGCCGGCAAGCATTTCGCTAACCCCGGGCGCGGAGTGGAGCGCCTCGGAAATGCAGATCTGTCCGCCTTCTGCCAGGGACTGCACGCGCGCGGCGACATTCACGGTCTGGCCGAAATAGTCGAGGTTTTCGTTGAGCGTGACGGCGATCGATGGCCCACAGTGGGCCCCGATCTTGAGGATGATCCCCGGCCCGTCATGGTCGCCGTTGAAGCGATCGATCTCGTCAAGGATGTGAAGTGCAGCCGAGATCGCATCCGACGGCTGCGAGAATACAGCCATCACCGCATCGCCAATCGTCTTGACCACCGCTCCGGAATGTTGCTGAACCGTCGCGTTGACCAGAGCGAAATGCTCGCGGACCAAAGCATAGGCGTTGAGATCACCCAGGCGCTCATACATGGCGGTCGAGCCCTTGAGGTCCGTGAACAGGAAGGTGATCTGCCGGATGCCGAGCCCCTCCTTCTCGTCGACACGCTCGGACCGGAAGAGCTGGCGGAAGGTTTGCCGCGCAAGCAGCGCTCCACCGGAAACATAAGGGTCGAAATCGAGCGCCGGCTTGGTGGTCAGCGCGACAAGCTCGGGCGGCCAGTTGATGACGAGCAACGAACCGCGCACTGGCCCAGTATTTGCCACTTCCATGACGATCGGGCCAGGTGGCACGGCGGGCAATGCCGGCAGGAAGCGTTTGCCATCATAATCGATCTTCAGAACTGTCGGTGCCGCCACCGGATTGCCTGATATTGGCACGGCGAATGCGGCCTGTGTCCGCACGTTGACGCCCGCAAGGGCGCCCGGTCCTACTTCGGCGCGGAGCACTGTGGTGGTGCCGGGCGGCAGGAACGTCATGCCCCTGATGAAGCCGCGCAGAACGTCAAGAAAGCGAACGTCTTGCCCCGGTAGACGCCCGTCATGTCCGAAGTGGAGCTTCCAGTGAAAATCCTCGACCGGGAGCGTCTCGGGGTCGTGATACGGCAGGCGCCGTAACTTCGGCGACACCGAAAAGGTGACCTCGATGAAGTCGTCGAGGTCGGTGTCGCCCGATACGTCGCACAGGCCACAAACGTAGTGGGTCTTCAGCGTGCGCAGGGCGCCGAAACTGTCGAGCACCATCCCGGACTGGGGACAGAGCACATCCCAGCTCATGTCGAACAAGCCACAGCGGGCGGCATGAAGGAAGAGGTCGATTGCTTCAGGCTCGGCGATTGCGCGGTCACGAGCAAAGCTCAGCGGATTGACGCGATAGAGCGAGTGGTCGTCGGCACTTCTGATCAGCGTCTCGAATTTCGAGATGACGCGTGGGCTCCAGGCTCGCGCCTGCTCCACCTTGGTCATGCAGCTTTCGAGAAGACGATCGTCGACTACCGTCACGCCGGATCCTCAACCTTGCCGCCTTGCCGCGCCACAGCCTACTAAAAAAAACCAGCGCGATGCGAATGGGGTGCCGCCGAAAGCGTCTGCCGGCACAGCAGATATGCTTATTCTCCTGCTCGTCTAGCCTCCCATCCAAGGCATATCGATCGCCCCGAGCGATACAACGATCCCGAGGGCCACTAGCGCAATGCCCAAACTACCTTCGAAGCGGTGGCCACGGGGCAGCAGCTTCTCGACGAAGACGAGCAGCGTCAAAAGCAGCATCCAGGCGACGCTCATGACGCCGGTTGCGACCAGCACGGCAAACAGCGCCCAGCAGCAGCCAAAGCAGTAGAGACCGTGGCGCAGTCCCATCTTGAACGCGCCAACACGCCCGTCGCGCCAGTGCTGCGCAACGAAAGCGAGCGGCGAACGGCAATGGCTGAGGCAAATGTGCTTGAGGGTCGTGAATTGGTAGAGCCCGGCGACGCCAAGCGTGGCACCGAGCGCGAGCGGTGCCCATTTCGAACGCTGGGGCGGATCGAGGTTAGTTGCAACGTCGCTACCGAGCCGGACCAGGACATAGACGACAACGCCCGCCGCCGCCCAGACGAGCAGATAGCCCGCGACGAAGGTCCACGTCGGGATGGCCACGTGTTGTTCGCGCCTGGCCTGCGCCGCCGCGAACATAAATATCATGGGCGCCGCAGCTGGCAGCATCATGGCTGCCATCATCACGGTCCACACAGCGACAAAAGCGGCGGCACCGGCAACTGACCAGCCGTCGGCGGCAATTCCCGCCATCGCCATGCCGGCCATGCCTTCCATACCCTCCATGCCGCCGCGCACAGCAATGCCCATGGGCATATCCATGCTGAAGGTCTGGTAGAGGGTGAGCGCCCACGCCACTGCTGTCAGCCCGACGAGCGATGCGAGCAGACCGAGAGGGATGCCGCGCAGATTCCGGGTGAACAGCCGCGATTTCCTGGGGAACGCGTTAGCCATTGTTATGCCCTAGTTCGGGCCGGTCCAGTCGAACGGGATGTGCTTGCTCGAGCGGGCCGTGCCAGTCCAGTCGAACCCAAAGCCTTTGGTGCTCAACTCGACAGAACGCCCCCAGGTGACAACCTGGCCCGGGCCGACCTCCGAACCCGGCGGATTGATCGTCTGCACCCGCTTGCCAGGTGGTGTGGTGGGGCCGGAAAGCGCCTCTGCGCGCCCAACGACGAGGCCAGGAATTTCGACCCGCCAGGTAGCCAGGTCGCCCGCCACCTCGAAAGTGATCGGAACAAACTCCATGCCGCGCATCTCGCCGATATTTGCGGCAAAGCCCGCGGGCCAGCCGCCAGCGTGGCCGCCGAAGATCGCCTGCAGGGCTTCGCGCTGCGCATCATCCGCCTTCTCGTCGAGATACATGCCCATCACAGCCCTTGCCTCGCCGGCCCATAGATTGCCTTCGAACTCGCCGAGCGCCACCAGCGTCAGGCCGTCGAGCTTCACGCCGCCATACTGACCCTCACTCACATGCCAGGCGAGCACGCCCTGGCAGTGATTGCCGGTTGGCCGCTGGGCGAACTCGCAAGGGCAAGGGATGTCGCAGCTGCAGATGTCGAACCAGTCGCCTGCGAGCCGCCATTGAGGCACTGCATTCATGGCTCATCCTCCGAAGATTGGGCCTGATTATACGTCGAAGTCTGGTCGCGCTCCAGCAGTTCGTGCGTCGCTGGCTTTGATGGATTGGCCCCCACATTGGTGGTCGAGGGGTGCACATCAAACCTGCAGTTGGGCCACTTCAGGGCCGGATCTCGACGACGGACGTGCCGGAGACCGGGTCGGTCACGCCGAGGTCGCCGCCGAGATCCTCCAGCATGTCGCGCATCGTATCGAGAAGGCCGATCATCTGCGGCCGCGCCGCTGCGAGGCTGTCCATGTCGTTCCATTCTCCGACGACGCAGAAGGTCCGGTCGCCGGTCTTGATCAGCGCGGCCTTTCGAAATCCCTTGACGTCGAGGCTCGCCTTCTTGTGGGCATCGATGAAGGCCTGTTCCTTGCCTGCCTTGGTGCGGAACCGGACGACGTTGTAAGCAGTCATGCCTTCCTCCAACCCATAGCTAACTTGGATCAACCGGGTTTACGGGCGAGCCTCCAGAACCATGTTGAACGGCGTATCGGTGGCGCGGCGGAAGCGGCGGAAGCCGCCGCCGGTAACCACCTTGCGCAGCCTGGCCTCGCCAGCCTGTGCGCCGAGCCCGAGCCCAACCTCCTGCGACAGCGAGGCAGGCGTGCAGATGAAGGTCGAGGCGGCGTAATAGATGCGGCCGACCGGATTGAGGTTCGCTGAAAGCTGGTCGTGGGCGAAGGGTTCGACGATCATCCAGGTGCCGTCCGGCTTCAGGGCCTTGTGCACATGCCTGGCAGCGCCCTCCGGATCGCCCATGTCGTGCAGGCAGTCGAAGAAGGCGACGAGATCGTAGGTGCCCGGAAAATCCTTGGCCGCCGCCACGTCGAAGCGTGTGTTACCCGCGACGCCGGCCTCCTTGGCAGCGGCGCGCGCCCGTTCGATCGACGGGGCATGATAGTCGAAGCCGGTGAAGCGCGAATTCGGGAATGCCTTGGCCATGAGCACGGTCGAGGCGCCGTGGCCGCAGCCGACGTCGGCAACGTCTATGCCTCGCTCCAGCTTCTCGGCCACGCCATCGAGCGCCGGCAGCCAGGAGCCGATCAGATTGGCGTTGTAGCCGGGCCGGAAGAACCGTTCCGTGCCGCGGAACAGGCAGGCGCTGTGATCGTGCCAGCCCAGTCCCTTGCCCGAGCGAAACGCCTGCCGCACCTTTTCTTCGTCAAGCCACAGCGTCGAGACGACCTCGAAGGCGCCGGCCATGAAGGCCGGACTGTCTTCATTGACGAAGACCTGTTCCTGCTCGGGGCTGAGGTAGAAGCTGTCGCCGGCCCCGTCATATTCGACATAGCCGGCGGCCGCCTGCGCGGAAAGCCATTCGCGGACCAGACGCTCCTGTGTCCCGGTCGCTTTGGCAAGCTGTCCGGCAGTCATATTGCCGCCCTTGCTCATGGCCGCGAAAAGGCCGAGCCTGTCGCCCAACAACACCGCCGCCCCAGTGGTGATGGCACCGAGATCGCCGACCATCTTTCCAAGCAGCGCCTCCAGTTTTTCCTGGTCGGGCTGTTTCTCCTTGTTGCGCTCCAGCATCGGCTTTCTCCTCCGGCTCGGTCCCAAACACTCGCCATGGCGGCACCTGGTTCGGCCACCGGGAGGGTCTCCCATGGACAGCGGGGAAAGTTTACCTAAGGATAGCACCCGCCGATAATGCCGAGTTCTGATTGCGGCGATGCATGCCGGGCATCAGCGGGGATGTGTCATGGAAATGCACGAAATTCGTTATTTTCTGGCCGCCTGCCAGACGCTCAACTTTCGCCAGGCGGCCGACCTGGTGCATATCACTCAGCCTGCGCTCACCCGCGCCATACAGAAGCTGGAAGCGGAACTCGGCGGCCTGCTCTTCCATCGCGACAAGAGCCATGTCCAACTAAGCGATTTCGGCCGGCTGATGCGAAGCCACCTCGACGAGATCGCGCAGCGCTCTGAGCATGCCAAACGCACCGCCAGAAGCTTCCTGTCGCTGGAGGCCGCGCCGCTGACGCTGGGCGTGATGTGCACCATCGGCCCGCTGCGCTTTATCGGTTTCCTCAACGCGTTTCGCGAGCGCTTTCCCGGCATTCATGTGACTGTGATCGAAGGCGCCGCCGACCACCTCTCCGATCTTCTGCTGAAGGGCAAGCTGGACATCGCGCTGTTGGCGCGGCCCGAGCCCTTCGACCCCCGGCTGAAAGCGGAGCCGGTCTATGCGGAGCGCTTCGGGCTCGCCTTCTCAACAGGGCATCCATTCGAGACGCGCAACACGCTACAACTCGCCGACGTGCGCAGCGAGCCCTATCTCGAGCGCATCAACTGCGAATACGGCAATCATATCGACGAGCTCTGCCAAAACCTCGGCTTCGAGATCAAGAGCGCCTACCGCAGCGAGCGCGAGGACTGGATCCTGGCCATGGTCGCTGCCGGAATGGGTGTTTGCTTCATCGCCGAATTCTCGGCGAGCCAGCCCGGCGTTTGCCACCGGCTAGTCGTCGATCCCGAGATCGTGCGCGAGGTGTCGCTGGTTTCCGTCGCAGACCGCCCGCCATCGCCCGCCATCTCGGCATTTGCCAAAGCGGTGATGGAGTATGACTGGCACATACCGATGACGGCGGAATCGACTGGTCTGTAGGTCCGCGGTTCCGCCTTCCGCGCCAGTCAAACAGGCAACATACGATCACATCTTCGTGTCGATGTAACTGACCGCAATGTCCGGCGAACCCATGAATGGGGCAACTGTGCCCCTCAAAAAATGGGAGTATTCCAGATGCATTCGTTCAGGATCTTTGTCACCGCCAGCATTGCCGCCCTGTGCGTGTCACAGGCGTTCGCCGAAGACACGATGGGCACGATGTCCATGATGAAGGGTGGGCAAGTCACAGCAATCATGCCCGACGGGCATATGGGCACCATGATGCCGGACGCCAAAATGAGCGCCGAAATGATGAAAATGGCCAAGCCGATCAAGCATTGCATGATGATGATGACCGACGCCAAAGGCAAAACCTACATGATCGATACATCGACCAAGAAGGCCCAGGCCGAGTGCGAAAAAATGGCGATGTAGAAGCCTTCGGGCTCCGCCGACGTTTTCGTCCCGCCGGCACGCGCGCTGGCGGGATGTCCCATCCATCCTTCGCCGTCGGAGTTCTGCCGGAGCACTGTCGCTGATCCCATCTGCCATAGGCCTGGCCTCGCAGGGTTGATCGGCTCCATGGGTGTGCTAGGCCGGATCGATCACGACAGGATCCGACATGGCACTCATTTCGCGAAAACACCCGATGCTGCGGCGCTCGCAGGCAATGTGGGTTTCGCGGCGCGTCTGGCAGCCCCGCATCGTCTTTTGGGCGGGCGCCATCTCGATTGGTCTGATCAGCGTGCTGTTCGCAGTTCTGGCCGACCAGGCGCAGGCACTCTTCCACATCGCGATTGGCCATCAGGGCGGCTGGCGCTTTTACCTGCCGCTGGTGATGACGCCGCTCGGCTTCGTTCTCTGCGCCTGGCTTGCGCATTCCTTTTTTCCGGGCTCGCAGGGCAGCGGCATTCCGCAGGCAATCGCCGCACGTCATTTGCGCGATGACGACGACCGCGGGCACATCCTGTCGCTGCGGCTGGTGGTGGGCAAGATCGCGCTCACCGTCGTCGGTCTCGGCTGCGGGGCCTCGATTGGCCGCGAGGGACCGACAGTGCAGGTCGGCGCCTCGCTGATGCTGCAGGTCGCGCGCTGGGGCGGCATGGGGCAGGCGCGCGGGCTGATCCTGGCCGGGTCGGCGGCAGGCATAGCGGCTGCCTTCAACACACAGCTTGCCGGCATTGTCTTTGCTATCGAGGAGATGGGGCGCGCCTATGAATCCCGCACCAACGGGCTGGTGTTAACGGCGGTGATCTTCGCCGGACTCGCCTCGTTGGGCCTGGTCGGAAACTATACTTACTTCGGCGTCGCCAAAGAAACAGTGGCCTTTGCCAGCGATTGGCCGCTGGTGCTTGCCTGCGGCGTCGTCGGCGGCGGCATCGGCGCGCTGTTTTCGTTGCTGGCGCTGAAAGCGACGCGTCGCATCCGGCGCTGGAACGCGTTGCAGCCGCTCTGGCGCACAATGGTTGTGGCAAGCATTTGCGGGCTGGCGGTGGCCGCGATCGGGATGGCCTCGAATGGCCTCACCTTCGGCACCGGTTACGCGCAGGCACGCGGAGCCATCGAAGGCACGCCGCTGCCGGCGTTCTTCTTTGCCGAGAAATTCGCGGCTGGCCTGCTCTCAATGGTTTCGGGCATCCCGGGCGGCATCTTCGCGCCATCGCTGGCCGTAGGAGCCGGCCTTGGCAGCACGCTTGGCCTCATCCTCGGCGCCGCCACCGGCACCGCTGCGCTGCTCGGCATGGCCGGCTATTTTGCCGGCGTTGTGCAGGCTCCGATGACGGCCTTCGTCATCATCCTCGAAATGACCGGCAACCACGACAATGTCATTGCGCTGATGTGCGCATCGATGCTGGGCTATGGGACAGCGCGATTGATTTCGAACGAGCCGCTCTACCACGCCCTATCTCGCTTGTTCATCGCCGAGGCGATCCGGCGCAGAAGAACCAGAAACCTTGAAACACCCGATGCCGCCGCTTAGAGCAATTCCAGGATAAGTGTTTAACGGTGTTCCGTCCGGAATTGCGTAAAAACAAAGAGTTAGAGCGGGTCAGCGATTCCGTGAAACGCTCTCGAGCGCAGTCTGAGTTTCGCCAGCAAGCTCAAACTTGAGTGAGGACAAGGCGCATGGCGCAACGTCTGCTTGCCGGCATTCCGTGCTCGACCTCTCGGCGTAGCACCTGGCGAAGCCGCTCTCCGGCCTGCGCGCCATCCAGCACCTGAAAGTCCAGCTTCTGGTAAAATGGCGCGTTCCAGATCACGTCCCGGAACGTCGTCAGGGTAAGAGCGACAAGGCGGCGACGCATCGCATCCGCAATTGCCTCTTCCAGCAAGGCGCGTCCGATACCCGAGCGTTGTCGATCAAGGCGCACGGCAAGTTCCCAGATGTGCAATGTGTCATCCTGGATCTCCGCGCTCAGGAATGCGACCGGCCGATCGGAGGCGTCCGTCGCGACCCAGGATGTGCCCTTGGCGATGAGTTCACGGTGGCGCTCGACGGTCTGATTGTCGTCGTCGGCAATCCAGGCCAACTCCTCGATCTCACGGTAGGCCTCACCCGCCGACTGTTCGATAGAGGGCAGGGCTTCCGCGTCAGCGTCTCGCGCAATTCGGATGCTGTTCATTGGGTTGTAGTCGGATCTTCAAGTATTTTGCAGAGAATGACGTTGGAGTGTCCCTCGGGCCAATTCGCAAATTCAGCTACACGCACGAAGCCGGCTTTTTCATACATTCCTGGCGCTTGGAAATCATGGCTCTGCACCCAAATCCGCCGAACGCCTCGATCTTTGGCCTCGGCCGCGAAGGCGTTCAACAACGCCCGCGCATAGCCACGTCCCCTATGTCCCTCGTCGATCCACATCTGTTTGAGTTCGGAAGTGCCCGCCCAGGAAAATCCTGTTGCAGCACCGATGATGCGTCCAACCGGGTCGCGGATCACAAAGCCAAGGCCCTGAGCGTCATCGCGCCCTACCGCCTCCCGATTGTAGGCATAGATCCTGTCTTCGAAGGCGTCGATCTCAATTGCAGAAAGATCGTGCTGGGGTTGGGCAAGGGCAGTCATCTCGAGCGCTCGATTCCCTTGGGCTGAGACAAGACCGTCTCAAGCGACAGACGGCCGGAGCCGCCTACTGCAAGCGTTACAAGGCCGGCCAGATAAAGCAGGATGATTTCGTAACCGACAGGCCCGAACCGGATTCCTGTGGCTGTCACTTCGGCAAACTTCACTGAGAAAAATCCGTATTGGGAATGGACTGTGACGGTCTCTTATTCGCCCCATGGGAACCGACCGTTACAGCCTCACGGCATCGTTACCGCCGCCGCGCGAGCCTCGACGAGAGCAGAACCGAAATCGCCCGATCCACCCTGGGCGCCGGATCGGGCATCGGTCAGGCGGCTTCGGCGGCGAGAACGACGGGAAAGTCGATATCGGTCTCGGCGACATTGTTGATAGGTTGGTCAGGAAATTCTCGGCTACGATGGCGGCGCTGAAAAGGTCCGCTCTGCGACGTAGTCGAGCGAGAGGACGCCGGCGCCCCGTGTTAGAACGAGCAGCAAAAGCGAGGCCCACAGCAGATGCTCGGCCCAGTTCTCCGGGAACACGAAGATCTGGATCACTGAAACAACGCCGAGCAGCATCAGCGCGCCGAGACGCGAGAACAGCCCCAGGAAAAGCAGCACCGCCCCGGTGATCTCTGCCGTTGTCGCCAGCGGCGCCGCGATCGACGGATCGATGAGGGGTAGATTGTATTCGCTGGCGAACAGCTGCAGCGTCACCGGCCAGGACGCCAGCTTCGATTGTGCAGACTGCCAGAAGACATGCGCAATCGCGACTCGAGCTGCGAGCTGGACCAGCGAAAATGGGATACGCTCCGGTAACTTGATCACTCGTCGGTAAAGACCAACAAGGCCGGCAGGGCGGGGGGTGGAATATTCCGGTATCGCAGTCATGATCGTCTCCTTCAGTTTGAGAGGGGGTGCACCGGGACGCGCACGTCGGTGACGAGCCTGTCGCGGAACAGGCGCACAAGCGCTGAAACCAGGTCGAAGGCCGGGTCGAGCGCCAAGGCGCGACCAGCGGCATGCTCAAGGCCGAAGCCGTGCTTCAGCGAATGCCAGAACGCGAAGCTCGCGCGGTCGAGCAGAAAAAGCCGCACGTAGTTCCCCGATCGCCACAGCGCCACGCGTTCGGGGCGCCTTGTCCAGGTGATTTTTTCATCGGCCGCCGTCTCCTTTTGATGCTCCATCCATACCGATAGGATCGACCAGTGCGAGACGATCAATCGCAGTGAGGGCTGGAGCAGGATATCCGGCGACAGCCCAAGGTCGTTGCTGTCGTATTCTGCGAGGCTGCGGGCCGGCAGCGAAGCTGTATCGAGCGCTTCGGCAATGGCCCATTCGAGCCGCGCCGTCTCGGCGACGATCGGCATGTCGGACAGGGTGTCGATGGTCTTCAGAAAGCGAGGGAAGCCCGCACCATATCGCACCAGGCGTGACTCCGCCGGCGGATGCCGTCGAATGAACTCGCTCGCCATAAAGCGGAAGAAACGTTCGTCGACGAGGCGGGCCGTAACGGGAAACACCGCCATCAGCACGGCAGTCAACGAACTGCGTGTGTTGTTCTGGTAGATGCGCAGGCGAGCCATTGGGTCGGCCTTGCCAGCGTTAGCATTCTCGCGTCGATCAGAGGCTCCATGGCCAGCACCGAGCGCGCCACGATGGTCTGCAGATGTTCAAGCGGCAGCATGATATCCTCCTTCGATTGTCGGCAGGGCGACGGGCATGGCCGGTCTGGTTTTGGCGGCGGCAAATGCCGCAAGCACAGGCATGCTGGTTCGCGTGCTTTCGAAAGTTGGCAGGCTGGACACCGGCAGGACCATGGTCGGGGCGGTCTGCCTTGCGGCCTGCTTGCGGCTGAACATGATCGAAGCGGAGAGCATGTCGGCCCACATAGCCTCGCCGAGCAGCACGTCGAGAACCGGAACATCGGTATCCCATTCGATCAGCGTCGGGCGCGGCCCGAGATGGCTGATGGCATGGTGATAGAGCCCCCACACAACTGGCGGCACACGAGAGCCGTGATCGTCGATCAGCACGGTGTCGCCGCCGACCTCATTGGTCGCGTGACCGGCAAGGTGGATCTCCCCGATGGCATCGGCGGGCAAAGCGTCGATGAAGGCCTTTGCGTCGTACTGGAGATTATGCGCCGAAACCTGGACATTGTTGACGTCCAGAAGCAGGCCGCAGCCAGTTTGCGCCACCAGCTCAGCCAGAAATTCAGCTTCATTCATCGACGAGTCCGCAAACGCGACATAGGCGGACAGGTTCTCGATCAGCACACGTCGCTTCAACGTATCCTGGACGGTCGCCACGTTGCGCGCCACGATCGCCAGCGCCTCTTCGTCGTAGCGAAGCGGTAGCAGGTCGTTGAGATAGGCTCCGTCGGCAACGCTCCAGGCAAGATGCTCCGAAACGAGATCAGGCTGGAACCGCTCGCAGACCTTGCGCAGTCTTTCCAGATGGTCACGGTCCACCCCTTGTGCGCTGCCCAGAGACAGGCCAACACCGTGAACTGACAGCGGATATATCTGGCGCAGCCGTTCAAGCGCCTCGACGGCGGTGTCGTCGCCCATATAATTCTCGGCATGCACCTCGAGCCAGCCGGCGGAAGGCCTGCGGCTCAGCATTTCGCTGATGTGAGGAGAGCGAAGACCGATGCCCGCGGTTGCGGGGACGGCGATATCTTGAAACGCACGGGACATCGGTCTGCTCCATTCCTGGGGGTTGGCTCGAAGTCTGGCTGTTCAGGCTTTCGGCTTGTCGCTGCCGCCGGTGATCTTGGCGCAGCTGCCGGCTGGCACGTAGAGCCAGGAGTCCGGCTGGTTGTCGGCGATCGAGGTGCCCGCGCATGAATGCGTCGCGGTCTGGCAGTCGTTCTGGCCGGCCTTGACGACGCCATAGCACTTCTCGAACGAGAAGTTGGGCTGAGCGGCCGGGCCGCTATAAGCTGCAGTTGCAGCAAGCGAGGTGGCGGCAGCGAGGGCCGATCCGATGAGGGTCTTGGTGTTGATCACGGTCATTTCTCCTGGTTGCGTTTCGAGGAAAGACTGACCTGGCGGCCTGTCCTGCAAGCAGTGTCGAACAACGCGCGATAAAGCTGAAATGCTGTCTCGGCATGGATTTGATACGCGGTCACTATGTTGAGGGGATAACGAGCAAAAAGCCCTCCGGCGGGGAACCGGAGGGCTTTGGCGCCTGCACTTCGTGAGCGGAGCGAAGCAGGCGTGGCTAGGCGGAGGGAGGCGCCTAGACGTATCGATTTTTGCTGTCGACGACTGAGCTTTCACTCAAGATCGGATGGTCGGCGAGAAGCCAGTCCTCGGCTCGCTGCCGTCCGCGGTCACGCGTGTCGGTCAATTCGCCCCAGTCGGTCCAAGGCCTAGTAAACAGCGAGGCATTTGTTCTGTGATGCCTGTCGAATATGGCGTGCGCAGGTGCAGAACTCATGGAGTTTGCGGCGACGCGGTAAGCCGCGCATGGCATCATGCATCGTGAGGGTTTGCCGCCGACGATCAGCCAATGCCCAGCCTCGATCGGCTGCACCGGCGGCAATGCCGAAAACTCGCTTTCGCCCCAATACATTTCGCCATCGATCTCAACGGGCGGGAAAAGGAATGGGACTGTCGCGGCCGCCAAAATGGCCTCGATCGACAATTGCTCCCCGGAGAAACTCTGCACGGTGTCGGTGCGGGCGTTCGAAGCCAGGATGTTGAGCTTCAATGGGCAGCTATTCTTGTGCAACTCGGCAACGTCGATCGACTGTTCCAGGATCGATCTCAGCGGATTGACCGTAGCGACCGCAGACATCGATGCGTGGCTGATGCGCCGCCAGAAATTGGTGAGCGCCGTTCGTGCGCCACGCCGGCCGCCCAGAGCCAGTCCGTAAGCAAGAACCGCTGCTTCCATGCCTCCGAAACCGGATGCGGTGATGCTGCGGAAGGAAAGGCGAGGTTCATCCAGCAACCGATCGAGTACGCCCCAGACAAATGCGCCGTGCGCATCGTTTGCCAGGGTGATATTGATCGGCTTGCGGGCTTCAATCGCCAGTTCTGCACCTGCAACAAAGACATGGTCGGTTGCGGCCTGGATTTGCATCTTTTGGGTCTCCTCCCGAAAAACGCCAGGCAAGGCGTTCGATGGAGACACTGCCGCATGATCCTCTGCTCGCGAAATGCCAAGGTGGCATGAACTCCATAGGCAGATTGCATTGGCTGCAATCCCTTGCGCGGCGCAAGTTTTCCGAGCCTGGCGAGAATCCTGCGGTCAATGACCCCGCCATGAGCAAGCCGCACGATGCGCTCTGCGCAATGTATTGGCGCTCGGCGGCGCCAACTGAGCTGCTCCGGCCGTTCCGGGAAATCCAGGGATGATGTCACGGCGCCATGACGGACCGCTATCGACTTTATAGCCGCAGTGCATTGGCGCCAAAGCGAGCCTTGCGGCAGTCTCCGAAGCACGAACAGCCTCGTCTGCAACTCGGGACAAATCGGCATGGACATTCACCACATCCGTTACTTCCTGGCCGTGTGCGAGACACGAAACTTCACGCGGGCAGGCGAAAAGTGCAACGTCACTCAGCCGGCTCTGTCCCGCGCCATCCAGCAACTCGAGGAAGAGGTCGGAGGGCTGCTGTTTCGCCGCGAACGAAGCTTGACCCACCTGACTGACCTGGGTGTGCTGCTTCGCCCCCGTTTTCAGCAGATCCTCGACGAACTGACTGGAGTGCGCCAGGAGGCATCGAGGTTCCTGTGCCTGGAAAACGCCAACCTGAAGGTCGGCGTCATGTGCACCATCGGCCCGCGTCGCTTCACCGGCTTGCTGACCGACTTCAATCGGCGGCAGCAGGGCATCCAGCTGCAACTGGTTGAGGGCGTGCCGGCATCGCTCTCCCAACTTCTGGAGTCCGGCGAGATCGACGTCGCCATCATGGCGTCAAGCGACAGTTTCCCGGACCGCTTCGACGTCACACCGCTTTATCGCGAGCGCTTTGTCCTCGCCTTTCCAAACGGCCATCGGCTGGCCCGCAATGACAACGTAGCCATCTCCGAACTCGATGGCGAAAATTATCTCAGACGTCTCAATTGCGAGTATCGCGATCACCTCGCCGGTCTGTGCACGGATCGGGGCGTGAAGCTCAGGATCTCGTACGCCAGCGAACGCGAGGACTGGATCCAGAATATGGTGTCCGGAGGACTGGGCATCTGCTTCATCCCGGAATTCAGTGCGGTGATTCCAGGGTTGCAGGTCCGTCCCGTCATTGATCCTGAGGTCTGGCGGGAAGTATCCCTGGTTGTCGTTGCGGGACGCAGGTTCTCGCCTGCGGCGTCGGCTTTCGTAAACAGCGTCAAGGCGCATGGCTGGCCTGAGAGCGCAATCGTCCAGGCGATCCAAAAGACCGCTGCCTGAAGCAAAATCGAAGAATTAGGGGATCACACGAGGCGGTTGCCGCGTGTGGTCCTCATGCAGTTGCCGTGGTCTACCATAGTTTTCAGGTATCGATTTCAGAGCCAGTCAGCATTTCTCTTTTCGGATCGCTCCGGTCACTCTCCCCGTCATGCCCCGCCTCCCGCGTTTGGGCACCGACAAAGGAGAAATACAAGATGGCTATCAAGAAACTCACCCTTGCATTTGCGGCAGGTCTGCTTTCGGCAACCGCTGCATTTTCCTCTGCTCCGGCCTTCGCCGGCGACTGCCCTGCGGGCCAGGCCGCAACGACCGATATTCAGGAACATCCCAGCAAACCGGTTGGCGTTGTCGACACGGTTCTCTCGGCCATCGATCTGAGCAGCAAGGGCGAGGCCTGGAAAGGCAATATGCTGCGTCTTCGCAAGCTCGTCGTTCAGCCAGGCGGCGTCGTGCCGTGGCATGAGCACAATCTGCGCCCGGCCAATATCCTCGTCATCGAAGGCTCGATCACCGAATACCGCAGCACCTGCAAGGTGGGCATCGAGCACCCGGCTGGCGATGTGACCGCCGAGTTCGGCCAGCTCGCCCATTGGTGGAAGAACAACGGCAAGGTTCCCGCCGTGCTCTATTCCGCCGACGTCTTGCCGCCCGCGATGCCCGACGACCACATGATGTGATCCGGACATTTCGGCGAACAGTCCCACCCTCAGCAACCGAAAGCGCGTCCTCAGGTGATTACCTGGGGACGTCCGGCCACGGAGCCTCGTCATGACAACCAGTGAACAGACAGAGACGGCACGGCTGCACACGGTGGCCGCCGACAGTTGGCGCTTTGGCCTTGTTGCGTTGATCGCATTTCTTACGCTTGTCGATCTGTTCGCCACCCAAGCAATACTGCCCTCACTGGTGATAAAATTCGGCGTCAGCCGTGCAACCATGGGCTTCGCCGTCAACGCCAGCACATTTGGCATGGCGGTGGCAGGTGTCGCCGTTGCCCTCTTCGGGCGCGGCATAGATCGCCGCAATGGCATCTGGATCAGCCTCGCCATCCTCGCCATCCCAACGACGCTGCTTTCGCAAACAGACAGCATCGTCGTCTTCGCCCTTTTGCGCGTGGCGCAAGGCCTGTGCATGTCGACCGCGTTCACTCTGACGATGGCCTACCTGGCAGAACATTTCTCCGCACGGCAGACGACCAGTGCGCTCGCTGCCTATGTAACGGGCAATGTCGCCAGCAATTTCTTCGGACGGCTGATGTCTGCCGCCGTCGCCGACACGTTCGGCATCTCCACCAACTTCCTGACCTTCGCCGCCCTCAATCTATTTGGCGCGGCGCTCGTCTGGTTCACGTTGCAAAAGACCTCCGCAACGATGCGCGCCGATACGATCGGTCAATCTGTTCGTGCGTCCTGGAAGGGCCCGCTGGAAAATGCCGAACTGCGCGCTTGTTTCGCGATCGGCTTCCTGATCCTCTTCGTCTTCATTGGAACCTTCACTTATGTGAATTTCCAGCTTGTCGCCCCGCCGCTGTCGCTGTCGCCGATGGCATTGGGACTGATCTATTTCGTCTTCCTGCCATCGATGTTGACCACGCCACTCGCCGGGCGTGTCACGGCCGGTCTCGGCCCGAGGATCGGCATCGGTGCAACGCTTGCGATGGCGATCGTCGGGCTGCTGCTGTTGCTCACGGCCAGCCTGCCGATCGTCCTTGCAGGGATGGCGCTGGTCGCAATGGGAACCTTCCTGGCGCAAGCGATAGCCACGGGGCACGTCAGCCGCACCGCCTCGCGCGATCGCACGGCCGCGAGCGGCATCTACCTGGCCTCCTACTATGCGGGTGGGCTCGCTGGCAGCTTCGTCATCGGACAGATTTACGACCGGATCGGGTGGACCGCATGCGTGGCCGTGCTCGCTGCCTTCCTTGCCGGCGCGATCGCAGTGGCGCGCGCGCTTCAACCGCCAAAGTCGTGACACCCAAGACCGAAAAAATGGCTATTCAACAAAGGAGACTGACATGACCAACTACCTGAAGACCATGATTGCCGGAACCGCCATACTGATAGCTGCCGTCATCCCGGCCGCCGCTTCTGATGGCGTTGTCACGGTGAAGAGTGACTATTCCGTCACTGAAACCGTCGCCCGCATCAAGAAGGATGTCCTCAAGAAGGGCATCAAGTTCTTCGGCGTCATCGACCAGGCAAAGCTTGGCAACAATGCCGGCAACGATGTCAGGCCGTCGCGGCTGGTGATGTTCGGCAACCCGGCGCTCGGCACGACCTTCATCACATCCAATCCCGAAGCCGGTCTCGACTGGCCGGTGCGCGTGCTGGTCTACCAGACTGCGGATGGCGCGGTTTACGCCGCCTATAGCGATTTCGACTGGATTGCCAAGCGCCATGGCATCACCGATCGCGCCCCGCAGTTCAAGATGGCGACCGAGGTCATCCAGTCCGTGACCTCGACGATCAGGAAGAACTGAGCGTGGGCAGGTGCCGGAGATCCGTCGCCCTGGCCTGGGAAAGGCTGTCTTCGCAGAGGCTATTCCGCGGCGGATAACGCCTTTGCACGCTCGCCGAACCACTTCTTCTGCGTGGCTTCGCGCACGAGTGCGCCAACCGCCGGCGAATGCCTGCGGCCGCGCACCGTGACGAGATTGACCTCGCGCCAGAATTCCGGATCGGTGATCGGCAACGGTACCACTCCGGGGTGCTTGGCGGTATGCTCAGGCATAAACCCGAAACCAAGCCCGGCGGCGATCATCGCGAGTGTCCAATCGTCACGATCGCTCCAGTAAACGGGACTGACCGTGACACCCTGGTCGGCCAGAATAGCATCAGCATAACCGGCAAATTCACAATTGTTGCGGTGGATGTAGGTCTCATTGCTCATATCCGTCACCCGCACGCTGCGCTGCTTGGCCAGGCGATGGTTGAGATGAACAGCCATCACCATCTGTTCCTGAAACAACGGCAGGGAGTGAACTTCCTCATCGGGCAGTTTTGACGGCAGCGCGTAAATAGCTGCCTCAAGGTCGCCTCCGAGCAGCCGGCGTCGCAAGCTCGGTGCATCGGCATCGCATAGATGAAGCTCAACGCCGGGATGGTGCGTGCGCACGGACGAGATGAGTTCGATGATTTCATCCGGAGCTATCGTGCTCATGATGCCGACCCGGAGAGGCGTTTTCTTGAGGTGCACATATTGCTCGGCGATCTCTTTTGCCTGCCGGGAGTTCTCGAAAACGCCTTCGAGATAGGTTTCGACCATGCGACCGAGTTCCGTCAGGTGTGTAAAGCGTCGCTCGCGGTGGAAAAGCGCGCCGCCGAACTCGTCTTCGAGCAGCTTAATCGCGCGTGACAGTGCCGGCTGCGTAACGTTGCACAGCTCGGCTGCCCTGGTGAAATTCAGTTCCTTGGCGACGGCCAAGAAATATCTGACCTGGCTGATCTCCACTGCGCGCTCTCCCCCAGCGGCTGGCATGCGGCACGACCCGCGTTGCCGGGTGATCTTACTAGTTGCCCCAACGTCGAACAACCCGATCTGGTGATTGGTGTCCCAGGCGACAGTTGACGATCCGACCGTCGGCTATCGAATCCATGTCTCAACGGCATTTCCGCTGTCTCCAGCCGCCCGCCATACTCGGCCTAGAAATCGAGCAGCCGTTTGCAGGCCATTTCGGCCGCGGCTTCAACCGAAGGAAACAACGATGCTCAGAGGAAAGACGGCACTGATCACAGGCTCGACCAGCGGCATCGGCCAAGGCATTGCCGAAGCCTTCGCCGCGAAGGGCTGCAACATCGTTCTGAACGGTTTCGGCGATCCCGGCGAGATTGAGTTGCTGCGGGCAAAGCTTGCCGCGGACCATGGGGTGACTGTTCGCTACGACAGTGCGGATATGAGCAAGGGCAGCGCGATCACCGCGATGATGGACAAGGCAATCGCCGAGTTCGGCGCGGTCGACATCCTCGTCAACAATGCCGGCATCCAGCATGTCGCGCCGATCGATGACTTTCCGATCGAGAAATTCGAAGCAGTCGTGGCGATCGATCTGATGTCGTCCTTCTACACGATCCGGCGCGCGCTGCAGGCCATGAAAGAACGCAAATGGGGCCGCATCATCAATGTTGCGTCGGCCCACGCCCTTGTCGCCTCGCCGTATAAATCCGCCTATGTCGCTGCCAAGCACGGCGTTGCCGGTCTGACCAAGACGGTTGCGCTGGAGGTCGCCGAACAGGGCATCACCGTCAATGCGGTTTGCCCGGGATACGTGCTCACCCCGCTGGTCGAAAAGCAGATACCGGATACGGCCAAGGCCCGGGGGATCACAGAAGAACAAGTGATCAAGGATGTGCTCCTGGCGGCGCAGCCGACCAAGCAGTTCGTGACCGTGGCCGAGGTCGCGGCCCTCTGCCTGTTCCTGGCCTCGACCGATGCGGCCTCGATCACCGGCGCCATTATCCCGATCGAAGGCGGCTGGACCGCTCATTGAACCGGCAACGAGGAGCAAAGACCATGAACAAGATCACCCGAAATCCTCCGATCGCCGAACCTTTGCCGGAGGTCGCCCATCCGGCCGACGCTGCCGTTAAGCGGCAAACGGTGTTGGTGCTGCAAGGCGGCGGCGCTCTGGGTGCCTACCAGGCCGGTGTCTACCAGGCGCTCGTCGAAGGCGGAATAGAGCCGGATTGGGTCATCGGCACCTCGATCGGCGCCATTAACGCGGCGTTGATTGCCGGGAACGATCCAACGGTTCGGCTGGCGAGGCTTCAGGAATTCTGGGAAGGCGTCAGCCGTATCAGCCCTCTCGATGAGGTGTTCCGAATGATGGTGCCAAGCAATGTCTTCGCCAATATGGGCACCGTGATGCGGGGCATACCGGGATTCTTCGAACCGAATCCAGGCGCCATGTTTGGAGTGAACCGCGAAGTGGGCGTCGAGAACGCCTCCTACTACACGACCGATCCGCTCAAGAGGACGCTGAATGACCTGATCGACTTCGACTATCTCAACCGGCGCCATACCCGCCTGACGGTCGGCGCAGTCAACGTCAACACCAGTGAACTCAAATACTTCGACACTCGAGAGATGACCTTGTCGGCGGCGCACATCATGGCGTCGGGCGCCTTGCCGCCGGCGTTTCCGGCGATCTGTATCGACGGCGAGCCTTACTGGGACGGCGGCATCTATTCGAACACGCCCATCGAGGTCGTGCTCGACGCGCGTCCGCGGCGCGACTCGCTGATCTTTGCCGTCAACATGTGGCAGCCTCGCGCCACCGAGCCCAAATCGATCTGGCAGGTCATGGGCCGGCAGAAAGACCTTCAATACGCCAGCCGGGGCCGGAGCCATGTTGCGAGACAAGAGCAACTGCATCGCCTGCGGCATGTCGTGCGTGAAATGGGAAAGCTGGTTCCCGAGGAGCGGCGTGAGGATCCGATGTTCAAGGAGCTTGCTTCCTACGGCTGCCCGTCGGTCATGCACCTTGTGCGGCTGCTTTCGCCACGCCTGGACGGCGAGGACCACACAAAGGACATCGACTTCACCCGCGTCGGCATCCGCACGCGCTGGCAGGCCGGTTACGAGCACGGCCAGCGCGTCCTCTCGGAGAAGCCGTGGGAATGCGAAGTCGACATGCTGCAGGGCATCGTCATCCACGAATCGCAAGAGTGATCGGTTCGATCGCGGCGCCGAGAAGAAAGACGGAGATATTGATGCAGATCATCACTCCAGGGATGCGGCTGGTTCCGGAAGCTGTGCTTGCCAACAATGCCGCGCTTTTCCGCACGATACCGGAGACGCCATCTCACGCCGACAGTTCGCGGCACCGCGTAGTCATCGTCGGCGGAGGTGCCGGCGGACTCGAATTGGCAACACGGCTTGGCGGCAAATTCGGCAAGCGACGGCTTTCCGTAACGCTTGTCGATCGCAACCGCACACATGTCTGGAAGCCGCTTCTGCACGAAGTGGCCTCGGGCACGTTGAACCCGTCGAACGATGCGGTGGAATACATCGCACATGCCAGCACACACCACTATCGCTACCGGATCGGCGAAGTCGTCGGCATCGACCGCGCCAAGCGCCAAGTCTTTGTGGCGCCGAGCTTCGACGACGATGGCAGACAAATCATTCCGCCACGCGTGCTGGGCTACGACACGCTGGTGCTGGCCGTGGGCAGCGTCAGCAACGATTTCGGCACGCCGGGGGCGGCGCGTCATGCCATCGCGCTCGATACCGCCGGTCAGGCCGCCCGCTTCAACAGGCGCATGATCGACGCGTGCCTGCGTGCCAATGCGCAATACGAGCAACTGTCGCCAGGTCAGCTCCACTGCGTCATCGTCGGTGCCGGAGCCACCGGCGTTGAACTGGCCGCCGAGTTGCACAAGTCGATGCGGGAAATCGCCTCGCACAATCTCGACAACATCGATTTCGAGAGGCTGATCCGCATCACCGTCGTCGAGGCGGGACCGCGCATCCTGCCAGCTTTGCCGGAACACCTTGCGCGCTCTTCTGCATGCCGGCTTGTAGATCTGGGTGTTCAGATCCGATGCGGCATCAAGGTCACCGAAGTGACAGACGAGGGTATCAGGCTTGGCGAGAAGCTGTTCGTTCCGGCCGAACTCGTCGTGTGGTCCGCCGGGATCAAGGCGCCGGATTTTCTGAAAGGACTCGATGGCCTCGATACAGATCGCATCAACCGCCTGGTTGTGGATGAGACGCTGCGGGCGAAGGGAGACGAAAATGTGTTTGCGATCGGCGACTGCGCGAGTTGTGTATTGCCCGGCGGCGAAGGCCCCTTGCCGCCGCGCGCCCAGACGGCCCATCAGCAGGCCGATCATATGGTCAAGGTGATCGCGGCACGACTCGAAGGGCAGGCGGCGCCGGCGTTCCGCTACCGCGACTACGGTTCTCTCGTTTCACTGGCCGACTACGGCACGTTCGGCAGCCTGGTCGGCGGGCTGAAGGTAGAAGGATTGCTTGCCCGGCTGATGTATCGCTCGCTCTACAAGATGCATCTCAAGGCCGTGCACGGGACCTTCAAGACGGTGCTGGACACGGCAATCGGTTTCCTGTCACGCCGCGCCAGGCCGCGAGTCAAACTGCATTGAGTCTCGGGAGGCCGAGCATATGCACTTCTGGGCTGTCGATAGCGATGATAGAGACGCGCAACTTGCGGGACCGAACAGCGGATGCTCTCGGAAGAAGATCCTCCTCGCGGCGGCTCACGTTTCAAGAGGTCGAACGGCCAAAAGGCACAATGGGTCGACAAGTGGTCTGCGGGCTTTTCGACCTTCGCTTCAGATATCACGAATATACTGTAACGAGTCGATATCGAACAGAAGATGAACCTCCGCAGCTTCGATGCACGCAAGGCATCGACTCCATGCAGGAAAAGCATGGCCGTGCTCACGGGGCTTCAATGATAGGCTGTATGCAAATTGCGAAAGTCCAGACATGGCCGCCGATGAACAGCCAATGACATTCGAACAGTCCGTTCAGGCTGCCATAGAACTCGATGCTCCTCTCAACGAGCGGCTGGCGGTGATCGCGAGTGCAGTTCGCCGACTCAATTCGGATTTCGCTGACGCGGTTGACCGACTGGTAGCGCGCCTCCGGGAGCAGGGGGCCGGGGCAAGTGCTCCCGCCCCCGGCGATGTCATGCCCGTATTCCTGCTGCCTGACGACGAGGGCAGGCTCGTGAGTCTGTCTGAAATCCTTGCCCACGGGCCGGCCGTCATAACTTTTCAGCGGGGACATTGGTGTCCCTATTGCCGCCTGAATGCGATCGGCATCGTCGAAGCCCAACAGGAGATTGCGACACTGGGCGGCCAGGTCGCGGTGATCATGCCTGAGCGGCGCAAATTCGCAAAGGCGATGAAGGCATCGGTTGGTGCGCAATTTCCTTTCCTGACCGATATGGACAATGGCTACGCTTTGTCCCTCAACCTGGCGATCTGGGTTGGAGCCGAAATGGAGCGGCTGATGGGCCTTGGCCTCGATCTGCCGAACTATCAGGGCAACAACAGCTGGTTCCTGCCGATCCCGGCTACCTTCGTTGTCGGAACTGATGGCATCATCACAGATCGGTTCGTCGATCCCGATTACCGTCGGCGAATGGACATCGACGACTTGATCGCCGCACTCAGGCGGGCTCGCTGACGCCAAATGTCGACCAGTCGGTCGATCGCAGGAGGTTGAGGAGCGTCATGGCCACCTGTGAGCGATGTCGGCCGGCGACCGCATATACGGCGACGATCCGCGAAACATCCAGATCACGCAGCTTGAGTCGGCGGACGTTGGGCGAGCGGGGTGCAGTCGTGGAGACAAAGCCAACGCCCGCATTGGCTTCCAGCAGCGCCAACAGGTCCTGATCGGTTTCAACCTCATGTGCGGTGCGAGGCGAAATTCCTCTGGCCGAGAGACCGCGCGACAGATCTTCGCTCGTTTCCCAGTCGATCCGACTGAGCACGGGCTCTGCGGCCAACTGGCTCAGCGCGACGTCCGCCTCGTTTCGGCGGGCAAGAGGGTGATCGGAGTTCACGACGAGTTCGATCCCTTCCTGGAAAAGCGGCCATGCGTCGAGCCGATCCCACGCCTGTCCCAGCGGGCCGGCGACCGCCAGTTCGACCTCGCCGTTCTTGAGGGCTTCGATGACAGCGGCCGGCGACCCGCGACTGATCTTGAGATGCACTCCAGGGTAGGCTCGGAAAAGCTCGGTGAAGGGTGAAACCAGCAGCGCTATGTTGATGCTGTTGGAAATGGTGACATTGAGTGGAGCGACGTCGCTGCTTTGCACTGCCTTGGCAAGAGATTTCGCGGAGGTGGCAGCATCGTAACATTGTTGCAGCAGGGGCAGCATGCGCCGGCCAAGCTCGGTCAGATGGGAATGCTGGCGCTCGCGCCGAAGCAGCTCCCCACCCAACTCGTCTTCCAGGGTCTTGATGGCACGCGTCAGGGCCGGCTGCGTGACATTGCACTCTTCCGCTGCTCTGGTGAAATTAAGCGTGTTGGACAGGGCCAGAAAATAGCGGACCTGCTGCATCTCCATGAGTTTTCGCCCCCTCAGCGAAACGATCAATCATGAACTACGACATGTTCGCAGACTAATGCAATGGAAGGCTTGCGGCAAAGGAAGCTTAACAAGTGTGTACTATTGGGGTCGAGGCTTGTCTGGAATCTGGATTGTTCCGAGGCGCAAGTCAATTTCGAACGTGCGTCGCCATGATTTGCGCCGATGTTCTCATGCAAATCCGGCTCGTCACGTCCCAGGCGCAAGGGGCCGACACCAAGCGAGCATTTGCTGGCGATATTGTATCCGGTTTGAATCTCGACGTTCAAACCGCGCGTCCCCTGGCGGCGTCAACTTTCTGCACAATCGGATGGCCCTGAACGCAGCAGCAGCAAAGTTCCCGGCAAAAACAAAAAAAATCTGACTAGAGACGTGTAACGACACCTCCGTTCCGCCGAACCTTGATAACGGGGAAATTCTTCCCCGCGAAAAAGGTAGGAGAACACTATGTTGAAATCGCTATGCGCAGCCATCGTTCTTTCCGCTGTCGGTGCTCTGCCGGCGATGGCTGACGATGCCATGATGAAATGCGACGATGCGTCGATGATGAAGATGCAGGCTGACATGGACGCGATGACCGGCGAAGCAATGAAGCCGCAGAAGGAAGCGGCAATGAAAGAGATGGAAATGGCCAAGGACGCTATGAAGGCTAACAAGGCGGACGATTGCATGATGCACATGGATATGGCCATGAAAGCAATGAAGAAGGGCTAAGCATATCTTATGCCTGCGACGGGGCCCGTTCGCGGGCTTCGTTTCTCTGGCCGAAAACCTCCGGTACCTTCGCTGCAAGGAGAGCTGGCCGCGTGCAGCGGTTCCTAAAAGCCGATGTCGATATCGGGAGTCATTGGTCCGGCACCTTGGGCGGCTCGATTACGACCAAGCGAATGAGCCGTTCGCGATCGACGGTGGCGGTGCTGGACGTCCCAAGATGCCTCTGCAGCATATCGAGGGCTGCGGCCTTGGACCGGCGAAAGCGGCTCGCAGATGAAAGGTTCCCGCGTTTCGAGCCGACGTTTTCAGGCTGACGTACGCGGCTCTTGCGGAAGTGATCTATCGATCCGGACGGAGGCCTTCAAGCGGCGCCGGAGACCTTTCTCCGCGGATCGCGCGGAGGTCAGTGGGCGTCGTGATCGGCGACGAGGTCGCAGCGCCCGTCCGGCGCGAAGAACATGCCTTGGCCGGAGACCTCTTTCCACCAGCCGTTTCCGGACGCGGACCGACGCAGACTGACGACGCCGAAACGCCATGCGCTCTTGTCGCCTTGGTAGGGCTGCACGGAGAACAAGTCGTCGTAGGTCGGCACCGGCCAGGTATGGTCCAGCACGTCCCAGTCGGCCATCCTGCCGCCGAGCCACATGTCGAAATGATCTCTGATCCTGGTTGCTGGCGGATTCGGATAGAGAGCGATCAGATGGGCCGTCCCGTCGGGATCCAACCTGGCGGGCAGCGATTCGACGATCCGCCGCAACAGGTCGGTGCCGTTGAGGCCGCCGCTCCAGAAATTGTCTCCCGCCCTGGCCGCGGCGTCGGGGGCGTAGGGCGGATTGGCCAGCAGCAGATCGCAGGTCCCGTCGATCGAATCGAGGAGGTCGCTCAAGACGAATTGAGCGTTGCGCTTTCCGTTGAGCAGTGCATTGAACGTGGCGAATTCGACGGCGCGCGGATTGACGTCTGCGCCGACCACCGACGCGCAGTGGTCCGCCGCCAGCAGCGCGTGAATACCGGATCCCGTTCCCAGGTCGATGGCGCGCCGCCGCCGACTTCGCTTGACCAGGCCGCCGAGCATGAAGCTCTCGCCCCACAGCCACATGATCTGGTTGATCGCGGTATTCTTGGCCGCATGGTCGGTCACGATGTAGCTACCGTAGCATGGGAACAGACACACGTTCGCCTGCAGGAAGCCGTTTGCGCGCTCGATCAGCCGCATGTCGAGCGCCGTGTCGATGAAGCTCGATGAGACCTGTCTGGCGAGAAGGTCCGCGTCGACCGGCTGGCCGTCGATGAAAAGCGAAACGAGGTTGTCGACCGGATCGTCGGCACGGGGGGACCAACCGGGTCGCATCGCAGCCCAGAAATTCACACCCAGGCGGGGGAAGACACCCAGCCGTCCGGCGCAGTTGGCGAGATCGAAGCCGCGACTGCGCAATACCATGACGAACTGGGCCATGCGCTCGCGCGCCACCGGGACCGGTGCGGGAATATCGCGGCAAACCGTCGGCAGGGTGGGACTTGCGGACGGTTCGAGTTCGGCCTGCAGAAGGGCAATCAACTCGGCTTTGCGGGCGACGAGCGCCGATTTCAATTCCGCGTCGATGGCCCCCACGGGAGCATTGCACTTAAGCCGGGAATCTTCGATCCATAGGTTCACCTTCCGGCTGCGCAGATCCGAAAGAAGCGTGCTGGCGTCCATCATCGACCACCGAGGCCCTGCCTGTCCGGCGTATTCCGGCGGAATATTGTGCGGTGGCAGCATGGCCGGGGCAATCGGGCAGACGGGCTACCCCGGATCCGCACGCTGCCCTTTGGAGGGACCACCTCGGGGCGCCCGACCGCGGGCGCCCCGAGGGGTGCAACCGAATCGCGATCGGGACCGAGAGCCCACCCGACCAGCGCACCTAACGGCGGCTTTTGGTTTGTGCCCAGTTACCGCCATATTTGGGTCGATGAGCCAGAACGCGCCGTGACGGGAAACCTTCCTATCTTTGCCAGATCGCCAGAAAGAGCGACGGGAAGACGATCCGCGAGAACCGGACCTTCCGAGATCACAAGACTGCAAAAGCCTGGCTCCGCCAACGTGAAGCCGAGTTGAATGACCCGAAAACATTCAAGGCCGCCACCCAAGACGTAAAGACTTTGGGTGACGTCGCCTACAACAATGTTGTATCCACTACAACAAAGCCTGAAAAAGGCAACAATGCGGTACAACAAGTTACAACATATGGAAGCCCTCAAACCCGCAGAACTCTACGGAAAAGCCCAGAACGCAAGGGCTCGCGTCATGTCCGTCGCGCCCATGATGGACTGGACGGACCGGCATTGCCGGTTCTTCCATCGCCAGTTGACGCGCGGCGCGCTGCTTTATACCGAGATGGTGGTGGCGGATGCTGTCATCTATGGTGCGCGTGAGCGGCTGCTTGGCTTTGACGAGACCGAACATCCGGTCGCGCTCCAGCTCGGCGGCTCCGATCCGCAGAAACTGGCCGAGGCGGCGCGCATTGGCGAGGCGTTCGGTTATGACGAGATCAACCTCAATGTCGGCTGCCCGTCGGACCGCGTCCAGTCGGGCACGTTCGGCGCCTGCCTGATGAAGGTGCCTGACCTCGTCGCCGACTGTGTTGCGGCGATGAAGGCCGCGGTGAAGATCCCGGTGACCGTAAAATGCCGCATCGGCGTCGACGAGCAGGATCCCGAGCCCGCGCTCAACGCGCTGACCGACGGCGTGTTCGCGGCTGGCGCCGACGCGCTCTGGGTGCACGCGCGCAAAGCCTGGCTGGAGGGGCTGAGCCCGAAGGAAAATCGCGATATCCCGCCGCTCGACTATGACAGGGTCTATCGTCTCAAAGCCGGAAAACCGAATAAATTCATCGGCATCAATGGCGGCATTCAATCGCTCGATGAGGCTGCCCGTCACCTCGACCAAGTCGATGGCGCCATGCTTGGCCGCGCCGCCTACCACACGCCGGGCATTCTGGCGGGCGTCGATGCAGCGTTTTACGGGGCTGAACCCGGCGCTTTCGATTTTGCCGCACTGATCGACACGATGGCCGACTACGCCGCGCGGCATATCGAGCAGGGCGGGCGGCTCGGCCACGTCACCCGCCACATGGTCGGGCTGTTTCACGGCCTGCCCGGCGCGCGCCGCTTCCGGCAGATTCTGTCGACCGACGCGACCAGACCTGGTGCCGGGCCAGATGTGCTCAAGGCGGCGTTTGCGGCCGTCGATTTCGATCGTGTCGAAAAGGCCGCCTAGAGCAAGTCCAGAGCGGCTCGCCGTTTCCGTGAAACGGTAAAACGCTCGAGGCGCTTCAATCCCGCAAAATCATCCGGTCGCCGCGCACGTCGAAGCCGGACAGCGAGCCTATGAAATTCATGCCGAGCAGGCTCTGACCGAGCGCACCGGGGGCTGCGACCATGACCTGCATGTTCTTGCGCACGATACCGCCGATCGCCAGTTCGTCGGTTCTCACCGAAGCGGCGCGCGCCATGCCGTTGGCGGTCGAGACAGGGACGGTGAAGCTCAATGCTGCCGGGTTGAAACCTGCCGCTTGCGCGTCTTCCGCCGTCAGCACCGTGCTGGTCGCGCCGGTATCGACCACGGTGCGGATCGCCGCGCCATTGACGGTGATGCGGGCTTCGAAATGACCGCTGTCGGCCTTGTCCAGGGTCACGGTGGCATGGCCATCCTCGACGCCGAGCGCCAGCGGGCTGCCGGGAACGAGGCCTGCCGTCACCCGGCTGGCGAAATCCTGCAACTCGTAGCGGTACTGGTAGCCGGCGACGAGCGCCAGCACGATCACGGCCCAGGTGCCGAGATTGCGGGCCATGGCGCCGAGCGGCCTGCCAGATCGGATCAGGCCGGCGCCGACCAGCACGCCGATCGCCCCCAGCCAGACCAGCCGGCTGAAATCATAATTCTCGATGCCGAACGTGCGGCCGGCGTCGTTGTTGATCACCAGCAGAACCACCGTGATGCCGATGGCCGCCATCACGATCCAGAACAGTCGGTTCATAGGAGCTGCCGTTTCACGAGGGGACGTCGCGCTCGCGCGCCATACGGGTGCGGCGTGTTTCCCGGCGCGGCCGGCGCTCGACCGTTTCCAGCCGGGCCGGCAATTTTGCCATGACGGCGCGCCTTGTTTCCGGCGTCATGCCCATCCATGCGCCGATTTCATCGCGCGTGCGGCCGCATCCGAAGCAAAAGCCGGTTTTCATGTCGATCGAACAGACCAGGATGCACGGAGATTCGATGGCCGTCATGATGTTCTCTTGGAGATCCCTTTGCGGAATCCCTTGTCTCGCTTCCACATGGTGCAACGGCAAAGCCAATGCAAGCCCTTCGGATTTCGCCGCCGGCCGCCGCTTTTGCGGCACGGCCCGGTGGTTGCGGCTTGATGGTTGTGCCGGCCGGGCAAGGCGGCTATGCCGCTTTCAACCCAGGAGACGAGCACCCACGCCATGACCAGCGCATTGCCTTTCGACGATTTCCGCGATCTGCTGGCGAACCTGCCGCCGGCTGACGAGACGGCCGAGGCGCGCGTTCGCACGCTGTTTGCCAAAGCCGACAAGCCGGCGGGTTCGCTCGGCCGTATCGAGGACATCGCGGCCTGGCTAGCCGCCTGGAGCGGTCGCGCGCCGCCGGCGGTGAACCGGCCTCTGGTGGCGATCTTCGCCGGCAATCATGGCGTGACCCGCCATGGCATTTCACCAACACCTGTCGCGGCGACCGCCGACGCCGTCGAGCTTTGCGCTGCCGGCGGTGCTGCAATCAACCAGGTCTGCATCGCCAACGATCTTGGCCTGAAGGTGTTTGACCTGGCGCTGCACATCGCGACCGCCGATATCACCGAGGACGCAGCTCTCGACGAACGCGGCTGCGCCGCCACCATGGCCTTCGGCATGGAAGCCATCGCTGACGGCGCCGACCTGATCTGCCTTGGCGATCTCGGCGTCGGCAACTCCACCGTCGCGGCAGCCTTGTGCGCGGCCCTGTTCGGCGGCAGCGGCGCCGACTGGGTCGGCCCGGGATCGGGTGCAGACGCGGCCATGCAGGCGCGCAAGGCGGGAGTGGTCGATGCAGCCCTTGCCTTCCACGGCGCTGCTCTCAAGGACCCGCTGGAGGCACTGCGACGCGTCGGTGGCCGTGAGTTCGCTGCCATCGCCGGCGCCATCATCGCTGCCCGGATGCAGAAGATTCCGGTGCTGCTCGACGGCTTTGCCGCGACCGCCGCCGCCGCTGTGCTGCACGCCGCCAATCCCGCTGCGCTCGACCATTGCCTGCTGGCCAGCCTGTCGCCGGAGCCCGGCCAAAGGCGCGCCGCCGAGCGGCTCGGCCTCAATCCGCTGTTCGATCTCGGCGTCAGCCACGGCGAGGGCGTGGGGGCAGCGCTTGCCGCCGGCCTGGTCAAGGCCGCCGCGCTTACCAGTTCGGGCATGGCCGCAGCGGTCAAAGGCTAAGCGACTCCGGCGATCAGCGCCGCCGCGCCGCCGCAGCCACCGTATTGGTCGGCAGGGCCGGCAATTCCTCCATCACCCGAGTGAGCGGGAAGATGGCGATCGCCTCTGTGCCTTCACGCAATTTGGACTGAAGTTCGAATTCGCCGCCATGCATGGCGAGCAGGCCCTGCACAATCGGCAGCCCGAGCCCGGTGCCCTGTTCGGCGCTCTTGATGGCGATCGAGCCCTGGCCGAAGGCGGACAGCACGACCGGGATTTCGTCTTCCGGAATGCCCGGCCCGTTGTCCTTGACCGAAATGTATTGGCCGCCGCCCGCCGTCCAGCCGACGCGCACACGAACTTCGCCGCCGGTGGCGGTGAATTTGATGGCGTTGGACAGAAGGTTGAGGATGATCTGCCGCACCGCGCGCTCGTCGGCGAACAGGCGCGGCAAGGCGATTTCAAAATCCTGGACGATGCGGATGTCCTTGTTGCGCGCCTTCAGCTCCATCATGTGGCAGCAATCTTCGGCGATGTTGAGCAGCATCACCGGCTCCTCGTTGAGCTGGTAGCGGCCGGCCTCGATGCGCGACAGGTCGAGGATTTCGTTGATCAGGTCGAGCAGATGCTGGCCGGAATCGTGCACGTCGCGGGCGTAGTCGCGATAGGTAGGGTTGCTCATCGGCCCCAGCACCTCATTGGCCATCACTTCCGAAAAACCGAGAATGGCGTTGAGCGGTGTTCTCAGCTCATGGCTCATCGAGGCAAGAAAGCGCGACTTCGCCAGATTGGCGTCTTCGGCCCGCCGACGAGCTTCGTCCGACATCGATTTTGCCGTCTCCACCTCGGCGAGCAGCGCGTCAGTTTCGGAGCGGAACGACAACAACATCAGCGACGATTGGTTGAGATGGCGCGCGATGTAGGCGAAGAACGGCAGCGCCGCGACCAGCAGTGCGACCATCATCGTCTCGACCGACATCCACAGTTTTGATTCGGCATAGGCATAGACCGCCACCGGAATGACGAAGGTGGCGAGCAGCGAGCCGCGCAAGGACGACGCCGTAATGGCGGTCGCGGCCATTGCCAGCAGCAGCACCATCGCCTTGATCACCGGGAAATAATCGATCTGGCAGGCGGCACAGCCGAGCCAGGCGAACCAGGCCCAGCCGAGGCCGCACAGCGAATGGCCGATCAGAAAAACCCGGCGTGTCACTAAAGGGTCGAGTTCGGCCGCTTCGGTGCGTTCGACGCGCCGCGCCATGAAGGCAACGATCGAATAGCAGATCAGCGTGAACAGCGCCCAGATGCTGATCTGCTTGTCCATGCCCGCTAGCAGCCCGCTCGCCGCGATCACCAGCACCAGAAGCGGAATGACGGTCGCACGTCCCATCATGGCGCGCGCATGCAGCCTCAGGAGCTCGCGGTCGAAGTCGAGATTGCCGACCTGTTGCGAAAGACGGTCACGAGTCTTGCGCACCGCGCGCGCCACATCGCTGTTGCGGTGCGGTTTCCTGCGGTCCACAATGAATTTATCCGCTGTGTTCGAGCGTAGCAGAGGCATGGAAACTTCAATTTATGCGCGCAGCGATCTTAATTCGTTAAGCTACGTTCGAATGATTAAGAGACTGTTTGCCATATGAGCCGTTCGTGGTCGCCAAGGCCGCGCCGGCGATACTATCCGCCGCCACCGCGAAGCCTGTGGCGCAAGACGCTGGACTACGGGCTGACGATCATCCTGCTCGGCCTGCTGATCCTGGTCGCAGCGCGGCTCGACCGCTTCGAGACGCGCAAGGCGGAGGGCGCGGCGATCGTCAATGACGGCGATTCACTCACGCTCCGCATGCGCGGCATCGATGCCCCGGAATACCGGCAGATATGCCGCAAGGACGGCGCCGACTATGCCTGCGGCAGGCTGGCGCGGCAGGCCCTGGTGCGGCTGATATCCGGCAATCCGGTGACCTGCAGCGGCTGGCAGCGCGACCGCTACGGCCGCCTGCTTGGCGACTGCAAGGCCGGCGGCAAGGACCTCAACCGGGCCCAGGTCGAGGCCGGCTGGGCCATTGCCTATGGTGACTACGAAACCGAGCAGGCCGTTGCCCGCGCCGGCAAGGCCGGCATCTGGGCCGGCACCTTTGATGCCCCGCAGGACTGGCGCGAAAGCCACCATGAAGGCCCGGTCGAAAGACGGCACGGCACGCTGGCTTCGATCGGCGACGCCTTGCGCGAAATCTTTCGCTTCCGATGAGGAGCGCGCCGTGTCCTATAGTCTGTCCGCAAGATCGGGAGGATTGAGATGAAACTGTTCGACGGTGGCCGCGCCCCCAATCCGAAGCGTGTCAGGGTCTTCCTAGCCGAGAAAGGCATCGAGGTGCCGCTGGTGCCGGTAGACATGGGCGCAATGGGTCACAAGCAAGAGCCGGTCAGTTCGCGCAACCCGCTGCGGCGCCTGCCGGTGCTCGAACTCGACGACGGCAGCATCATCACCGAATCCGTCGCCATCTGCCGCTATTTCGAGGAACTGCATCCAGAGCCGCCACTGTTCGGGCAAGGCGCGCTTGGCAAGGCAAAGGTCGAGATGTGGCAAAGGCGCATGGAGTTCAATCTGCTCAGTTGCGTCGCTCAGGCTTTTCGCCACATCCATCCAGCGATGAAGGAGTGGGAAATTCCGCAGATCCCCGAATGGGGCGAGGCCAACAAGACGAAAGCGGTCGAGTTCCTGAACCTGCTCGACACCGAACTGGCAAACCGGGAATTCGCCGCCGGCGATAGCTATTCGATTGCCGACATCACCGGCATGATCGCCATCGATTTCATGAAACCGGCGCGCATCAAGGTACCGGACGAGTGCACCAATGTGCTGCGCTGGTATGCGGCAATCTCCAGCCGGCCGAGCGCCTCTGCCTGAGATGGAGACGAACCTCGAACGCTTGACGGCAAAGATCCGCGCCTGCCGCATCTGCGTCGACAATCCGGTGGGCCGGCCGCTGCCGCACGAGCCGCGTCCGGTGCTGCTGCCCTCATCCAGCGCCCGCATCCTGCTTGCCAGCCAGGCGCCGGGCACCAAGGTGCATTTATCCGGCATGCCGTTCACCGACGCGTCAGGCGACCGTTTGCGAAGCTGGCTGGGTGTCAGCACCGACGAATTCTACGACACCGAAAAATTCGCCATTGTGCCGATGGGTTTTTGCTTTCCCGGCCAGGATGCCAAGGGCGGCGACCTGCCGCCGCGCCGCGAATGCGCGCCGGCCTGGCGCGCGCCGCTGATGGCGCTGATGCCGCAGATCGATCTCGTTCTGACCATCGGCTCCTATGCGCAGTCATGGCATATGGGTGCGGCTCGCCGGGTGTCACTGACCGAAACCGTGAGGGACTGGCGCGCTATCTGGGACGCTGCGGTAGGTCCCAAAGTGCTGCCGCTACCGCATCCGTCATGGCGCAACACAGGGTGGCTGAAACAGAATCTGTGGTTTGAAATGGATTTGCTGCCCTTCCTGAGATCGGAAATCCGCTATCGCATTGCTTAAGCGTTAAGCAAGATTTCACTCGCTTTTGTGCCGTTCGGCAGAATTTCTTTCTTGTGAAAGGCCTAAATAAGAGGGAGTATAGCCAATCTATTCCCAAAGCGCGCCGCGCCCGAGGGAACGCGGCCTGCACTAGGGAGCACCTCAATGGATCGCCTTGACAGAAAAATTCTCCGCCTCCTGCAGGAGGACGCGACGCTCGCGGTTGCCGATGTCGCCAAGAAAGTCGGCCTGTCGACGACGCCCTGCTGGCGCCGCATTCAAAAGCTCGAGGAAGAGGGCGTCATCAAGCGGCGCGTCGCCATTCTCGACCATGAGAAGGTCAATGTACGCGTCACCGTCTTCGTGTCGATCCGCACCAATTCGCACAGCCATGAATGGCTGCGGCGCTTCTCCGAAGTGATCCAGGAATTTCCCGAAGTGGTCGAGTTCTACCGCATGAGCGGCGACGTCGATTATCTCCTGCGCGTGGTGGTGCCCGACATCGCCGCCTACGACGCCTTCTACAAGCGGCTGATCGCCAAGATCGAGATCCGCGACGTGTCGTCGTCCTTCGCCATGGAGCAGATCAAATACACGACTGAAATGCCGCTCGACTACATGGTGCTGGACAAGGAATCGGGCGCCAACGCGGCTTGAGGCTCAACCCGCTAGTTCTTCTTTTTGTTGAGAAAAGTCCAAGGCGAGTTGACCGGCAGCGTTATCGTGTCCGGCACGGTGTCGACAGCCGCCACCTCGGCCTTGTGCACGGTATAGCCGGACTGGATGATGCTGACGCCGTCGAGAATGAACAGTTGGCTCTTCTCCATGCCGGGATGCAAGGCGCCGGTCACGGCAACTGCTTCATAGGCTTCCGACATCTTGTAGGGATGGGTCGGCGTCACCAGCACGATCTGGTTCGGCGGCGGCGTCGGCATGTGGCTGCAGGCGCCCGTCCACGGCACCAGAAGGAATTGGTAGACGAGGTCGCCGTCGCGGTCGACCGGCAATGCATAGCCGGCTAATTGTATCGTCTTGTCCTGCAGATTTGTAGACAGCGTCTCGCCATGATCGGGCAGTTTTGCCGCGATCATCGGCAGGCCGGCATCCTCGGCCACCGCTTGTGTGGCCGGACGCAGATCCTTCCAGAAGATGTGCGCGGTTTGGCCCGACGCGTTGGTAGCGATGAACACCAACAACGCGGCTGCAAGCGCCGGGGTCGATTTGACAGGACTGCTCATCCGTTGCTTCCTTTGGGCAGAAGTAAAGACGCCGTGGCCGATCGCGTCAACGCTCGAGCCGCATCACATGTCTGCGAGAACCGGCCATGCCGATCTCATGAAACCCGCGAGCGGCGAACATGTCGCGAAATCCCATGAAACGGTAGCTCGGCGATGCCGGGTCGACGGGGTAGGCCTCGATCGTGCTGGCGCCCTTGGCAAAGGCGTGGTCGATGGCGGCGTCAAGCAGCGCTGCCGCCAGCCCGCCGCCGCGCAGCGCTCTTGGAACATAGAAGCAGACGATCGACCAGATGCCCGTCTCGCCATCGTGCTGTTGCGGCGACAGCTTGCGGTAGGTCTGGCGTGGCGCGACCGAGCACCAGCCGACCGTCTTGCCATCGAGCTCGGCGAGAATGCCGACCGGCGTGCCTGCCTCGACAAGCGCCATCATGGCCCGTTTCAACTCAGCGTGCTGGACATGCTCGCGGCGGCCGGGCAGGGGCCGCCAGGCCATGCACCAGCAATATTTCGGCCCGCCCTGCGCTTCGAAGAGGGCCTCGAAATCGGTTCGGGTCTTTCGGGTCACCGCGCTGAACCGGACTTTGTCCAGGTCAGGCTTTTCTGGCGGCGATCCGCTCGAGCGTCTTGGCATTGCTCAGTTCCCGCACCGCGTCCTTGCCGATCCAGCGCGCTGTCTTGTCCGGTGACATAGCGAGCTTCTGCGCCACGGAAAGGGCAGCGCCGTGGATCTCCATCGAGCGCTTGCCGATCGAACGAAGCGCCCAGTTTGCCGCCTTCTTCACGAAATTGCGGCTATCGGTGGCGTGCGCTTCAATGATCGGCAGGAAGCCGAGGAAAGTCGCTACCGGCTCTTGCTTCCGGTGAACGACAGACCAGGCCATCATGGCAAAGGCCGTGCGTCGAACGAACTCCCGTTCGTCCGCCGCGAACTCTTCGATCAGTTCCTTCCAGGCGTCCGTGTCGACGAAGAGATCGGAGACGCCGTCAACGATATCCCAGGAATCGAAGGACGCCGCCCATTGCCTTGCATCCGCTGCGGAAAAGCGCTTCGGGTCGGCCGTGACGGATGCGATGAACTGCGCCTCCATGATGCCGGTCTGCCAAAGATCGAAGGCTCGCTCGTGGTTGCGCTTGATCTTCCTGGCGATCTGCCGCTGCATGCCATGCGAAATGCCGAGCGCCCGCTCGATCCTGATGCCATAGCGCAGCATGCCGCGGCGATTTTCTTCCGAGCCGATCGACCGCAAATGCGCGACAATCTCGGCGGCGCTGGATTGGGGCGAAAGCTCGGTCATCCCCAGCCTATTTTTCCAGCCGCGCCAGCAACGACGACGTGTCCCAGCGTTTGCCGCCCATCGCCTGCACATCCTTGTAGAACTGGTCGACAAGGGCGGTCACCGGCAGTTTCGCGCCATTGCGGTCGGCTTCATCGAGGCAGATGCCGAGATCCTTGCGCATCCAGTCGACGGCAAAACCGAAGTCATACTTGCCGGCATTCATCGTCTTGTGGCGGTTCTCCATTTGCCAGGACCCGGCAGCGCCCTTGGAGATCACCTCGATCACCTTTTCGATGTCTAGCCCGGCCTTCTTGCCGAAATGGATGCCTTCGGCCAGTCCCTGCACCAGCCCGGCAATGGTGATCTGGTTGATCATCTTGGTGAGCTGGCCCGCGCCCGACGGGCCCATCAGCCCGACCATGCGGGCAAAGGCGTCGATGACCGGTTTGGCCTTGTCGAAAGCGCTCTGCTCGCCGCCGACCATCACCGTCAGCACGCCGTTTTCGGCCCCTGCCTGGCCGCCTGAGACCGGCGCGTCGAGGAAGGAAAAGCCGGCCCTTTCAGCGGCTTCGGCCAATTCGCGCGCGACCTCGGCCGACGCCGTGGTGTTGTCGATGAAAACGGAGCCTTTCTTCATAGCGGCGAACGCACCCTTGGCCCCGGTCGCTACCGAGCGCAGGTCGTCGTCATTGCCGACGCACGAGAAGACGAAATCCTGGCCCTCTGCCGCCTCGGCCGGCGTCAAGGCAAGCTTGCCGCCATGCTGGGCCACCCATTGCTCGGCTTTCGCGGCCGTGCGGTTGTAGACCGTGACGTCGTGTCCGCCCTTGTTCCTGAGGTGCCCGGCCATGGGATAGCCCATAACGCCAAGACCGAGAAATGCCACAGATGCCATAGGTTTGCCCTTCAGACGGAACGGAAATTGTCCGCGCAAGCTCTATGCTCTGCGCGCAATTCGTCAAGACGCGCATGGGCCGATCGACTGGTGCAGCCGACCAATCAACGCTTCAAATGTATCGTGATCCGGCGTTCGATCCATTCGACGCCATGGCGTAAGATCTCGACCATCACCAGATAGACAAGGGCGACCCAGATATAGGCCTGGATGTCGAACGAGTTGGCAAAGGCAAGCTTGGCCTGACCCATCAAATCGTAGACGGTGATGATGGCGACGATAGCCGAGGCTTTGACCATCAGGATCAACTCGTTGCCATAGGGACGCAAGGCCACGATCAACGCCTGCGGCAGGATGATCTTTCGCAGCGTCTGCAATTTGTGGAGGCCGAGCGAGGCGGCGCCTTCCCATTGGCCTCTTGGCACGCTTTCGATTGCGCCGCGCAGGATTTCGGCCTGATAGGCGGCGGTGTTGAGTGCGAAGGCAAACACACCGCAATTGAAAGCGTCTTTGAAAAAATCCCAGAGGCCAATCGTTTGAAGTTCAGCCCTGAACGATCCCAGGCCGTAGTAGACTAGATATGTCTGGACCAGCAGCGGCGTGCCGCGGAAGAAATAGACATAGCAATAGGCGAGGCCGGAGAGGAGCCGGTTGCTGGACATACGTCCATAGGCGACCGGCATCGACAGGATCGCTCCGAGCACCATCGATATGCAGACCAGCAACAACGTGGTTTGAAGGCCCTTCAGATAGGCCGGGGCATATTTGGCGAAGAAGTCGGTGTTCCAGGCAAAGATGAGGTAACTGACGATGCCGAGGCCGAACAGGATCCAGAAGCCGACCATCGCATAGCCGATGACACGGCTGCGCGGCCACCCACGCGCCCGTGGTGGCGGCCGTTCGACCATGGTGGCGGTGACGCTCATCGTTGTGCCTCTCGCCGGCCGAGCGAGCGCAGGATCGCGCTGGTGGCAAAGGATGAAACGATGGCCAGACCGAGGAAGACCAGGGCCGCAACGCCATAGAACAGGAAAGCGTGCTTGGTAACGCGGGCAGCAGTGTAGGCATTGCGCAGCGTCTCGGCGAGGCCGACGACCGACACGAGCGACGTATCCTTGAGCAGGCTGAGCCAGCAGTTCTCAAGTCCGGGAAATGCAATGCGAAGGAGTTGCGGCAAGATCACCTTGCGCATGGTCAGCCAGTTCGACAGGCCGATGGCATAGCCGCCCTCATACTGGCCTTTCGGTATGGCACGAAAGGCTGAAAGAAACACCTCGCTGGCATAGGATGAAAAGATCAGCGACAGCACGATCATGCCGGCGACGAAGCTGTTGACGTCGACGGTCGCGTCGGGCCGGAAATATCGCACGAGATGCTGCAGCAGAATTGGCACGCCAAAGAAGAACAGGAACAGCGTCACCAGTTCCGGCAAGCCGCGGAAGACGGTGGTGTAGATATTGGCGGCAAGCCGCAGCGACGGTTCTTCGGACTGTTTGGCCCAGGCGACGAAAAAGCCGATCGTCAGGCCGATGGGCAGTGTCGCCAGTGCAAGCGCGATGGTGACCAGCGCGCCATAGGCAATATCGTCAATCCAGCCATCGGGTCCCCAACTCAGAAGTATCCATATGTTCTGGCTTGGCATTGACGGGTCTTGTCTCCACTTCTGTCAGGCCAAGGCGGCGGGGAAATTTCCCCCGCCGTCTTGATTTCGAACTATCAGGACTCGGCGCCGTAAACGTCGAACTTGAAATACTTGTCGTTGATTTCCTTGTATTTTCCGTTCTTGCGGATGGCAGCGATCGCGTCGTTGAACTGCTTGACGAGATCGGTCTCGCCCTTGCGCACGGCGATGCCGGCGCCCGGCCCAAAAATCTCGACCGGCTGCGGCGAAGGCTGGCCTAGAATCTTGCAGCAGGCGCCGTCGGGCGAATCCAGGAACTGCTGCAACACGACGATATCGTCCTGGATCGCGTCGAGACGCCCATTGGCGAGATCGGCCTGCTCCTCGGGGCTGCTCGGATAGCCCTTGACAGTGCTGTCCGTATAGGTCTTCGAGGCGTAGTTGAAATGCGTCGTCGTGGTGGCGACGCCGATCGTCTTGCCGGCGAGGTCTTCCTTGGTAACGCCCTTAAGCGTCGAGTCCTTCGGCACAGCCAGCGCCGAAGGGGTGTTGTAGTATTTGTTGGTGAAGTCGACCTTTTCCTGACGTTCCGGCGTGATCGACATCGAGGCGACGATGGCGTCGAACTTGCCGGCCTGCAGTGCCGGGATGATGCCGTCCCAATCCTGGGCGACGAAGGTGCACTTGACCTTCATCTCGTCGCAGAGCGCCTTGGCGATGTCGATGTCGAAGCCGACGAGCTGGCCGTCGGAGGTCAGATTGTTGAATGGCGGGTAGGCGCCTTCGGTGCCGATCCTCAGGGTCTTTTCCTGAGCCTGGGCGACGCCGAGCGTCAGCAGCGCAGCCGATGCGGCGAGCGCGATACGCAGTGCAATACGCATGATAGTCCTCTCTTTATGGCTCCCGGCCGTCGTTCCGAAACGGCTCTGTGGGGCGGTGCTTTTGACCGCCCGCTGCCGCGATACTCCCACTGTTTTCGGGACAAAAGCAACAGTAAAACCGTTGCTTGCGGGATTTGCAGGTCCAACAAATGCTGACGCCGGGTTAGCCAATGCAACCGCTCAGGAGACCGGCTGAACCGGGCTCGGGCAGGGGCGTCAGGTTTTGAGGCCGGTGGTGCGCTCGATGAAGTCGGCTATCGATCCCGTGTCGTTGAGATCGAACACCGGCAGGCTTTCGCCGGCGACCGCGAAGTCGGCGGCAATTGCCACGATATGCGCGTCGTTCGCCGAGAGTGGCGACCGGTCCTTGGCGTCGAGCCGCCGGGTCTCGATCTTGCTGTGCGCCTCGCGCTTGTAGCCTTCGACCAGCACGATGTCGCACGGTGCAAGCCGCGACAGGATCGTCTCCAGCCTCGGCTCGTCTTCGCCGCGCAGTTCGTGCATCAGCGCCCAGCGTGTGCCAGACACCACCGCGACTTCGGTGGCGCCCGCCTGGCGGTGGCGAAAAGAGTCGGCGCCCGGCTTGTCGATGTCGAACTCGTGATGGGCGTGTTTTACAGTCGACACCGTCCAGCCCCGAGCGACCAGTTCGGAGACCAGCTTCTCGGTCAATGTGGTCTTGCCGGAATTCTTCCAGCCGGTGATGCCGAATATGTTCATGGCGCGATGCTCTGCAACAGACGCTCGGCCACCGCAAGATCGTCCGGTGCATTGATGTTGAAGAACGGGTCGAACTGACCGCCGTCAACCGCCAGCAGCGGAAACTCCACCTCGACAAAATCATGGCGCTCGATGAAGGCGGAGACCCGCCTGTTGTCCTCGTCGACCAGGAAATGGCGCAAGGCCTGACGCAGCCGGAGCGGCCACAGTGCGAAGGTCGGATGCCGCCTGCCGCTGGAACTGGCAACCGCGATCGAGCCCGACCGACCGGCTGCGGCGGCGGCCAGCCTCGTGACCAGATCGACCGGCAGGAACGGCGTGTCGCCGGCGGCCGTCACCAATGCCTCGGAGGCATTGTTTGCTGCCGCCCATTCGAGGCCGGTAAGGATCCCGGCCAGCGGTCCGGCATGGCCTTCGACCGTATCGGCGAGAACCGAAAGCCCGGACGCCGCAAAGCGTGCCGGATCGCCATTGGCGCTCAGCACCAGCGATCCGACCTGCGGCGCCAGGCGGGCAACGACATGGTCGAGCAGCGGACGCCCACCAAGGGCGAGCAAGGTCTTGTCGCCGCCGCCCATGCGCCGTGACAGGCCTCCGGCCAGGATGATCCCTGCAATGTCTCGGCTCATGGCCCTATATGCCGTCCGGCGCCATGTCGGGTCCAGCGCTTTCGGCGGCGGGCTTTTGCCGGCCGACGACCCGCTCGCGATAGAGCGCGTAGAGACCGGAGCCGATGATGATGGCGGAGCCGACGATCATCGGCACGTCGGGGATATCACCGAAGATTCCGAGGCCGAGCAGGATCGACCACAACAGCGCGGTGTAGCGGAATGGCGCGACGAAGGAGATGTCACCGGCGCGCATCGCCATGATGATGAACTGGTAGCCGATCAGCACCAGCACCGCCGCTAATGCCAACAGTGCCGTGCCTTTGCCGGACATCGGCGTCCAGCCGCCCATCGGCGACAGCAGGAGTGCGCCGACGATGGTCATGGCGATCGCGGTCGCCGTCGACACCAGCAATGTGGGGATAGCCTGCGGGATGCGCTTGGTTGCGAGATCGCGCACAGCACAACAGGCGACGCTGACGAGTGCGTATAGCGAATAGACGCTGAACCCTTCGAAGCCTGGCCGCACGATGATCATCACGCCGACGAAGCCCACGGCGATCGCCAGCCATCGCCGCCAGCCGACTCCTTCACCGAACACAAGGGCTGCCCCCATTGTCACCGCCAGCGGCAGCGCCTGCAGCACTGCCGAGACATTGGCGATCGGCAAATGCGCCAGCGCAACGAGGAAGGCGACGGTGGCGCCGGCCTCGCCGACGACGCGCAGCGCCACCAGCGGCTGCAGCATCGAGCCCGGTCGTTTGAGCGCGCCTTGCTGCCAGGCGAGCAGGCCGACGAGCACCGACGCAAAGGCGCCGCGCACCAGCATGACCTGCGCCATGTTCATCGATTCCGACGAGAACTTGGTGATGGCGTCGTTAAGGGTGAAGCCGATCATGGCCACCATCATGAACAGCGCACCGCGAAGATTTGGGGAAAGAGGCAAGGGCGTTACCGATTTTGCACGGGATCAAGCCTGTAGCAGCCGGCGGCAAGACAGCAACGTCAAAGAAATAGGCCACGGACTTTCATCCGTGGCCTGCAAAATCCTCGAGAGGGCCGGTCAGGTGGACCCGCAGCCTCATTTCGGCGTCAGCACCTCGGTGCCGCTGCCGTTCTTGCCGGCGATGGTCCACAGGCCGTGCAGCGAGCCGTCATCCTCTACCTTGTAGACGACGAGGCCGATTTCCTTGCCCATGACATAGCCGGCGGAGAAGGCATTGTCGTTGCGCATGCAGATGCCGTCCGAGGACGACCCGCCCGTCTCCCAGTGGATGGTGCAGGTGGTCTCGCTGGTCAGCGTGATGGTAGCCTCGCCGCCATATTTCGAGCCGTCGAAATTGGTGCCCGCGACGGTGTAGGTGCCGCCGATCGACTGGGCCGCAGCCGGCGCGACTAAAAATCCAAGCATTGCAAGTGAAATCAGAACGGTGCGCATGTCGTATTCCCCCAAAGACGAGCGAAGAGCCGCTATAGGCCGAAATTTAGGGCGGAACGCGATGGCGGTAAATCAGGTTTGCAGATTGGAGAAAGGTTTATTCCCAGTGTGACCCGGATGCCTCGTGCAGGCTGCGGGCGATGGCGCCGATCAGTGGATCATATTTCGCCTTGAGCGACGCTGGATATTCGATCCGGACGGTATGGATGACATCCTTTTTTCCGAATACGCTTCTCGCATAGAAGATCTTGTCGCCCTTGGTACCGGAGACAACCACCCAGTTCTTGCCGGTCTTGCTGTAGGTGACCGTGTAGCCTGGCTCGGTGCTGGCTTTTTCCTCGTCCACGATACTATCGGGCGTATTGTCCAAGGCATTGTAGCTGCCGCAACAGGCAAGGCTGGCGCCGTCGGCGCTAAGCCATTGTTGCCCGTCGCCATTATCTGGCTCGGGCATGCGTTTGCTGAAAATGTTTTCCGGGACGGCGCACACGGTACCGAAGCGCGCATTGATGTAGGTGAAAGGCTTCGCGGTCGCTGTTGTTGTGATGACCGTGACCAACGACAGAACCGCAGCCAGCGACGACAAACCGGTACGACAAACACGCAGCATGGGACCTCCTTGGCCTGCGACCAAAGACACTCCTTGCACCAAATCGCGGAGGAAATCAGCCGCCGGTGACGCTCATATGCCTGGACACCGAGGGGCGGCTGGTGCGGCGGTCGATGATGAAATCATGGCCCTTCGGCTTGCGGCCGATCGCTTCGTCAATTGCCGCAGCGACCAGTTCGTTGCCTTCTGACGCGCGCAGCGGCGCGCGCAGGTCGGCGGCATCTTCCTGGCCCAGGCACATATAGAGCGTGCCGGTGCAGGTCAGCCGCACGCGGTTGCAGCTTTCGCAGAAATTATGCGTCATCGGCGTGATGAAGCCGAGCCGGCCGCCGGTCTCGGCGACGTGGACATAGCGGGCCGGGCCACCGGTCTTGTAGGGAATGTCGCTCAGCGTGAACTGGCGCTCCAATGAAGCGCGCAGCAGGGACAGCGGCAGATACTGGTCAGTGCGGTCGGCGTCGATCTCGCCCATCGGCATGGTTTCGATGACGGTCAGATCCATGCCGCGGCCATGCGCCCAGCGCATCATTTCCGGCAGTTCGGCGTCGTTGAAATCCTTCAGCGCAACGGCGTTGAGCTTGACCTTCAGCCCGGCCGCCTGCGCGGCGTCGATGCCCGCCATGACCTTGCCGAGATGGCCCCAGCGGGTGATGGCGTTGAATTTGTCGGCATCCAGCGTATCCAGCGAGACATTAATGCGCTTGACGCCGCAATCGGCGAGCTCGGCGGCAAAACGCGACAGCTGCGAACCGTTGGTGGTCAGCGTCAGCTCTTCCAGCGCGCCGCTTTTCAGGTGCCGCGAGAGCTGGCGTACCAGATGCATGATGTTCTTGCGCACCAGTGGCTCGCCGCCGGTGAGGCGCAGTTTGCGCACGCCCTTTTCGATGAAGACGGTGCAGAGCCGGTCGAGTTCCTCGAGCGACAATAGATCCTTCTTGGGCAGGAACGCCATGTCCTCGGCCATGCAATAGGTGCAGCGGAAATCGCAGCGGTCGGTGACCGACACGCGCAAGTAGCTGATCGTGCGCCCGAAAGGATCGATCATGTTCATGCGTCAAGCGTTTCCAATGGCTGCGAGTGGCGCCGTTATATACAGCTATGTGATACGAACCAACCCGCCATTCAAGATAGCGGCTCTTGATCTTTGGTAACATTCCCTGGCCGACATCCGATGTCGGCCGCGTCCAAATGGCCTTTTCCGGCCGCGCGAAGCAGCGTAGGGAAGGGCGGATTGAGGCAGGATTGAAAACGATGACGGCGCCGAAGGAACTCCGGGTCTCGAAGGACAGAAAGCTGCTGTCGGTCACCTTTCCCGATCATCGCCCGTTCGAACTGCCGGCCGAATTGCTGCGCGTCGCATCGCCCTCGGCCGAAGTGCAGGGCCACTCGCCGGACCAGCGGGTGACGGTGCCCGGCAAGCGCAACGTCACCATCCTGAAGATCGAACCGGTCGGCAATTATGCCGTGCGCATCACCTTCGACGATTTCCACGACACCGGCATCTTCACCTGGAACTATCTGCATACGCTCGGCCGCGAAAAGGACGAGCGCTGGAATGCCTATCTCGCCGAACTCCAGGAGAAGGGGCTGAGCCGCGACCGCTAGTTCGTCGCTGTCGTCAAAACGTCATTGATTGGGAGTAGCGCCGGCAAAGGTTCGGAGATGGAAAAAATTGTCTGAGATCACATCGGTTGAACAACTCGAAGCGCTCTACGGTCTGCCCGGCGAAGCGTCGACGGTCAAGGAACTCGACCATGTCATCCCCGAATATGCCGCCTTCATCGAAGCCTCGCCCTTTGTCGCGCTGGCGACGAGCGGGCCGGAAGGCCTCGACTGTTCGCCCCGCGGCGATCTCGCCGGCTTCGTGCGCATCCATGATCCGAAGACGCTGATGATGCCGGACAGGCGCGGCAACAACCGCGCCGATTCGCTGAAGAACATCATCAGGGATTCGCGCGTCGGGCTGCTGTTCCTGGTGCCGGGCTCGGGCACGACGCTGCGTGTCAACGGCCGGGCGCGCATCACCACTGACGCCGCGCTTTGCGCCTCCTTCACCGTCGAAGGCAAGCCGGCGCGCTCGGTCACCGTGGTCGATGTCGATTCGGTCTATTTCCAGTGCGCCCGCGCCATCGTCCGCTCGGAGTTGTGGAACCCGGCAAAGCATGTCGACCCGAAATCGCTGCCGACACCCGGAAAAATCCTGGAAGTCACCAGCCGCAAGAACATTGACGGCGAAACCTACGACAAGGAATGGCCGGAACGGGCGAAGAAGACGATGTGGTGAGCGGTTTTATCCTTGGGCGAGACTGTCCCGAAGCGCTATTTTCCCAACTTGACGAACAGCACCGACCCTATTTTGTCGCCCAGTTGCGCAAGGATCATCGTGTCGTTCGAGGCCCAAATGAACGGCCGCTGGCCGCAACAGACTGTGGGGAACAATCCTCCGCCGATAAGCAACCGGGCCGGCTTGCCGGGCGCCTCTGCGAGAAACAGGCCGCCGGGCATATCGGCGTTGGTTCGGTCGTAGGTGATATAGGCGAGCGCCGACCCGTTTGGCGACCATGCCACCCCGACGACGTTCTGGGCATGATCGACAGGCACGATCTTGCCGCTGGCAAGGTCCAGTACCTTGGCGTCAACGCCGCTGAGCGTTCGCGCAAGCAGCAGCAGGAATTTTCCGTCGGCTGAAAAAGCGAGCCCGCCCGGCTGGCCGGCGTCGGTCATCGATGCGACGCGCTTCGGCGTCGATTCGCCGAGGACCAGGAGATAGATGCCGGCTTTGTCGGGATTGTCCTTGTCCGCCACGCTGTAGGCGACTTGCTTGCCATCCCCCGACACCGTCATCGCCCAGACCTGGAGCCCGCCCTTGGCGGCAATTTCAAACGCATGTTTGGGGTCGCCGCCTCCAGCTTCGATCGTCATCAGGCTCGTCGAAGCACCTTGCTGGAAGCCCCCGCCTGGGATCGCGTAGCGGATGAAGGCGATGGTGTCGTTGTCGATCCAATGGGCGAGGAGGTCCAGGTTCGCCGGCCCCTTGCCTTTCAGGATGCTGCCGTCAAAATTATCCTCGGTCAAATTCCTGACGGCAAATGTCGCCGGATCGAAAAGCCGAATGTCGGTGTCGCGGAAAGCTAGCAATGCATTGGTGTATGTCGGCATCAGCAACTGGCTGCCGGATAGCGACCAGAACATGTCGGCCGCTTCGCCCGGTCGGTTTTCGGGTGTGGATTGCGCGCAGCCGATTTTTGCCCAGGGCCCGACCTGAGACGGAGCCAGCAGGCAGAACTCGGGGTCGTTGAGGTGAAGCACCCGGCTGCCGTCGGGTGAAAGCAGTGCCGCCTTCTGGCCCGCACTGGTCCACATGTTTTCGATGACCCTGGTGTCGAGGACACGATATCCCGCGTAATCCTGTGCGGCCGCAGGCCCGCACAGAGCCGCAACGATGCCAGCGACAAGCATGGAAAAACTGCGCAGAGTGAGATGCATATCGATCCGCCCTCAGACGAAACGCAAGAGCATGATCCTGGATCATGCCCCGGCTGCTCAGGTATCCTTCAGAACATCGTAGATCTTGCGCATCTGATCGCCGATCATGTCGCATTGTTCCGGCGTCGATTGGCTCATCGCCTTCTCGATCAGCGCCATATGCACCTTCAGCGCCTTCATCAAAAGGTCCGTGCCGGCCTCGGTCAGCGTCAGCCGCAGCACGCGCTTGTCCTTCTCGTCGCCTTCGCGGCGCAGCAGCCCGCGCGCCTCGAGCTGCGGCAACAGCATGGTGATGTTGGAGCGGCCGACCAGCAGTTTGCGGGCGAGATCGTGCTGCGACATGCCGGGATGGCGATAGAGGTTCATCAGAACGTCGAGCTGCGCCGGCTTCAAGTCCAGCGGCGCCAGCTTCATCACCAACGCGCGCTCCAGCACATGGCAGGCGCGCGCCACCGCGACCCAGTTGCGGAAGCGCGGGTTGTCCCAGGGCAGGTCTTGTTTAATGTTCATGTTTGAACTATTATGTTCATGCTTGAACGGAATGGATGGATCGCCACTATGGCATCATTTGGACTGAAGGTCATCCGGGGCGTGTTCGGCGCCGCCGAGCATGTGGCGCCACGCCTGAGCGGCCGCGCCGCCTTCGAACTGTTCTGCCGCACGCCGAGCGTGAAGGCGCTCAGCGACGGCGAGCGGCGCGCGGTCGACCGTGCGGCGGGCTTCATGGCCGAGGCGCGCCACCATCGGCTGAAGACCAGGAACGGCTGCGTCATGGTGCACGAATTCCGGCCCGAGCCGGGCAGGGCGTCCGCCGGCACAGTGCTGGTGATCCATGGCTGGCGCTCGCGCACCGAATATATGCGCGCGCTGATCGAAGGCTTTCGCGGAGCCGGTTACAGGGTCGCCTCGCTCGACCTGCCGGGCCACGGCCAGTCACTGGGCCGCCATCTCAACATGGTCAACGCGGTCGAAGCGGCAAAGGTGGCTGGTGAATGGTTCGGGCCGTTCAAGGCGATCGTCGGCCATTCCTTCGGCGGCGCTGTTGCCGCCAATGCCATTGCCGGTTCGATCAGAGGGATCCAGCCGGTGGCGGCCGAACAACTCGTGCTGATCGCCGCACCCAGCTCCTTGCCGGCAATCTTCGCCGACTTCAGCCACATGCTCAATGTCGGCCCGCGTTCGCAGGTCTCCATGGCCGATCAGGTGAAGCGGCTATCCGGCAGGCCGCTCAACGAATTCACCGGCGACCGCCAATTGGCCGAAGCGCCGGTGCCGACGCTGGTTATCCACGCGCCCGATGACCGCGAGGTTTCTGCCGACCATGCCAAACGCTACGCCGGCGCGGGCAGCCATGTGCGGCTGCATTGGGCCGACGGGCTCGGCCACCGCCGCATTCTCGCCGACAAAGGCGTCGTCGAACGCGCCGTGACCTTTGTTAGAAGTGAACGCGAGCCGATGCTGCATTGATCGAGACGCCGGCGAAATGAGCTAGCCCCTCTTCCTGCCGCCCGGCTCGACCGGCAATCCGGCCGCCTTCCAGGCGGTGTAGCCGCCGAGTATGTGCTTGACCGGCTCCAGCCCCATATCCTGCGCCGTCTTGGTGGCGAGCGCCGAGCGCCAGCCGCCCGCGCAGAAGAAGACAAAGCTCTTGCCAGAGGCGAAGAACGGCTTGTGGTAGGGGCTTTCGGGATCGATCCAGAATTCCAGCATGCCGCGGGTGACATGCTTGGCGCCGGGAATTTGGCCATCCCGCTCCACCTCGCGAGGGTCGCGCAGGTCGACAAAGATGGTGTCCTCGTCGTCGAGCAGCCCGGCTGCTTCCTCCGGCGACACGACCTCGATCTCGGCATTGGCCTCGTCGAGCAACTCGCGATACCCTTTTTTCACGAACAATCCCTCCCGGTCGCGCGGTTTCGCCGCTGACCCGATTTCCAGCACAACATCGGTACTTTGTCACGCCGTTCCGGCCAGCCCCTGCCATGCCGCCATTGCCCCGGCCACGATCGCCAGAAGTGACGCACGCGAGGCGCCGTTCGTTGCCTCGAAGGCGGCAGCCGTTCATATGGGGGAGGGCGGCGGCAACGCCGCCCCAGCCGTCACGATGTTGTGAAACCGTTCTGCAACAGACCCGTCGAAATTTATGGAAGCTTAACGAAATCGGTATGAATCAGTATAGTAGCGCCTTACATCCGCCATGCGGTTGGCAAGATCGTCTAGCGGCGCGGAACGGGAGCCGGCTTGCGGCCGGAGCGGGTGATCCATGAAATTTCTGGGAAGTAAAGCCACTGTGATGCCGCTTGCGGTTGCGGCAACGCTGGCCTTCGGGGTACCGCAGGCTGGCGCGCAGGGGCTGTTCGACATGCTGTTTGGCGGCGGCGTCAGGCACGACCCGCAAGGCGAATTCCCGCCGCCACCCAAGCGCAAGCCGAAGCCGGCCGTATCAGGTGGCAGCAGGATTAGCAGCCCGTCCTACTACACCTACAAAGCCGACCGTCTGGTTCGCGTCGACTTCACGACATTGGTGGCCGCGCCGCCTCAGGTGGCAACTGCCGAGGACGCTGCCTTTGTACCATCGGCGACAAGCACCGCCTTCCGCGAAGCCGTTGCAGGCCTAAGCGACTACGAACTCTATGCCGAGCCCGATATCGCCAAGGCGCTGATTGCCTATTACTCGGCCAATCCGGACTTCATCTGGGTGAACGAAGGCAACCCCAATGCCCGCGCCCAGGATGCGGTGCGGGTGCTTGGCGAAGCGGCAAGCTACGGTCTCACGCCGGCCGACTACTCGGTCGAGGTGCCGGCAGCCAACGCATCGGCGGTCGATGCCGACGCGCATCTGAAGGAGCTCGTGCGCTTCGAGATGGCGCTGTCGGCGCGCGTGCTGCGCTATGCCCATGACGCCCAGAGCGGCCGCGTCGATCCCAACCGCATCACCGGCTACTATGAATTTCCGCCGAAGCCGGTCGACATGGAAGGCGTGCTGAGGACGCTCGCCCACACCCAGCAAGTGCGCACCTATCTCGAATCGCGGCATCCGCAGAATGCGGAATATCAGGCGCTGCGCGTCGAACTGGAATCGCTGCAGGCCAGCGCCGAAAACGAAATCGTCGTCGATCCCAAGCTGTTGCTGAAGCCCGGCGAGACCAGTGCTGAACTCCCGAAGCTGCTGACGCTGATTGCGCGCAATCTCGATGACGAGATGGGCGGCGCCTTTGGCGAAATCCTGGCCCGGCTCGGCGCCAGCGACGTCTATGTTCCCGAACTGGTGCCGGTCATCAAGGCCGTGCAGGTGAAGGCCGGCATGAAGGGCGATGGCGTCATCGGCCCGCGCACCGTCGCTTCGCTCGCCGGCGCCTCCAAGGCCGACCGGCTGCAGAAAGTGCAGGTAGCACTTGAAGAACTGCGCTGGATGCCGTCCGATCTCGGCAGCCCGCGCGTCTTCATCAACCAGCCCGCCTTCACCGCCAGCTATATCGACAATGGCGAGGAGAAGCTGAAGACCCGCGTCGTCATCGGCAAGACCACCAATCAGACCGCCTTCTTCTTCAAGGAGATCAAGCAGGTCGATTTCCATCCCTATTGGGGTGTGCCGCAGTCGATCATCGTCAATGAGATGCTGCCCAGGCTGCGTGGCGATCCGGGCTATCTCGATCGCGCCGGCTACGAGGTGACCGATTCGCGCGGCAGGCAGGTTCCCTCGTCGTCCGTCGATTGGGGCGCCTACGGTGCCAACATTCCCTACAGCGTGCGCCAGCAGCCGAGCGAAGCCAATGCGCTGGGTGAGTTGAAGATCCTGTTCCCCAACAAGCACGCCATCTACATGCACGACACGCCGCAGAAGTCGTTTTTCCAGCGTGACATGCGCGCACTGAGCCATGGCTGTATTCGCCTGCAGGATCCGCGCGGCATGGCGGCGGCGGTGCTCGGCACCTCGGTCGACGACATCGCCGAAAAGCTGAAGCACGGCCATGCGACCGAAGACGTTGCGCGCAAGATTCCCGTCTACGTCGCATACTTCACCGCCTGGCCGGACCTGTCCGGCAACGTCGAATATTTCAACGACGTCTACGACCGCGACACGCGGCTGATGCAGGCACTGGACGCAACCGAGGCGGTGCGTTCGCCGTCGAGCTGACCCCACCAGGGTTCCTCGTTCATCGAAACGAGGAACCTGTCCCATCCCTTTGGTTTCTTTAAACTATCAGACGGCCGCGCGTTTCGTGCGATCAGCGCTGGATGAGCGGACGCCGGAAGCCGGCGTCGCGGCCGGCGATCAGCCAATAGACCAGGCCGGCGACCAGGCCGGCGGCGGCGATGATGCCGATATCGGCCCAGCGTTGTGTGTCTTCTTCCGCACCCGGCCAGATCAGGAAGAAGCCCGCTGCTGCGGCAGCCGCGCCAAATAGCATGTGGACCAGGAAATTGCGCAGCGCGAAGAACTCGGCGATCAGCGCGAAGATCAGCGTCTGCAGGCCGGTCAATATGATGGTCAGGAAATAGACGAACATGCCGAGCGGCGGCCACAAAAGCACCACGACGGGCGTCACCCCCATGGCGCCAAAATAGTCCGGCGCGTTGGGCAGCGCGGCGAGCGCGCTGTAGATCACCACCACGGCGATCAACCCGATCAGCACCGAAACGAAAAACCCGGCAAGCATCATCAGGATGCGCTTCAAAACATGCTTTACCATCGCCAATGCACCCCCGTGCCCTGCAACTGTTGCGCGCAATGAGCCATCAAAGGCGTATCGGCGCAAGAGTGCACCCAACAGTGTTTTGCGGCAATTCTTCAGGCGCCGCCGCACATATGCTGCGAATCGGGCAGCACCCATGTGCCCTTTATCGTGAGGTCGACGCCATAGTAGACGCGGCCGCGTTCATCGCCCTCCGGGCAGTCCCGCGGGATTGATATCAGGCACATCACGACGGGGTCGCCGACTTTCGAGCTGGCCAGGCCCGGCTCGCGCTCATAGGAAACCCCGGCACCATCATTGCTGAATCGCGCCAGACTGCCGGCTTCCGGACTTGCGGTTTCCAGCGGGTCGTCGCCGAGCCGCGTCGTCAGCGCCGTGATGTGGGTAAAGGCACATTTTCCGATCGACGAGGGCAGGGGCTGGTCGGGGCTGCCCGGATGGCGCGCGGCGGTGTCGAGCGCCTTCTTGCCGATCAGGGCGACATTGTAGTCCTGCACCCAGGATGGCGCATTGCCATAGGTCTGCAGGGCGTTGTTCTGGGCACTGACGATGCAGGCGGCGTCCTGCCCGCAGGCATTCCTGTCGGCGATCAGCGCGCGGGCGATCTTGCGCTTGTCGCCGCCAAAGGCGGGCTCGAAGCCTACGAAGGCCTTGGCCACCAGCGCATCGATGGCCGACAGTTGCGGGTCGGCACAGATCGCCTTTTCCACCGGCAGATTGGCTTTGCGGCAATCGAAGGAAGGCCCCTCGGCACGTGCTGGATCAAGGCAGATCGCTCCGCCTGCCAGCGCCATGACGAACACGAGCCAATTGGCAATTCGATGGGAAGAAAGCATAGCCGCCCCGTTGTCCGACAACTGCCGCCATTCTAGGCAAAAAGCGCGGCGGACGGAATTGCCGAAGCTGTGCGAGCAGCGCTATTTCGGTTCGGCGGTCACCGGATCGAAGGTGATCTCGACTTTCGCCTTGTCGGCCGTGTAGTAGGTGACGGTGTAACCGTCCTTGTCCCAGTCGACCTCCTTCACATAGCGAAAGCCATCACGCTGTTCGACCTTGGCGATGATTGCCGACAGTTTCTGGGCGTTCGTCGGCGGCAGCGGCCTGTCATCCTCGGCAAAGGCTGTTGAGCCGGCTAGAAGAACAGCAGCGCCGGTCGCCAAAACAAGATTTCGCATGATTGCCCTCATTTCATGTTGGCATGGATCGCACGGGAAACTCGCTCGCAGGCCAGTTTGTTCCGCCAAGGCTCTGGTCGGGAAGGTACGCCAGGCTTTGGTTGGAACGACCATGCTCGTGATATTTGTGCTAACTGCTGGCTAACCATGTGCGTTACCACGACCTGCGCCTGGCAGATCGATGGTGGTAGAGCTTTCGCCAAGACCCTGCTAAAGTTCTGGTCCTGGCGGGGTGGCATGGCGCGCCAAACCCGCCGGGATTTCTTCTCTCAGTGCGCGGCGGAATGTTTCAGGAACGGGTCGTCGCCTGTGCTGGATCAGAACCAGAAGGGACCGGGGCTCCAACATGGCTGTACGGAACTACACCCGTCAGCTGGCGACAATCATTTCTATCGATGCCGTCGGGTTTTCACGGCTGATGGGCATCGACGATGAGTCTGCTGTCGCGGCATTTGAGGAGCGGCGAGACATCATCGCCGACAGCTGTGGCACGTTTGGCGGCCGCACGTTCGGCGACGCCGGCGACAGCATCATGGCCGAATTCGGCAATCCGATCGAGGCCCTGCGCGCGGCCTTCGATTTTCAGGGCCGCATCGTCGCCCTTAACGCATCCGCTGCCGACGATATGCGTATGCCGTTTCGCGCTGGCATCAACACCGGCGACGTCATCGTGCGTGGCGGCCGCCTTTACGGCGACGACGTCAACATCGCCGCCCGCATCCAGGAGTTCGCGCCGGGCGACGGTCTCGCCGTTTCGGAGACGACGTGGCACCATGTGAAGGACAAGACGGCAGCCGAATTCACCGATCTTGGCGAATTCATGCTGAAGAACATTGCGCTGCCGGTGCGCGTGCTTATCGCCGGCCGCGGCGGCAACGGATCCTCGCCTGCGGCATCGTTCGCAGCCATTCCTCAGGTGAACGCCCAGCAGAAGCTTTCGTCCAAGGGGCCGCCGGCTATCGCCGTGCTGCCCTTCCATGGCGATGGCGGCGAGCACGACATCGGCTATATGGCCGACGGCATCGCCGAGGACATCATCTACGGTCTTTCCAACACCAAGTGGCTCTCGGTCATCGCCAAGGGTTCCAGCTTCCAGTTTCGCGACGATACGCTGGGCACGCGGGTGATCGGCAACGCGCTTGGCGCGCGCTACATCGTCAGCGGCACGCTGATGCGCAATGGCAGCCAGATCCGCCTCAACACTTCACTGGCGGACGCGTCCAACGGGCGGCTGGTCTGGTCACAGCGCTTCGATCGCGAGCTGGTCGACATCTTCAACCTGCGTGATCAGATCGGCGCCGAGATCGTTTCGATCCTCGACAAGGAGGTCGATCGGGCGGAGCAGGCGCGCACCTTCCAGGTGCCGTGGGAAAGCCTGGAGACCTGGCAGCTGGTGCGGCGCGGTCGCTGGCACATGAATCGCCGCACCCGCGGCGACACCGAAACCGCGCTGGAATTCTTCCAGAAGGCCTACCGCGAGGATCCCAATTCAAGCGCTGTGCTGAACGAAATGGCGTGGTGGTATTTCTGGCGGGCATGGCTGCGTTTCGGCGATAGCGACGATTTGAACAAGGTCGAGCAGTTTGCCCGCAAGGCCTTGCTGATGGACAGCCTGGATGCGCGCCCGCACGCTCATCTCGGCGCCGTCGACATCATGCGGGGCGAGCCGCGATCGGCGGTCGACCATCTCGAGGAAGCGATCCACATTAACCCGAGCTTTGCCTTCGCGCGTTCGGCCATGGGCAGCGCCCAGCTGCTGCTCGGCAATGCCGCGTCAGCGATACCGTTCTTTCTCGACACCGAGCGATTGAGCCCGTTCGATCTCTACCGCTTCCACAATCTGGGGGAACTGACGGCCGCTTACAGTTTCGTCGAGGACTGGCCGGCGGCGATCGCCGCCGCCGACCGCTCGCTCAACCTGTCTCCCGGATATTTCTATGCCAGGTTCCTGAAAATCGGCGCGCTGATGCGCAGCGGCCGGCCGGAACAGGCGCGGCGCGAGATGGCCATTTTCGCCACCCGGCATCCCGATTTTTCAGAACAGCGCGTGCGCTGGATACCCTTCACCGACAAGGCCGCGAACGAGTTCCTCGTCGCCAATTTCCAACTGGCCAAATGAGCATGAGGCTCAATGCTGGCCGAACACGGATTAACTGTGAAAAAATTCACATACGTACAACCGATGCAAACCTAGGCGTTGAACGGCCGGCATCGCAATGACGTGGACAGCCGGGGGGCTTGAACGCGCATGACCAAACTGAAGTATTTCGACGGCATTCGAGAGGCCCAGAAAAACCAGCGACCGCTGTCGGAAATGCCGCCTTTCGATCTCGGCCGGATTCGCAAAACGGGCCTGTTGGCGCGCATCGCCGAATTTATCGTCGAAGATCATCCGCGCGTGTGGTTGGCGTTCTTGCGGCGCTTCCGCCCGACCGGAAAACTCTTCGGCGTTCTCCTGGTCACCAAGAACGCCGATGTCCGCGACATACTGGAGCGCGGCGACGAATTCCAAACCCCGTACGGCCCGGAAATGACCGAGTTCGCGCGAGGCTCTAATTTCATCCTCGGCATGCAGGACGGCGCCGACTATCGGCGCATGAAATCGTCGGTGCTGAGCGCCTTTCCACCAGCCGAAGTCGAAGCCGCCGTCAGGCCGATCGCGGCGCGTCATTCGCAAGAGATCATGATGCGCGCCAGCCCCGGCTTCGATGCGATCTCCAGGTTGATGAAAATCGTCCCGGTGCACATCTGCCGCGATTATTTCGGCGTCGAGATCGACGACGAATCCGAATTTGCCGACTGGGCGATCGCGCTGAGTGCGCTGTTCTTTTCGGATCCGGGGGCGAGCCCCGTGATGCGCGAACTCGCGGTGGTGGCGGGCGATAGGCTTCTCAAAGTCATCGACCGCTCCATCCAGTCGGTCCGGGACCGGGGCTTGAAGACCGAGCAGCCGCTGGCGAGGCTGGTTGCCCAGATGGACCAGGGCCGCTTGTCGCGGGACGACCTCAATTCGATCATGCTCGGCATGATCGCCGGCTTTGTCCCGACCAATGTGCTGGCCGCCGGCAATTGCCTCGACGTGATCCTGTCGCGCCCCGACGCTCGGCAAGCGATTGACGCGGCACTTGCCGAAAACGACACCGCCAAGCTCGACAAGGCCGTCCTTGAAGCCATGCGCTTCAAGCCGATCTGGATCGGTCCGTGGCGCTACACCGCCCGCGATGCGATCATCGGCAAGGGCACGCGCCGCGAGCGCCTGGTGAAGGCAGGCACCGTGGTGATGCCGGCCACCTTGTCGGCGATGTTCGACACGGACGCCGTGCAGAATCCGGACCGGTTCGATACATCGCGGCCGCATCGCGACTACATGGTCTTCGGCCACGGCATCCATCAATGCATCGGCGCCGAGATCGCCAGGATCCAGATCGGCGAAAGCCTGCGCGCTCTGTTCCAGAAGCAGGGCCTGCGCCGTCTGCCTGGCAAGGCCGGGCGGATGACGCGCATCGGCGCCTATCCGGAAACCCTCAAGGTCGATTTCGAACCGGCAGCACTCTGCCGCACCGTCACGCAGTCTATGGTGACGGTTGTCTGTCCAGTCACTCGATCCGGATCGCTGGACGCTGTCCGCGGGAAGGTCGCCAGCCTCGGCAATCCGGCCGGCGAAGAGGTTCGCACCGCGCTCGACATTGTCGGCACCATCCATTTCACCAGCCTGGCCGTTGTCGGCACTGGCGAGATCGATGCTGATTCCCGTCAGGAAAAAGGAGCTCTGGTGCTCGAGATTTCCGGTGACGGCAGCATCGATGACGTCATCAATGCCGTGACGCACGCCATCGGGCACCGGCTGCGGCCGATCTTCAAGGATGTCTGCGACCTGCGCGACGGTGGCGCCTTGAGCGACTTTCTGCGCAAGCACAATGTCGACATATCGCCGTCCTTCGGCAGCAACGCCGGGCTGGTGTTTTCCGGCACGCCCGGTCACTCGGTCCAGCGCATCAGGGCCGAGGCAGAGCTTTTCGAAGCTGTGCGCGGCATCGTGGAGCGGCCACGCAAAGGCGCCGGCAACGCTTCCGCCGTGCTCGCTGAAGCTCGCCAGCATCTTCAGTCATTGGGGACCTTTGCCTGGGCGTTCGAGCCGGCCGAAAGCCTGCTGGAAAAGCCGCCGGGCCATTGGGGTCGTGCTCTGATGACAACCTTGCTGGTACCGCCGGTCTTCGTCACAGTGGCGATCATCTGGGCTGCTTGCTGGTACATGACCTACAGCGTGGTGTTCGGCAGATCTATCGACATCAGTTCCCAGGAGATCTCCTTCACCGCCATAGCCGTAGCAATCACTTCACTTCTGTTGTCGGGACTTGGAGTGTTGGTGGCAGCGGCGCTGCTGGTGTTTTCGTGCTTGCTGGCGCTGCGGCGCCGCGAGGACCGGGACAAGCCGGAAAGCACATCGATCAGCATATCTGAATTGAACGCGATACTCGTCAAGGAAGACCACGCGGCGCAGAACCATCTGACCGCGATTTCGACGATGAAGGCTGGCATCTTGCGGCGGCTGGCGCTCAGGTTTGCCTTCTACCTGATCTCGATAGCTGCCCAGAAGGTGTTCAAGCCAGGCTTCCTCAACACCATCAACACCATCCATTTCGCCCGCTGGATACTGCTGCCCGGCTCCAACCGCCTGATGTTCTTCTCCAACTACGGTGGCAGCTGGGAAAGCTATCTTGAAGACTTCATCGCCAAGGCATCCGCTGGCCTGACCGGCGTGTGGAGCAACACCGTGGGCTATCCACGCACACGATGGCTGTTCCTTGACGGCGCGCGCGACGGCGATCGGTTCAAGCGCTGGGCGCGGCGCCAGCAGGTGCCGACACTGTTCTGGTACTCCGCCTATCCCCAAATCAACACAACGCGCATCCGGATCAATTCCCGGGTCAGGCGCGGCATTGCTTCCGCCGTCGGCAACGAGGCGCGCGACTGGCTGAGCTTGTTCGGTTCGCTACGGCGCCCGGCGAGCGAAACAACCACCGTTCAAAAGACCACCTCGCTGCTTGCCAATATCAGCTCTGCCTTTCCGGCGCCTCTCGAGCAGCAGCTGGAAACCGGCGAGATCCAGTCCATCTTCTTCGGCCCGCTCGGCCCGCTCGGTTATTCGCATATGCTTGCGATCCGCGTGCCGGACAAATTGCCGGCGCCCAAGCGCAGGGCCTGGCTCGATTTCGTTGTCGAGCAGACGAGTTTCGGCGAAGGCAGGCCGGCCGGGCGAGCCATGATAGTAGCCTTTGGTCCCGGTGGCCTGCGGCAGCTTGGGCTCGACGAGAGCGTGGGGGACGATCCACTGGAAACATTTCCGATCGCCTTTCGCCACGGCATGGGCAATCCGGAGCGTGGCCGCATACTGGACGACCGAGGCCGCGACGGCCCGGACGAATGGGAGTGGGGGTCGTTGGAGAACCCTGTGGACGCGGTCATCGTCTGCTATGCTGAAGAACCGGGACGGTTGAAGACCGAGATTGCCACCGTGAGACGAAAGACGACCGGTGCGGGCATGAAGGTCGTCGCCGAACTGCCGCTCGCCGTAAATCGGGGTCCGACCGACACGAATACAAAATCGTCCGACGGGGCAAAGCGTGACGATAAGTCGGAACGTGGGCCAGCCTACGAGCATTTCGGTTTCGCGGACGGGATTTCACAGCCGATTGTCCGGGGCACGACCCGCGCCAGCAGGGGCGCCGCGCCCATGCATCTGGTCGCGCCCGGCGAGTTCCTGTTCGGTTATCGTGACGAGCATGGGTTCTATCCAGCCTCGCCCTCGGTAAGCGCAGCGCGCGATCGGACCGGAATCCTTTCGCAGGTGCGCCGTAGCCGGCCGATTCCGGGCCTGCCGACACCGCCGCGCGATTTCGGCCGCAACGGCTCATTCCTCGTTATTCGCCAGTTCGAGCAGCATGTCGACGTCTTCAACGACTACTGCAAAAAGGCTGCAGCCTTGGTCGCGAGCGAACTCGGCAACCAAACCATCACGCAAGATTGGATTGCCGCCAAGATGCTCGGCCGCTGGCAGAACGGTAGCTCGCTGGTGCGCAATCCCGATCATCCGGGACGCGTCATCGACAACAACTTCGCCACTGGCGCCGAGGATCCGCAAGGCCATCGCTGCCCGCTTGGTGCCCACATACGCCGGTCCAACCCGCGCGATTCGCTGGGCGAGGACCGCGATACGCAGATCAATATCGGCAAGCGCCATCGTATCCTGCGGGTCGGCCGCACCTATGAGAAGCAGGATGGCAAGAATGGGAAGGTCGAAAAGGGGCTGCTCTTCATGTGCCTTAACGCCGACATCGAGCGCCAGTATGAATTCATCCAGCAGACCTGGGTTTCGTCGGCCACTTTCCAAGGCCTCGTCGCTGAAAAGGACCCGACGATCGGTTCGCGCGACCGCGATGGCAGGTTCACCATTCCGTCATGGGAAAAGGTCACGACGCTCCGTGACATGCCGCAATTCGTCACCACCAAGGGGGGCGGATATTTTTTCATGCCCAGCCGCTCGGCGCTGCGCTACCTGATTTCGCGGCTCTGATTCGGCGTCAATCGTCGTCCTGCGACTCGGCGATGTGGCGCAGCGCGCCGGTGTCGGTAATGCGCAGGCCGCCGCGTTTGATGGCAATGAACGAGCGGCTGCGCCAGTCGTTGAGCGTCTTGTTGACGGACTCGCGCGTGGCTCCGAGGAACTCTCCGAGCTCCGATTGCGAGATCGGTATCCAGCCGGCGGCGTCGGCCATCACCTCGGCCAGGAAGACCAGGCGCTTGGCCAGCCTCGCCTCGATGCCGAAAAAGGCCTGGTCGCCGAGCTCGCCGCTGACCCAGCGCAGCCGGGCGCACAGGAGCTCGATCATCGCGCGCGCCAGGGGCGGATTTTTTTCAATGCGATCAAAGAGTTGTGTTCTGCTGAGCGAGACCAGCTCGCACGCGGTAAGGCAGATGGCGGTGGCGGTGCGGGGCCGTCCGTCAAGCGCGCCGATCTCGCCGACCAGGCTGCGCGAAAGCTCGATATTGGCCACCAGCTTCTGGCCGCCGGGCGAATAGATCGAGATTTCGACCGTGCCGCTCATAACCCCATAGATGCGGTCGGCGGCATCTTCCTGGACGAACAGATGCTGGCCCGCGGCGCAGCGCTCGACCTTGCAGCCGCTGAACAGGATATCGAACAGCTTTGGATCGATACGTGCCAGGCGCGGCAGATCGTTTCTGTCGTTCGCGCCGCCAAAAGCCATGTTGAACGTCCCAATCGCCGCAATTGCCAAGTTTCACGGCCAAAGTTTAAGGCAAGAGTGCACCGCATCAAAGCCCGGTGTTGATCCCTTTGCCATTACGCCTTCTAACGGCGTGGAGCAGTGGTTGCGCCCAGTGTTGGCTAGCGCCAGGCGGAAAGCCGTCTGCACGCGCGGCGGGAGGAGCCGGAGGCGTGCAGACGACAACTTATGAAAATGGTTAGGTGATGAAAATTCCTGGTGCCTGCTAACCCTTGCAGAGCTGTCGAAATCGCGAAAAGGCGGCATGACCCGCAATGCCCGTTTCCCGCCGCTGCGATTGCTGGGCGCAAACAGCGCGAGCGTCTGTGATCGAGATCACATACGGCGGCGCTAAAATAATGCGACCGTGACACATCGCGCGAGCGACTGCGGGCGAAGACACATGCAAACGTCACACCTCAGTCATATTAGACGCGCGTAGATTTGTTTCCTTGCGTGCCAGCCAGAATTGCGCCAGTCTAAAATGGGGCAATACAGTTCTTTACTTTGGCAGAACCTTTGGGGGAGGGGCGACCATGCCGGTCAGCAGAGAGCAGCGTATCCGTCAATATCTTGATCTCGTCACCGGGGGCGAGGGGACTGAATCGGTCCTCGCCAACATGGACACGATGGCCGGTGACGCTCTGGAGTCCCTTGCGCCTACGGACGGCGGCAGGACGGAAGCGGCGTTTGAATCGGCGCGCGCCGGTGCGGAGAACCTCGCGCGAGGGGCCGAAGTCGCGCCCGAGCAGCTTTCGGATCTGGAAGCCATAATCATCCCGGAGTTGCGGCCGGTCTATGACATCAAGGATGGCACCTTCACGACGCTGACTTTCGACGGCGCTCCGACACCTGGGCATTCGCTGTGGAAGAAGCTTACCAGCGAGGCCGCATTGAGACAGCGCATCGAATCCGCCCTGCCGGCGATCGGGCGCATCGAGCTGTTGTGGAACACCAACATCCCCTATGGCGGCACCGGCTTTGTCGTCGGGCGCAACCTCCTGATGACCAACCGCCATGTCGCGCAGATCTTCGCCGCAGGCCTCGGCGACCGCAATCTGCAGTTCATCAACGGCCGCGCCGCCGGCATCGACTTCAAGCGCGATTCGGCAGTAGGAAACGTCTTCAAGATCCGAGATGTCCGGATGATCCATCCCTATTGGGACATGGCGATCCTCGAAGTCGAGGGCCTGCCCGACAACATCACGCCGCTGTCGCTCGCCGTCGCCGACGCGCGCGATCTGTCGCGCCAGGAGGTCGTCGCCATCGGCTATCCGGCGTTTGACAATCGCAACGCGGTCGATGTCCAGACCGAACTGATGCGCAACCGCTTCCAGGTCAAGCGCCTGCAGCCGGGCATGCTGCAAGGCAGTTTCGACACCGAGAGTTTCGGCAAGATCGTCAGCGCGGCCACACATGACTGTTCGACGACTGGCGGCAACTCCGGTACCGCCATGATCAATCTCGCCACCGGCGAGGTCGTCGGGCTCCATTTCGCCGGCCGCTATCTCGAACGCAACTACGCCGTACCCACTGGCGTGCTGGCCAGGGACCAGCGGGTCGTCGACCTCGGCCTCAATTTCGCCGGCGCCACCGGCGGCACCAACGATTGGGGCGCCTGGTGGAACAAGGCCGACAGCGCGTCGCCGGCCGAGGGGGTAAACCTGGTCGAGGTCGGCGGCGTAAAGCAGATCCCGGGCGTCGCCACCCAGACGCCGCCGCCCACCGGTGGAGGCGTCGTCGTTTCGCCCGGCGGCAGTGTCACCTTCGAAGTGCCGTTGCGCATCACCGTCTCGCTCGGCGCAACGCCTGCCCATGAGGCGATAACGGAATCGGTCGAACTCGAAGCGGCCAAGCCGACCCCTCCAGGCGGAGCGTTCGTTCCCAAATCGGTCGCCGACTATGACCGCTACGAGGGCTACGACGAAAAATTCCTCTCTGGCGGCACCAAGCTCGCGCCGGTCGTGGTGCCGATGCCTGAGGCCACCGACCCGTCCGTGCTGGCGCCGCTCAAGGCCGGCGGCACGCGGCTCGACTACCAGAACTTCTCGCTCAAGATGCACGCCAAGCGGCGGTTGGCCCTCTTCACCGCTTCCAACGTCACCGAGGAGAGCAACCTGCGCGAGCCGGAAAAGGGGCGCAACTATTCGCGCGGGGGCCTGTTCAGCGAGCGCTGGTTCCCGGATCTGCGGCTTGACGACAAGTACCAGATCCCCGACGTCTTCTATGTCAAGGATCAGGGCGCTTTCGACAAGGGCCATATCGTCAGGCGTGATGACGTGGCGTGGGGCAGCACCTTCGAGCTTCTGCTCCGGGGCAATGTCTGCTCCTTCCATGTCACCAACTGCTCGCCCCAGGTCGAGGGCTACAACCGCTCCGACAGTGGCGAGAAGAACTGGGGCGATCTCGAGAACCATGTCCTGTCCGAGGCGGCCAGCGAGCGGCTTTGCGTTTTCGCCGGGCCGATCCTGGCCAAAGACGACCGGACCTTTGCCGGCAAAGGCCCCAAGGGCAGCAGTCTTCGCGCGCTCGTGCCGCGCCGCTTTTGGAAAGTGGTCGTCGCCCGCGTCAATGACGGCCTCGCCAGCTATGGTTTCGTGCTCGAACAGGATCTCACCGACACGGAACTGGAGTTCACGGTCGCCGAAGAATTCATCGGCGCCATGTACCCGCTGACCGAAATCTCCGAAATGACCGGCGTCAGCTTCGACCAATCGCTGATCGACGCCGACCAGTACGAAACGGTCCGCGGCGCCGAGATCGCCCTGCGGGCAGGGTCGCGGAAACGAAAGAAGAAGAACTAGGGCCGTCCAATGACCGAATGGACGCAATCAGAGCTCAACAGCCTCAACCGCATCCTCGCCAATCTCTACCCGATGATCGGCGACGGCGTGCGCGTGGCCAAGGGCGTCGGGCTGTCGACGGCCCAGATCGCCTTCGACAACAAGGCGATCAACAACTGGTTCGCCATTGTCCAACGCGCAAAACAGGAGACAAAAGCCGACGATCTCGTCGCCTTTGCCCTTGATGAGAATCCCGGCGACCAGGCATTGCTTCAGGCAAAGCAGCATGCTCCGCCACCGCCGGTCGAAGGACCTCCCACCGCCAATTGGAGCGGTGCGACGGCGCCGGCACAGCTTGAAAAAATCCTCGGCGACAAGAGCACGCTGGTGCCGATCAGCTATCTCGAGCTCGGCCTTGTCAGGGCAAGATCGGTGGTGCGGATCAAGCGCGCAGATGGCAGTTCCGGCACCGGGTTCATGACCACCGGCGGAATCCTGATCACCAACAACCACGTGTTGCCCGACGACGCTTCATTGGTAGGTACCGTGGCCCAATTCAACTATCAGCGCACGGTTACCGGGCTCGACGCGCCGCTCGACCAGTTCGACATCGACACTGCCGTGCCTCTTCGTACCTCCAAGGACAATGATTGGTCAGCTGTCCGCATCAAGGGCGATGCTTCCAAATGGGGCGAGTTGGAATTGAAACCCATGACCGTCAAGGTCGGGGACCATGTCAATATCATCCAGCATCCCGGCGGCGCGCAAAAGCAGATTTCATTCGTCGCCAATGTCGTGGCCTTCGTCGGCGGCGGCCGCGTCCAGTATCTGACCGACACGCTGCCGGGCTCGTCAGGCTCGCCGGTCTTCGACACCGATTGGAACCTGATTGCGCTGCATCACAGCGGCGGCTGGCTGACCGAGCCCAACGCAGCGACCAAGAGCACCTACTATCGCAACGAGGGTATAGCGATCGACAGCATCATCCAGGACCTCGCGGCCAACCCTGTGTAATGGTGATGTGCGCAGACCGATGGCGCAACAAGATGCTCGACGATTTGGGACGATGGCATGTAAATCCTTTCGGATGCCACTGCATATAAGGCCACGCCGAACGCCAGGGGAGTTCTTGAAATTAGCGCCTACTTCGACCTCAGGCTTCAACTGGCTGATCTCTACCCATTGCCTCCCGATTGGTTGCAGGTAACCAAGCAGGCTGGGATCGTCGCAGGCGCCATCAACCTGCAAGGGGCGGCTCTTACAGTTTGGTTCAACATCCTCGACTATGCGCAAGCAAAGAAGCTGTCGCAGCCGCTGGTGAACATTGTCGTTCAGCAAAATCCGCAATGCGCCGCAATATGCAAAGCGTATCTGGATGAACTCGCAGCGGGCGAGAAACCGACGCCTGAACTGCCCGGCCTGACCACCGACGATCGGGTCAATACCGCGGTTGCCGGCTTCGACGCGGTCAACCAGCAGCCCAAGGACATCCAGGCGGTGCTCGCCGCCGGCGATGGGCTCACCGCAGTTACCAGCCAGATCGATGTTCTTGCGACTTACAAGAACCTGCATGATGGCCTGCAGAGCTTTCAATATGGCATCGGCAGCTTCCAGAGCCTCATGATCGCCGGGCGGGACATGGGCGCGGATCTGAATCAAGTCCGCGTCCTGCGCAAATTCCTGAACCAGTTGAGACTCTTCTGCGCATCCGCCGGTGACAAGGTCACGGTATTGCCCCCCGGGCCGGCGCTTCGCGACATCGAGCAGGCATGGCTTGACGACCTCGGGCAGGCCGCGACGAAACTGCAGGGCGCTATTCCCGACACATCGGCTGACGCTTACGACGCCTTGCTGGATGTGCGCACCGTGCTGCGCGTCGTACCCTCGCGGCTGAACCAGCAGATCTTCGTCACCGCCAAGAACTTGCCTTTCGGCATCCTGGCCACGGGGCTCGAAATAATAGCCGGCAAACTTCCGGCCGACGAGCCGTCGGTACCGGCGATCAAAGCCGCGCATGACGCAATCAAGGTACTGTCCTCGACCATCTATGCGCGGGTCGTCGAGCACAAGCTCTGGCAGGACATCGATAACAAGCTGGCCAGCCTCACCGATATGATCGAGCCGATAGAAGGGGGTGCCGCGGCGGACAAGTCGTTGCCGTTCCAGTTCTCGCCGCTGTGGCGAAACCTGGAAGTGAAGGTCAAGGTTCTTGCCGATCTCGACCCGAACGGACAGTGGCGGACAATGCTTGCCGGCTACTCAACCGACGTCAACGACCAGCTGTCGCGCGAGACCGTCGACACCGCCTTCATCCTTGCCTTCGAAGCCTATAGGGACGAGGCCCAGCAACGCTTCGTCCAGGTCGATCTGGCGCTGAAAACGGAATGCGCCTCGATCGTCCGCGTCAGCACGCCTTTGCACAAGATCATTGAGGACCTCGGGTCATGAGCGATCAAACAGTGATAGGCACCGAAGCCGTAACCTCCGCCGATGGAGATTTTGACTCGCTGAGCGACATCCGGGTCGCGCATCTCGAGCTGATGCGCATCGCCAGCGCCAACGAAGCTGTCGATCCCTCGATGAAGCGCAGCGATCAGGCTGGCGCCGAGGTGGCGGACGCCAATGCCGACAACACGGTTCCCGACGCGCAAACCATCCGCGCCTTCCTGGCACAGGCGCGGCGCGCGGGCAGCACCATCGAGCGCGAATCCGACCGCCGCGCGGCTCAGCGCATACTCGACTACTGGTCCGCCGAACTGGTTACCCGGCCCGGCATCACCTCAGCCGATGTCAGCCCGGCGCGACTCGCGCCCTTCGTAGGCGGCCTCGAAACGGCCGGACCAGTCGCAGTCGACTTCGAGCCCGCATCGCGTGAAATCGATGATCCCGGAGCGGTCGCCATTGCCGTTCCTGAATCGGTGGCTGTTGCGACCAAAGACGGTGCCGTGTCCGGCGACGGCTTCGCATCGGACGACGAACTGAGTTCGGACGAGCTGACCGAGCGCTTTCGCATCCGCGTGGCCGCCCAGGCGCGGCAATGGAAGAACACCGGCTATCCCGGCTATCTCTTGCGCGGCGAAGCGCTGAAGGAGGCAGCGGAACTGCCGCAAGGGCCCGACATCGCCGAGTTCGTCGAAACGAGCGCCAAGGCGGAGACGGACAGCCAGAAGCAGCGCGATCGCAGCAAAAATCGGCTGATCGTGCTGTTTGCCTTTGCTGCCGCATTCCTCGCGGCAACGACCATATTCGCTCTTTATCAGAGGAATGAAGCCGTTGTAGAGCGCTCCAATGCCGAGACGGCGGCGAGCGAGGTCGCGGAGCTGAACAAACACATTAGTGCTGCCCTCGCGGACGCAAAAAACGCACGCAAACAGGCCGAAGCAGCGCTTGATGTTGCCCAGAAGAAAGCGGACGACGCCGCCAAGGCGCTCACGGACCAGCAAACCACGCAGGCTACCTTGCGGTCGGCGATCGTATTTTTGGCCGATCAGCTCAAAGGTGGCGGCATTTCCCTTGGCGAAATGTCATCCGATCTGCGGCCGGCGGTCCTTCTCGAACTGGCCGACCGGGTCAGGAGCGGTGAGGTCAAGCTCAGTGAGTTGCCGGAAGCGCTGCGGAGCGCGCTTCAGCCGCTGCTCGGCAAGGATACCGACAAGCAGCCCAATAGTCTTACGGGGTACAAGGTCGATTTTATCCAAACCACGATCGGCTTGCCCAGGTTAACCGGCGATCTGGCAAGCGACGCCATGGCGACACCGCTGGACTACATCAACTACTCGCTGGTTATGGGTCGAAGTCACCGCATGGCCATCTATTCCGCCGTCAACCTGGACCGGTCGCAAAGGATGACCCTGCAGGTCACCGGCGGCGGATTGAGATATGATATCCGCCTGCCGGACAATGCACAGCCGGATCGCAGCTGGTACCACAGCCGGGACTGGCAGCCGGCGCGATTGGCAAACGCCAGTGACATCGCCTGGGGTCCTGAATTCGCCGGCGATCCAGCAACCGCGGCGCTCAAACTGGCGCAGTATGCCTATGTCCTGCCCAACACGATGCCGCAGCCGCGCACATTCTACTCCACTATGTGGGCGCCACTCGAAAACTGGGTGCGCTCGCAGCACAATCCGCTGGCCAACAAGGTGACCATCTTCACCGGTCCCGTCTTCCGGCCCGCCGACCAGCCGGTCAACGGCGTGCCTACCCCCTATGCCTATTGGAAGCTCGCCGTCTCTTCGGTGTCGGATGCTGTACAGCAGCAGGAAGTGAAGGAACCCAAATTCGTCGTCGATGCGTTCTTCATTCCGCGCGATGCTACGGGCGCGTTTGACGCCGATCAATACCGGCTCCCGGTTGCCGAGCTTGAAAAACGCACGAACCTCAATTTTGGCACTCTCATCGAATGGACGGACTCTGTAAATAATCCCGGCCCGAATGGGACCATGGCAGACGAACTGGCGGGGCGCGTCAAGCTGCTCGACGGTACGAACGATACCCTGCGCGGCGAACTGATTGCCGTCCTCGGCAATCCGGATCTTCCGGTGCCCGAACGGCGCAAGATCGTAGCGGCTCTCGTCAAGATGGCGGGTCTGGAAAGCATGACCGGACTGACGCCGACGGGGCGCCTCAACGTGCTTGACGCCTTGCTCGGGGTTTCGACCGACTTGTGGAGCCACACCGATCCTGACTCGCTGCTTGTGTTCGCCGATGCACGCAGGGCGGTTTCCGACCTCCTCACATCGGCAGCCGACGGTCAGACGATCATCGGCGCCGAGGATCGCGACGCGCTCGACACGTTGAAGGACCGGCTTCACATCCAGCAGAGCACGCAGAACGTCTACGTCGAGTTCTTCGGCATGGCGCAGGAGGACGTCCAGGCGCTCTCCGCCAAGTTGCGCGCATTAGGCTGGGTCATGTCCGGCGAAGAACAGGTGAAAAGCGCGGCAGGCAAGAACCAGGTTCTCTACAGCCCCAACGTCGACGTCGCACACGACGCTGCCGAACTTTTGGCCGCCGACCTCGCCGCGGCCGGCCAACCAGTGACCGTCCGGGCATCGCCCTTGATTGGCGGCAGGATGCTGATGATCCTTATCGGGCCATAGGGCACCGAAAGCCGAACGACGATGGTGCGCAAAAAAGCCGCGATGCCGCTGCTGACTGTGACGGTCGCACCATGCGTTGGTTCACTTCTGGGGGGTTTCCATGCGCACGCGTCACGCCGTCACGCAATAGACTGTGTATTTTTCAGGCTCCAATGCGCTCGCCTTCTGCAGCGGGATGGAGACGGCAAGAATGGAAAGCGCGGAAAGTGCAAGCACGCTAATGACCACATCGAGGTCTCGTTCTGGGATCTCGAGCAGATGAAGGTGCGGAACGGCTCCGATGTCTGCCAGTTCCAGAGCTATACGAGCTACTCGAGCGCCCTGAACTTTGCCCAGAAGAATTTTGGCGGCGAGGGAGCGAGCTGTAGCTGTTAGCGCGGCTGGAGTGCGACGTCCAAGGGAAAGAAAAATGGTGGGCGATGCAGGGATTGAACCTGCGACCCCACCCGTGTGAAGGGTGTGCTCTCCCGCTGAGCTAATCGCCCGCTCGTTGCCCGAAGGCCAAGCGAGCCGCGATATAAGGGAGGCAGGGTTATGAAGTCAAGGCGATGCGCGTGCGTTCCGCGCCCGAAATAGGCGAGGGCGGGCGCCGCCGCGCAATCGCCCGCTCCGCTCAGCCGGCCGCGGCTGCAATCAGCCGTTCCGCCAGGTCGAGCGTCAGCGCATCGAAATGCGAAATCACTGCCGACGGCTCGAATTCTCTGACATGGCGGTCGGTGTAGCCGAAATCGACGGCGACCACCGGAATGCCGGCGGCCTTGGCAGTGTCGATGTCGGTCTGCGAATCGCCGACCATCAGCGCGCGATGCGGATCGCCGCCAGCCAGCTTGATGGTTTCGGTGAGATGGCGCGGATCGGGCTTGCGGAAGGCGAACGTGTCCTGGCCGGCGATCGCGGCGAAATGCTCTGTCAGGCCGAGCGCCGCGATCAGCGCCACCGAATTGGCCTCATATTTGTTGGTGCAGATGGCAAGCAAGTAGCCCGCTTTCTCGAAGCGGGCGATCGCCTCGATCACGCCGGGATAGGGGCGCGACTTGCCGGGGATGTTGAGCGTATAGTGATCGAGAAACAGTTTTAGCAGCCGGTCGTGTTCCTCGACGCCGAGCGATTTCTGCTGCGCGGTATGCGCGCGCTCGATCATCACCCGGCCGCCCTGGCCGACAAAGCGCCGGAAGCCAGCCTCGTCGACAGCGGCAAGCGCGCTGGCGGCGAGGCTGTGGTTGAGGCTTTCGAGCAGGTCCGGCGCTGTGTCGATCAGCGTCCCGTCGAGGTCGAACACGATGATCGGTCTGGTCATGGCCTGTCCTATGGTGATTGCCCTGCGGTATTGCCGGCAGGCGATAGCGGCTGCGCTTCCTTCAGGCAAGCAGGCGCGGTCAAAGTCTTTGACCGGGCGGGCAAAAGTGCTAGGAGCGCGCAATCAGAAAAGTCACAATCAGGGCCAAAAACCTCCGGGGCAAGCATGGATGCGAGGCAGTTGAAGGTCGAGGCCGCGCGGGCAGCGCTTGGCCATGTCAGCGATGGCATGCGCCTCGGCATCGGCACCGGCACCACAGCGGAAGAATTCGTGCGGCTGCTGGCCGAGAAGGTCGCCACGGGCATGACCATCATCGGCGTGCCGACATCGGAGCGCACTGCCGCCCTTTGCCGCGAGCTCGGCGTGCCGCTGTCGACGCTGGAGGAAACACCCGAGCTCGATCTCACCGTCGACGGCGCCGACGAGGTCGATCCGGCGCTGACCCTGATCAAGGGCGGTGGCGGCGCGCTGCTGCGCGAGAAGATCGTCGCCGCGGCATCCGGGCGCATGATCGTCATCGCCGATCGGTCGAAGATGGTCGAGACCCTCGGCCGCTTTCCGCTGCCCATCGAAGTCAATCAATTCGGCCTGCGCGCGACCGAAATTGCGGTTGCCGCAGCGGCCAAAAGCCTCGGCCTTTCCGGCCCGGTTACATTGAGGATGACGGGAAGCCAGCCTTTTGTTACAGACGGCGGCCATTTTATCCTCGATGCATCTTTTGGCCGCATTCCGGATACAAGAGCGCTTTCGAATGCTCTCCATGCCATTCCCGGCGTGGTCGAGCATGGTCTTTTCATCGGGCTGGCGTCAGCGGCCATCATCGCCGGCGGCGACGGCATCCAAACCGTCCATGCCGCCCGAAAACCAGGGAGTTCTACCGATCATGATGTTGCATAAACGGGTTCGCCAATTCTCCGCCATCTTGGCGGCTTCGGCTGTCTTGGCGTTTTCCGCGCCGGCGTTTGCGCAGGATGTCACCGAATCGCATCTGAAGGCGGCGCGCGCCGCGGTTGCCGCCATCCACGCGACCGACCCGTTCGACAACATCCTGCCGCAGGCGGCTGCCTCGCTCGAGCAGCAGCTTATCCAGAAGAACCCCGACATGCAGGAGCTGATCGGCAAGACCATCAGCGAGAAGGCGCTGGCGCTAGCCTCACGCCGTGCCGACCTGGAGAAGGAAGCGGCACTTGCCTATGCCAAGGTGTTCTCCGAAAAGGACCTCAACGACATCGCTGCCTTCTACAATTCCGATGCCGGCAAGAAGCTGCTCGACAGCGGCCCAGCGGTGACGCGCGAACTGGTCAAGGCTGCCGACATCTGGCAGAACGGCCTGGCGCGCGACCTGGCCCAGCAGGTCGGCGAGACGCTGGCAGCGGCCGCCAAGGCCAAGGCTCCCGCGGCGCCGGCCGACGGCGCTGCCCCAGCTGATGGCGCGGCCCCCGCCGATGGCGCTGCGCCTGCCGACGGCGCGGCGCCCGCTGACGGTGACCAGCCAGAAGCGCCGAAGAACTAAGTCGTCCGATTTCGCCACCGGCGTATTCGCTGGACCAAGAAAGCCTGGTGCCAACCGGGCTTTTCTTTTGCCGCCACGCAGCCTACCTGTCTCAAGCATTTCTGAGGCAGGAGCAGCGGCATGGCCGGATACGACTACGATCTCTTCGTCATCGGCGGCGGCTCCGGCGGGGTGAGAGCGGCGCGAGTGGCGGCGGCGCTTGGCAAGCGCGTCGGCATCGCCGAGGAATACCGCTATGGCGGCACTTGCGTCATCCGAGGCTGCGTGCCGAAGAAGCTCTACGTCTACGCCTCGCAATTTCCCGAGCATTTCGCCGATGCCGCCGGCTATGGCTGGTCGGTGCCCGAGGCGCGTTTCGACTGGCCGACGCTGGTCGCCAACAAGGATCGCGAGATCACCCGGCTGGAGGGTATTTACGAGAAGAACGTGAAGGGTGCCGGCGGCGAGACATTCCATTCACGCGCCATGCTGGTCGACCCTCACGTCGTGCATCTCCTGGGCGACGATCGCACCGTCACCGCCGACCAGATCCTGATCGCCACCGGCGGGCGGCCGGCGCCGCATCCGGCTCTCGTCGGCCACGAACTTTGTATCTTTTCCAATGAAGCCTTCGATCTCAAGCAATTGCCCAAGTCAATCATGATCGAGGGCGGCGGCTACATCGCCGTCGAATTCGCCAATATCTTCCATGGCTTGGGCGTCGACACCACGCTGGTCTACCGCGGCAAGGAGATCCTGTCGCGTTTCGACATGGATCTGCGGCGCATGCTGCACGAGACCATGGAAAAGAAGGGGATCAAGATTCTCTGCCACGCCGTGTCGGAATGGGTCCGCAAGCGGCCGGACGGGCGGCTGGACGCGCTGGTCACCGGCGGCAAGGTGTTGACGGTCGACCAGGTCATGCTCGCCATCGGCCGCATCCCTAATACTGAGAATATGGGACTGGAAGGCGTCGGCATCGAGCTCGGCAAGACCGGCGCCATCGTTGTCGATGAGTACTCCCGCACCAACATCGACAACATCTGGGCGATCGGCGACGTCACCAACCGTGTGCAGTTGACGCCGGTGGCGATCCACGAAGCCATGTGCTTCATCGAGACCGCCTTCAAGGGAAACCCAACCGCGCCCGACCACGACACCATCCCGACCGCCGTCTTCTCACAGCCGGAGATCGGCACCGTCGGCCTGTCCGAGGACGAAGCCGTCAAGCGCTACGCCGACATCGAGATCTACCGCGCCACGTTCCGGCCGGTGCGGCACACGCTGTCGGGCCGCGACGAAAAGATGCTAATGAAGCTGGTGGTCGACGGCGCCACGCGAAAAGTGCTTGGCGCGCACATTCTCGGGCCGGACGCGGGCGAGATGGCGCAGCTTCTCGGCATTCCGCTGAAGGCCGGCGTCACCAAGGACGATTTCGACCGCACCATGGCCGTCCATCCGACGGCGGCGGAGGAACTGGTCACCATGTACAAGCCGACCTATCGCGTGAAGAACGGCGAACGGCTAGGATAGGGCGCTGATCAACCGGATTTCGGGGGCGCGTCAATGAAATCGGCAGCCTTCATCCTTGTGGTATCGACTCTACTTGCAGCGGGCGCAGCGGCGGCTAAGGACAGGGCCAACTGCAACAGCGTTTCGTCCGACAAGGAGCTGTCGGACATTTCCCTTGGCGCCATCACCGCCCGCAAGCTCAACTTCCTCGCCAATGAATCCGAAAAGCCCGGATGTCCGTCCGCCGACCCGTCCTGCGCAAAGGCGGCTTTCGTCCGGGCCAAAGACAAAGTGGTTTTCGACACCGATGTCGTCGCGGGCGGGTATGTCTGTGCCGCCTTCGTCGATCGTCGCGGCAACGAGACCAGCGGCTGGCTGCCGGTGGCGGATGTCAATCCCGTTACGGTGCAGCCGCGCTGGGTGGGCCATTGGAGATGGTACTCGGCATCTCGCATAGACATCGCCCGCAAATCGGCCGACAGCGCAGCGGTCAGCGGATCGGCCGTCCACGGCCAGGGTGGCGCGGCGACCGAAGGCAGCTTCGAGGCCGTCATCGATCTCAAGCAGGCAGTGCAGGGATTTGCTTTGCAGGACGGCAAGCAGGTGGCTTACCGGGAGGCCGGCAAATACGACTGCGCCGTCATGATGAAACAGCTCGGCCGTTACCTTTTCGTCAGCGACAACAGGAATTGCGGCGGCGCCAACATTTCGTTCTCCAACGTTTATGTGAGGCGCTGAGAGCAAGTCAGGACGCGGACGGCGCCACGGCGTCGTTACTATTTCTGCTTCAGCCGGCGCGAAAAACGCATCCATTTGTCTTCGACCGGCCGCGGCTGCGTAAGGATCGTGGTGAGCTCGCGCGGCAGGTTCGGAACAAGCGGCTTCTTGGTGGCGACACCGTCGGCGATCGCGACCACGCTGTGGTAGAATTCCACGCCCGAGGCCGAGCGTGGCGCAACCGCCTCATGCATGATGCTGATCACCGTGACATCGGGACAATTGTCCTTGATCGCCTGATGGAAAGCGATCTTGCCATCCGGATCGAGCGCGCCGGTGGCTTCGTCGAGGAACAGAAGCCCGGGCTGCTGCAACACGATGCGGGCCACCACCAGCTTCTGCTTCTGGCCGCCGGAAAGCATCTGATCCCAGATCTTTCCCTCGCGGCTTTCGTCGGCCATGTGTTCGATGAAGTCGCCAAGGCCAGCCTTGTGCAGGGCAGACGCCACCTGCGCATCGCCAAAGTCCTGCTCCGAGCCGGGCAGGCATACCAGCTGTTTCAGCGACACCTGCTGCAGCTTGACCTCCTGAGCGGCATAGAAACTCTTCACGCCGTCGGGGAAGACGATGGTGCCGCGACCATAGGGCCACAGGCCGTTGATCGCCTTGACCAGCGAAGTCTTGCCACTGCCGGACTCACCCTTGAGGAAGGTCCACTCGCCGCGCCGGAAGCGCAGATTGGCCGCGCTCAGGAACGGCGTGGCATCTTCGCCCTGATGCGCCAGTTCGAGCTTCTGGATGGTCAGTCCGAAGACCGGGTTCTGGCTGGCATAGTGGAAGTCGGAGCGCCCGGTCTGGCTGTAGAAGTCCTGCGGCTGCTGGACGTTTTCGATGGCGTTCGCCAATTCGATGACGCGCTGGCTGTTGGCGCGAAGCGTGGCGAGGCTCGGCATGACATGGATGAACCACGAACACTTGCTGATCAGCGCATTGACCTGCTCGGAACCGGTTATGTAGCCCTTGAGGTCGACGCCATTGTGGATGAACGGCACCAGTCCAGGTCCGTAGGCGACAACTTTGGCGCCGACAAAATTATAGACCGATTCGAATCCCGCATAGACGGTGTTGACGATGTTGAACTTGGACCAGGTGTTGTCGATGTCGAGATAGAGCCGGCCATGCATCGTCTTCTGTACGTCTTCGCCTTGCGACGCCGCCACATGGAAACTGCGGCGCAATAAAGTGATCAGTTCGCTGCGGTAGGTGCCTTCGGCCTTCTGCATTCGGATATTGAGCGACTCCAGCATTCCGCCGAGTTTGACTGCGATCCAGGTATTGACCGGCACGTATATAGCAACAGCGAAGAGAGCAAGGACGGCGCTGCCGTAGCTGCCGAGAGACCCCAATCCAGCTACCTCCACAGAATTTGCCAGCAAAGCTCCGCCGACAAAGTAGAGCGAGGTGAAGACGCCGAACACGCCTTGGGCAAGACCCAGAGCGCCACCCGCCATATCTTTGATCGATTCTTGCACCCGCTGGTCGATGTTGTCGGGCGCCGGCGCGCCCGACGCGCTATTCTGGGCGTGGTAATGCGTATGGTTGATGTCGAGCAGCGCCGCATTGAAGCGAGCATTCAGCCAGGCGCGCCATTTGCGATGCAATGTCGCCGACACAAATTTGCAGGCGCCTATGATTCCCATGTCCTTGAACACGACCAACAGCACAAGCAAGCCGGCATTCGTAAGGACCGTTTCAAGGGGCGTAGTATTCGCAGCATCATGGAAAAAAGCGATTGAGGCTGCTAGTTCGCCCGCCGACACCGTAAACCAGACGTCGGCCTTGCTCGAAAGGGCTATGAGAAGTGCGAGGACGACGGTGAGCGTCCAGGCTTCTTTCCAGTGATCCGAGAACCAGTAGGCTCGCATCAACCCCCAGAAGCTGCGCATCGAGGAAACCGGCGTTAGGGGCGGCAGCCTTGCGGCGTCGCTAGGTAGTTTTGCCGTTCCTGAACGTCGCGGTCTGTCGACCCGAATCACAATCCCGCCCAAACCTTTTTTAGTTTTGTTACGGATAGTAACACCAATTGATCATTTTCTATTAATTTTATCGCGGCGAATGTGAGGTAGCCCACCTGCCGTTGCCGTGAGGCAACAGGTGGTGCGTGGAGACAGCGGTCTCCAGGCCAAATATTTCGTTTGGTTTCAATGTTTTGTGAGAGCGCTGAGATGTGCGAAAAGCTTCCCTTGGGGAAGCCGGATTCACGGTTTCGTGAACCGATCAGCCTTGCCGATCAGCCGGAAGTCCTACTGCGGACTGATGGAAAAACCGGAAAATTTGCTGTCCGTGATCGCTTCCGGCCGCCCGAATCAACTTTCCCGAAGCCGAGAAGTGCCGGGAAAGGGGCCTGGCGGCGGCGTCATGGCGGTCGATCACCACTTCGCCGCTGTTAAAGCGAACATGATCGGCCGGGGCGCGCTTTTTAGCTGCCGCTCAACAAGATTGACAATTCATGTGCCGCCGGTTGAACCTTGCGCAGCACTGTCGGCACCCATGCATATCCGGTTCTCCAACTAGGAAGCTCCCCAATGCTTGCACGCGCAGCCGCTCCTGCAATCCTGTCGCTCTTTGCCTTCCTGCCTCTGGCGCATGCCGGCAGCCAGACCATTGCGGCGAGCCCCGAAGGGCAAATCGAGTTCAATGCTCCATCCGGCAACATCGGCTGCATCTACACACCGAAGGGCGGCACCAACACCTACGAACCGCAGGATGGCGGCCCCGAGCTTAGCTGTTCGCGCGTCAAGCCCAGCTACGTCACTGTGATCCTCGGACCGAACGGTCCGGCGACATTGATCAAGAATCCGGGTGAACAAGGCTGCTGCAGCGATGTCACCAAGCTGGCCTATGGCAACAGCTGGAGCAAAGGGCCGTTTACCTGCCAGTCGTCAACCAAAGGATTGGCCTGCACGGGCAGCAACGGCCATGGCTTTTTCGTCAGCAAGGCCAAGGTGACGGTCAAGTAATCAACCGGTCTTTTCCAGCTCGCCCTTGGCCTTGGCGGCGGCGACCTGGCGGATGGCGTCGGCCAGCGTGTCGGCGTCCTGCGCGCCCATGACGGCATATTTGCCTTCGAGCAGGAAGCACGGCACACCAGTGATGCCCATCCGTGATGCCGTAGCGATTTCTGTGCGCACCGCCTCGACGTCGGCGTCGGTCGGCAACAACGTTTCGACCACGGCAGCATCCATGCCGGCCTCGCGGGCGGCTTCGATCAGCACCGCGTGATCGCCGATATTGGCACCTTCCTCGAAATACAATTGGAACAGCCGGCGCACCAACCGGTTCTGCACGGCTTCGCCGGCTGCTCCGGCCCAGCGGATGACACGATGCGCGTCCAGCGTGTTGGCGGCAACCTTGATGGCGTCGAAGGCGAAATCGATGCCTTCGGCTTCGCCGAGCGGCTCGATGCGGGCATGCATCTGGCGGATGCGCTCCTCACTGCCGAACTTGGCAATCATGTATGCGCGCCGGTCTTTGCCCCCTTCCGGAATGGTCGGATCGAGCTGGAACGGCCGCCAGCGCACATGCACCTCGACGTCGCCGGCAGCGGCGATCGCCTTGTCGAGCCGCTTCTGGCCGATGAAGCACCAGGGGCAAACCGCGTCTGAAACCACATCGACGGTGATGGAATTGTCTTCGCTCATCTCGATCTCCTGCCGCGAACACTTCTTAGAGCATGATCTCTGGAGAAAACGGCCTTCCGTTTGTCCGAGAAAACCGGCAACCGCTTTTCGGGATCATGCTCAGTTCGCTTTGCGCCACCAGGTCGGCCATTGATAACCGAATATGGGCGTCTTTTTCGGATGGTCCAGATAATTCCAGTAAGCGAGCCATTGCTGCGCGTTGTACTGCATCGGCACCATGTAGTTGCCGGAGATGAGCAATCGGTCGAGGACGCGCACCGCGGCGACGTAATCCTCCTTGGTCCGCGCTCTCAGCATCGCATCGATCGCCGCATCCACGGCCGGATCGGCGACGCCGGCCAGGTTGAAGGAGCCTTCCCTTTTGGCTTCTGAAGAACCCCAGCGAAAACTCTGTTCGATGCCGGGCGACAGCGAGTTGCTGAAACCGCTCGACCCGATCAGCACCTCAAAATCGAAACGCTGCTTGCGCGACTGGATCTGGTCGGCTTCGAGGCTGCGGATGGTCATGGTGATGCCGATCTTCTCCAGCGTGCGCTGATAGATGGTCGCAAAACGCTCCTCTTCCTGCGATGCCGTAAGGATCTCGAAACCGAAAGGGTTTCCCTTGGGGTCGAGCAGCACGCCGTCCTTGACGGCAAAACCCTGGCTCTTCAACAGGTCGAAGGCCACCTTCAGCACCTTGCGGTCCTGGCCCGTGCCGTCATTCACCGGCGGCCGCCAGGTGCCGTCCATGACATCGGCCGGCACACGGCCGGGGTAGGGCGCCAGCAGCGCCTTCTCCCTGTCGTCGGCGGGATGGCCGAGCGCCGACAGTTCGGAATTCTGCCAATAGCTCATCGTGCGCGAGTACTTGCCGCCGAACAAGTTCTTGTTGGCCCATTCGAAGTCGTAGAGCATGCCGAGCGCGCGCCGCACCACCGGATTGGAAAACTTCTCCAGCCTGGTGTTGAACAGGAACCCGGTCACCACGGGCGGTATGCCGATGTCGAAGGTTTCGGCAATTACCTCGCCTCGGCGGAAGGCGGGAAAATCGATGTCGCGCTCGCGCTTGATCGGATCGCCCTCATCGTAGATGGCGCAGATGCCCTTCTTGAACGCTTCCGTCTTGGCGTTGGCGTTGAGGAAGTACTCGATGGTGATCTGGTCGTAATTGTCGAAGCCGCGCTTGGAGGGGAGGTCCTTGCCCCAGTAATTCGGGTTGCGCTTGAACACGATGCGCTGTCCCGGTTGCACTTTGTCGACGATGTAGGGCCCACTGCCGATCAAGGGCTTCAACGTCGTCTTGTCGAAAGTGTCCTTGTCGAAGGCATGCTTCGGGATGATCGGCGTCAGCGCGATGATCAGGGGCGTCTCGCGGTTGGCCTTTTCATTGAAGGTAAAGCGCACGCTGTGATCGCCGGTCTTTTCGAGCTTGGCGATCAGGCTCATGCGATCGCTGTAAGGCGGGCGGCCCTTGTCGGTGAAGACATCGTAGGTGAACAGCACGTCCTCGGGCGTCACCGGTTCGCCGTCCGACCATTTTGCGTCAGGGTTGAGGTGGAATTCGATCGACTTGCGCTCGGGGTCCATGTCGGCGCTGTCGGCGAGCAGGCCATAGAGGCTGAAGGCCTCGTCATAATTGCGCGTCATCAACGGCTCGAAAACCAGGTTGCCGTAGTTGAGATCGAGCATGCCGCGCGCCGTGGTGCGAAGGCTCTTCAGAATGAACGGGTTGAGATTGTCGAAGCTGCCGACGACGCAATAGGTGATGTTGCCGGCCTTGGGCGCATCCGGATTGACGTAGTCGAAATGCTGGTAATCGGCGGGCAGCGCCGGATCGCCCTGCATGGCGATGGCATGTTTCGGCTCCGACATCGCGGGCTGAAGCGAAAAGGCGAGAAACGAGATCGCGGCGATCAGCCAAACAAGAATGCGGCCCATGACCGTCTCCTTACTGGGCGGCTTGATGATTCGGAATGCACCCTAGCATGGCGCCGCCGCGCCCCGGCCAGATACGTCGGCCCAAATCGCGCGACCCAAATTGCACGGCCAAGAATCGCAGGCGCCGGGCTGGATTCGACTGCGCATGCGGTGTAACACGCGCTCCGAAGTCATCCTGTTGCCTCATTTCGGCAACAGGTAGCTGGACCACACGGCGCGAAGAAGCCGGTCCCGGGATCATTTGAGAGGAAGTGCACGACATGACGAGCCTGAACAGCAACGCATACCGCCTTTCGGTCATGGCCGCAGGCGTGGTCGGCTTTCTGGGCGCCGGACTTCCCACCGCTTCGGCACAGCAGCAGCAGATTCCGCAGGGCTGGTTCAAGGCCTGCACCAAGCAGGAAGATGTCGACATCTGCAATGTCCAGAACATCGTCACCGCCGGCAACGGCCAGCTCGTCACCGGCATCAGCCTGATCGAGCTGAAGGGCAAGGTGAACCGCAAGGTGTTCCAGGTCACGGTCCCGACGGGGCGTCTGGTGCCTCCCGGCATCGGCCTGCAGATCGATGCCGGCAAGGCGCAGAAGCTCGACTATGTCATCTGCTTCCCAGACCGTTGCGTGGCCGAAGTGCCGTTGAGCGACACGCTCGTCGCTTCCTTCAAGAAAGGCCAGGCGATCACGCTCACCTCGGTCAACTTCCAGAACCAGCCGAACCCGATCAAGGTTGCCTTGACCGGCTTCAGCGGCGCCTATGACGGCCCGCCGCTGCAGCAGTCCGATATCGAAGACCGGCAGAAGAAGCTTCAGGACTTCGTTGCCAAGAACAACCAGGATTTTGCCAAGAAGCTCAAGGACGAGCAGGACAAGGCCAAGGCAGCCAACTGATCTCGGGCAAATTCTAAAAAACAAAAAGCGGGGCATTGCCCCGCTTTTTTGTTGCCGCTCAGGACGCGATCAATGTCTCGACTGGCGCTTCGGCTCGTAGCGTCCGTCCGGCCGCTTGTCGAACATCTCGCCGATCTGCGGATGGCGGACCGGCTCGTCCGATTGATCCTCGAGCAGGTTCTGCTCGGACACATAGGCGATGTATTCGGTTTCCGAATTCTCGGCGAGCAGGTGGTAGAACGGCTGGTCCTTGCGCGGCCGCACGTCGGCCGGGATCGCCTCGTACCATTCGTCGGTGTTGGCGAATTGCGGATCGACATCGAAAATGATGCCGCGAAATGGAAACAGCCGGTGGCGAACCACCTGTCCGATCGAGAATTTGGCTGTTTTCATCATACTCACCACTAAGCCCTGAACCGCCCGGCGTCCCTTGGAATGCACGACACGCGCTCTAAGGCTTTGAATTTACACACGCCGTCACCAAAAATCGAGCCCGACTTTAGGGCTGGTATCTCGCCTTATCTGGCGCAGACGGTGGTTCAATTCAATGCCGAAGCGCTTGACGCCCGAGGAAGCTACGGGCCAGCCCGGCTCAGGGTTCTCGGCCCAGGGCAAAAATGTCTGACGTCATCGGTCTTGTTCTTCCGTTCTTCGGGCTGATTTTCATCGGTTTTCTGGTGGCACGCATCACCAGGCAGCCGCTGGAAGCGCTTGGCTGGATGAACACCTTCATCGTCTATGTCGCGCTTCCAGCCCTGTTTTTCCAACTCCTGGCGGGGACGCCGTTCTGGCATCGATCGCGGCACTGAAACTGATCCTGCATCACTGCTCTGCTACGTCGTGCTGAGCTGGGTCGGCAATTTCTCCGAGATCTAGGTGTTTTCCGCCGTGCTTTTGGCGGCGCTGCCGACGGCCACAAACGTCTTCGTCATCGCCCAGCAATATGGCGTCTGGGTGCAACGCCCCTCGGCCAGCGTGCTGATCACGACCTGCCTCTTGGTGCTGACGGTGACTGGGCTGCTCTATCTGATCCGGCACGGCATACTACCGCCGGACCTGTTTCCCTAGGCCACCGAAGAGTCCGGAAAAGCCGCTGCCGGGCCGCAGTCCCTCGCGCATGAAGAAGCCGCGCAACGGCGCAAAACTGCCGAGCACGCTGAGGCCGGCGCTGCGCGCCATCTGAGCCGGCAGCATGTCCGACAATAGCGACATGTTGAGCAGGTTGACCGCGCTGCTGCGCGCCAGAATGTCGGGACGGCGCCTGGAATCATAGGCCGCAAGCACCTTGGCCGCACCAGGATCGTTGCGATTTTCACCAGCGATTCCAATCAGATCGTCGATGTCCCTGATGCCGAGGTTGAGACCTTGGGCGCCGATCGGCGGAAACACATGCGCGGCCTCGCCGACCAGGGCAACGCGGTTCTGCGCGAAGCGGCCCGGTGATGCCGCCGAAAGCGGGTAGATCTGCCGGCCAGGCTCGACCGACACCCGGCCCAGCATGGACTGCATCTGCTGTTCGACACGCTCGGAAAGTGTCGCGTCGTCGAGTGCGGCGAGGTCTTTTGCCGTTTCCGGTCTCACCACCCAGACAAGGCTGGAGCGGTTGCCGGGCAGTGGCACCTGGGTGAACGGCCCGGTTTCGGTGTGGAATTCTGTCGAGGTGAAGCCGTGTTCGCTGCGATGGCCAAAGTTCAGCACAAGTGCCGCCTGCGGATAGGATCGCACCGACGCAGCTATACCGGCCGCCTCACGCGCCGGCGACAGGCGCCCATCGGCAGCGACCGCCAGCGATGCGGAAACTTCGCGGCCATCCGCCAGAACGGCATGTGCCTCGTCGGCATCGAGACGCCAGCTCTCGACCATCACCTTCAACCATTCGATGCCGGAATCCGCGGCGACGGCCCTGGCCAGCGCCGGGTTAAGCACGCTGTTGGGTAGGTTGAGCCCGAACTCTTCCTCGCCGATTTCCGTGGCACGAAAGGTGACCACCGGGCTGCGGATCAGCCGGCTTGAGGCATCGACGATGCGCATGACCTTCAGCGGCGCGGCCTTTGGCCTGATCTCGGCCAGCACGCCGAACCGATCGAGAATCTTGAGGGCAGGGTTCATCAGCGCCGTTGTCCGGCCATCGGGGCCGCTCGCCTCGGGTCCGACGAGCGTCACGGGAAAACCCGCCTCGGCAAAACCGAGCGCCGCGATCAGCCCGGCAGGGCCGCTGCCGGCAACCAGTATCCGTGCTGTCTCGCGATGATCCAAATTGGACTTCCAGTTTGCGATGCAGGCCCATCCTGTCTATCCATGGATATAGGTCAGACCATGCGGCTTGATCAACGCGGCGATTAGGCTCATTCGATTGCCATGACCGGTGAGCAGGACGATTTCAGCCATCTCAACCGCGCAGGCCGCGCCACGGCAAGCCTGGCCCGCAGTCCCCGGCTGACAGTCAACATCGCCATCGCCGGCAGCATTCTGCTTGCCTGGTTCATTCTCGGCGCCCTGGCGATCCTCGGCGCTGAAAGCCGGCTTCCCGGCGCCGGCGCACCAGGCGATGTGGTCCTGCGATACCTGCCGCAACTGCCGTTGCCGGATCTTCTCGACCGCTTCTTCGGCCTGTGCCTGACACCCGCATCGCTCGACGCCGGCAGCGGCGTAAAACTTCTGGCGCTGATCGCGATGTGGTTTTTGATGGCCGTGGCAACGATGTTGCCGTCGGCAGCGCCGATGATCCGCACCTATTGCGAGATCGCCGACACCGCCCGCATCAAGGGCGAGCCGGTGGCCCACCCGCTGGTTCTGGTTTCGGGTTACCTCTGCACATGGCTCGTCGCCTCGGCTGGTTTCGCGACGCTGACGCTGGCCGTCCACGCATTTGCGTCGGGGCGATTGCTCGACCCGGTGGCCGGCTTCGCCGCGGCCGCCGCTTTGCTGGTGGGCGGCCTCTACCAGTTCAGCAGCCTCAAGCAGGCCTGCCTGACAAAATGCAGGAATCCCTTCGCCACCCTGTTTTCCAACTGGAGCGCCGAGCCCGGTCGGATTTTCCGGCTCGGGCTGGAGCAGGGCCTGTGGTGCCTGGGCTGCTGCTGGGCGCTAATGCTGGTGATGTTTGCTGTCGGCACGATGAACGTGTTCTGGATGGCGCTGATCGGCCTGTTCACCCTGATCGAGAAGCAGACCAGCGGCAGGGTTCCAACCCGAGTGGCCGGTGCGATACTGCTTGTCTGGGCAGTCGCCCTGCTAGTAGTCTCTGCATAAGGGGGAGAATTCAATGGCAGAGCAAGTCTGGGCGATGAAAGGAGAGCTCGTACTCTCTTGCAATTGCACGGTTTTTTGCCCTTGCGTGCTGTCGCTTGGCAGCCATCCGCCAACTGAGGGTTATTGCCAGACCTGGGCAGGGTTCCGCATCGATGCCGGCCATTTCGGCGAGGTCGACCTGTCTGGCCTCAACCTCGGGCTGGTCATGGAAATCCCCGGCTATATGAGCCGCGGCAACTGGACCGCAGGCCTGTTCATCGACAAGCGCGCCTCGGTCTATGCGGTGAAGGCGCTGACAAGGATCTTCACCGGCAAGGCCGGCGGAACAACCTCGCTGCTGTCCATCCTTGTCGGAAAGTTCCTCGGCGTCGAGCAGGTGCCGATCACCTACGAGACGCGTGACAAGACCCGTATTTTCCAGATACCCAAGATCATCGACGGGGCAGTGACACCGATTCCCGGCAAGGATCGCGAGAAGGAAACCGTGATCAGCAACTCGGAATACTGGATCGCGCCGGAGATCATCGTGGCCAGATCCGACAAGAGCAAGATGCGGGCTTTCGGCCGTAACTGGAATTTCGCCGGCCGTTCGGCCGAAATCTGCAAGCTGGATTGGCGGGGCCCGTGAGCAAGAACACAACCGCCAGGAACGCCGCCAAAAAGATCACGGACCGGATTCCGCGTCCGAAGAAGAAGGTCACCTGGCCGCAGGCGCGTGCGTTTTCGGTCCATCTGTTGACCGCGTCGGGCTCGTTCCTGGCTTTCCTGTCTTTGGTGGCGGCGAGCGAGGAACGCTGGACGGCAATGTTCTGGTGGCTGGGGCTGGCGTTGTTCGTCGATGGCATCGACGGGCCGATCGCGCGAAAGCTCGAGGTCAAGGAGATCCTGCCGACCTGGTCAGGCGAACTCCTCGACAACATTATCGACTACGTCACCTATGTGCTGATCCCGGCCTTCGCGCTCTACCAGCGCGGCTTCATGGGGGAGCGGCTATCGTTTCTGTCGGCGGCCATCATCGTCGTCTCCAGCGCCATCTACTATGCCGACACCGGCATGAAGACGAAGGAGAACTTCTTCAAGGGCTTTCCGGTGGTCTGGAACATGGTGGTGTTCACCCTGTTCGTCATCGAGCCGGGGCAATGGGTGTCCTTCGGCGTCGTCGTGGCGGCGGGCATCCTCACCTTCGTGCCGATCAACTTCATCCATCCTGTGCGCGTGGTGCGGCTGCGGCCGATCAATCTCGGCATGACACTGCTCTGGTGTGCTTTCGGTGCGTTGGCGCTGGCGCAGGCGGCCCTTGCCGCCTTCTACGACCAGATCGGCGTTCTGGGCGAACAGGTCAGCGTCTTCACCAAGGCCGGCATCACGGTCACCGGGCTTTACCTCGCCTGCATCGGCGCTATCATGCAGTTCTTCCCCAAACTCGGCGCCAAGCCAACCGATAAAAAAGCCTGACTGCAGGAAAGCCTGAAAATGTCCAAAGCCATCCGTATCCACGCCCATGGCGGTCCGGAAGTCCTGACCTATGAGGATGCCGATCCGGGCCAGCCCGGCGCCGGGCAGATCCTGGTCAGGCACACGGCGATCGGCCTCAATTTCATCGATGTCTATCATCGCACCGGCCTTTACCCGCCGCCCGGCGGCTTCCCGCTGGTCCCGGGCGGTGAAGCGGCCGGCGTCGTGCTGACGGTTGGTACTGGCGTCGACTGGCTGAAGCCCGGTGATCGCATCGCCTATGCCGTCAATGTCGGCGCCTATGCCGAAGAGCGCGTCGTCGCCGCCGACCGCGTGGTCAAGGTGCCGGACGGCATCAGCGACGAGCAGGCCGCCGGCATGATGCTGAAAGGCATGACGGCGGAATATCTGCTGCGTCGTACCTTCAAGGTGAAGGCGGGCGACACCATCCTGTCTCATGCCGCAGCCGGCGGTGTCGGCCTGATCCTGGGACAATGGGCAAAACATCTCGGCGCGACCGTCATCGGCACGGCAAGCTCGACTGACAAGATCGAGCTCGCCAGGGCGCATGGCTTCGATCATGTCATCAACTACAAGGAGCAGGATTTCGTCGCCGGAGTCGCCGCCATCACCGGGGGCAAGAAATGCGACGTCGTCTACGATTCGGTCGGCAACGACACATTTCCCGCCTCGCTCGATTGTTTGAGGCCGCTCGGCATGTTCGTCGCTTTCGGGCAGTCCTCGGGGCCGATCCCGCCATTTTCGATGTCGCTCCTGGCGCAGAAGGGCTCGTTGTTCGTCACCAGGCCGACGCTGTTCGTCTACAATGCCAAGCGCGAGGACCTCGAAGTCTCCGCCGCGGCCTTGTTCGACGTGGTGCTGAGCGGCGCGGTCGAAATCAAGATTAACCAGCGCTATGCGCTGAAGGATGCTGGCAAGGCGCAGGCCGATCTCGAAGCCCGCAGAACGACGGGCACCACCATTCTGATCCCCTGAGGGGAGTTTGCCCAGTTTTTCAGCGCTTTGCCGCGGCGCCGGGCGCTGTTTGCACGAAGAAACCGGCGAGATACTTTCTTGCGTGAAACAGGCTTATCTTTACCCCTTGAGTTTCCGCTGAAATTCTTGAAGCTCTTTCAAGGTGGGTGCTGCTTTCGCACGAGAGCAGCCAGCGCATACCATGCTGGCGGGAACACAGAACATATCCGGAAACCGGATGGGAGGCACTGTGAGTGCAGATCACAATGGAGCGAACCTGCTTGAGGTTCGTGGCCTGACCAAGATATTCGGCACGCTGACGGCGTGCGATCATATCGACCTCAACATCGCCAAGGGCGAGATACACGCGCTGCTCGGCGAAAACGGCGCCGGCAAGTCGACGCTGGTCAAGATGCTGTTCGGTTCGCTGGAGCCCAATTCCGGAGAGATTTTCTGGAACGGTGACGCCGTCCGCATCACCAGCCCGGGTATGGCGAAGAAGCTCGGCATCGGCATGGTGTTCCAGCACTTTTCGCTATTCGAAGCGCTGACCGCGGCCGAGAACATCGCTTTGTCGCTGGACGACGGCTCGCCGATCAGCTCGATCGCCGCCAAGGCGAGGGCGCTTTCCTACAGCTACGGCCTGCCCCTCGACCCGGATTCGCTGGTCGGCGATCTCTCGGTCGGCGAACGCCAGCGCATCGAGATCATCCGCTGCCTCTTGCAGACGCCCCATCTCATCATCCTCGACGAGCCGACCTCCGTGCTGACGCCGCAGGAAGCCGACAAGCTGTTCGAGACGCTGGAGCGCCTGCGCTCGGAGGGGAAATCCATCCTCTACATTTCGCACCGGCTGGAAGAGGTCAAACGCATCTGCGACCGCGCCACCGTGCTGCGTCACGGCAAGGTCGTCGGTCACTGCAACCCGCGCGAGGAAACCGCTTCTTCGCTGGCCCGCATGATGGTCGGCAACGAGGTGAAAGCCGTGGTGCGCGCGCCGGCCGAAGGCATCGAGACCGCCGCGCCTCTGCTCGAGATGCGTGCGCTCAGCCGAAAGCCGGCGACGCCGTTCTCGATCCCGCTGAAGAACATCAACCTCACTGTGCGCGCCGGCGAGGTGATCGGCATTGCCGGTGTCGCCGGCAACGGCCAGGGCGAGTTCTTCGAATCCGTCTCCGGCGAGGTGCTGCAGCAGGACGCCGCGTCCGTGCGCATCCGTGGCAAGGATGCAGGCGGCCTCTCGATCACCGGCCGGCGGCTGATGGGCGCCGCCTTTGTGCCGGAAGAACGCCTCGGCCACGGTGCGGCGCCACGCATGAAGCTTTCGGAAAATCTGCTCCTGTCGCGCCACGCCACGGACGGCAAGGTCTTTGTCGGCACCGGCGGCGCTGTCAAGAGCGGTGCGGTCTATGCCGCCGCCCAGCGCATCATCGTGGCGATGGACGTGCGCAAGAGCGCGCCCGATCCGGAAGCCGCAGCACTTTCGGGCGGCAATCTGCAGAAATTCATCGTCGGTCGCGAACTCGACCGCAGCCCTGCCGTCATGGTCGTCAACCAGCCGACATGGGGCGTCGACGCCGGCGCTGCCGCCCATATCCGCCAGGCGCTGATCGAACTGGCGCGCAGCGGTTCGGCTGTCCTGGTCATCAGCCAGGACCTCGACGAGCTGTTCGAAATTTCGGACGCGATCGCCGTCATGCACAATGGCGAACTGTCGAAACCGCTGCCGATCGCCGAGGCCACCTTCGAAAAGATCGGCCTGTTGATGGGCGGCGCCGAGCCCGGCCACGCCGAACACACGCTGGAGACGGCATGATGCGCCTCGAACTCGTCAAACGCCCACAGCGCTCGATTCTGTTTTCAGCGCTGTCGCCCTTCATCGCCTTCGGCCTGACAATCATTGCCGGCGCGATTCTGTTCGCGCTGCTCGGCGTCAACCCGCTGACTGCCTTCGAGATCTACTTCATCGAGCCGATCAGCCAGGTCTGGCAGCTGCATGAGCTGGCGATCAAGGCAGCACCGCTGATCCTGATCGCGGTCGGCCTGTCGGTCTGCTACAAGGCCAACATCTGGAACATCGGCGCCGAAGGCCAGTTCATCCTCGGCGGCATTTTCGGTTCGATCATCCCGGTGTTGTTCCCGCAGTTCGAGGGACCGCTGGTTCTGCCGCTGATGCTGTTGTCCGGCATGGTTGGCGGCGCCCTTTATGCCGCCATTCCGGCCTTGCTGAAGACGCGCTTCGGCACCAACGAGATCCTGACCAGCCTGATGCTGGTCTACGTCGCCCAGCTCTTCCTCGATTGGCTGGTGCGCGGTCCTTGGCGCGATCCGCAGGGCCACGGCTTCCCGCAGACGATCCAGTTCAATGACTCGGCCATTTTGCCCGAGCTGATGCCGGATGCCGGTCGCGCCAATTGGGGTTTTGTCTTTGCGCTGATCGCCGCCTTGCTGATCTGGTTCCTGATGAGCCGCCTGCTCAAGGGTTTTGAGGTCCGCGTGCTCGGCTCCAGCCCGAGGGCAGGGCGCTTCGCCGGCTTCGGCCTCAACCGCATGGTCTTCTTCGCCTTCCTGCTGTCGGGGGCGCTGGCGGGGCTTGCCGGCATCTCGGAAGTCTCCGGCGCCATCGGCCAGCTGCAACCGGTGATTTCGCCCGGCTACGGCTTCACCGCCATCATCGTCGCCTTCCTCGGCCGGCTTAATCCGCTCGGCATCGTCGCTGCCGGCCTGGTGCTGGCGCTGACGTACCTCGGCGGCGAAGCCGTGCAGAGCGCGCTCGGCATCTCCGACAAGGTCGCGCGTGTGTTCCAGGGCATGCTTTTGTTCTTCGTGCTCGGTTGCGACACGCTCATCCACTATCGCATTCGCCTGGTCGGCATGGCGCTGGCGCCGAAACTCGAAGCCGCGCCGAAGTTGAAGGAAGCTCGCTGATGGACATCACCATCAACATCCTTTTGACCATTGCGACAGCGGCGACGCCGCTGCTGATCGCGGCGATAGGCGAACTGGTGGTCGAGCGCTCCGGCGTGCTCAACCTCGGCGTCGAAGGCATGATGATCATGGGCGCCGTCGGCGGTTTCGGCGCCGGCTATGTCACGGGATCGCCCTGGATCGGCCTGCTGGCGGCGATCGCCATGGGCGCGGTGTTCTCGCTGCTGTTTGCGGTCATGACGCTGTCGCTCGCCACCAACCAAGTGGCGACTGGCCTGTCGCTGACGCTGCTTGGCCTCGGCCTGTCCGGCATGATGGGGACGAGCTTTGTCGGCCAGCCCGGCGAAAGGCTGCCAAATCTCTCTATCCCGGGGCTTACCGACATTCCTGTGGTGGGCAGGCTGCTGTTCGGCCAGGACCCGATCTTCTACATCTCGATTGCGCTCACCGCCGCCGTCATGTGGTTTCTGTTCAAGACCCGCACCGGTCTGACACTACGCTCGATTGGCGACAGCCACACGTCGGCGCACGCGCTCGGCATCAAGGTCATCCGGTACCGCTATCTCGCCGTGATCTTCGGCGGCGCCTGTGCAGGACTTGCCGGCGGCCACCTGTCGCTGGTCTACACGCCGCAATGGGTGGAGAACATGACCGCAGGGCGTGGCTGGATCGCACTGGCGCTGGTCGTGTTCGCCTCCTGGCGGCCGTGGCGGGTGCTGGCCGGAGCCTACATTTTCGGCGCAGTGTGGATCGGCCAGCTTCATGCACAGGCTTTTGGCATTCCGGTGCCTTCGCAACTGCTTTCTTCTCTGCCCTATCTGGCAACCGTCGTGGTTCTCGTTCTAATCTCGCGCAACAAGCGTCTGACGATGATGAACACGCCGGCTTCCTTGGGGCAGCCATTCGTTCCGGATCGTTGACAACAAAAACAAACGGGGAAGCTCCAAGGCTAAACTCAGAGAGGTAACACAATGAAAAAACTGCTTATTGCGTTGATGACCACGACCGCCGCCATGTCACTGGCGGCGTCGGCGCAGGCTGCCGACAAGCTGAAGGCGTGCTGGGTCTACACCGGCCCGATCGGCGATTTCGGCTATTCCTACCAGCACGACCAGGGACGGCTCGAGGTGGAAAAGGCGCTCGGCGACAAAGTCGAGACCGCTTACCTCGAAAACGTCTCGGAAGGCCCCGACGCCGACCGCGCTTTCGAGCGCCTAGCGCGCGAAGGCTGCAAGATCATCTTCGGCACCTCCTTCGGCTTCATGGATCCGGAAGTGAAGGTCGCCAAGAAGTTTCCCAAGGTGATGTTCGAGCATGCCACCGGCTACAAGACCGGTGACAATCTCGGCATCTACAATGCGCGCTTCTATGAAGGCCGCTATGTGCTCGGCCAGATCGCCGCCAAGGAATCGAAGGCAGGGGTCGCCGGCTACATTGTGTCCTTCCCGATCCCCGAGGTGGTGATGGGCATCAACTCCTTCATGCTTGGTGCGCAGTCGATCAACCCGAACTTCAAAGCCAAGATCGTCTGGGTGAATTCCTGGTTCGATCCGGGCAAGGAAGCCGATGCTGCAAAGGCGCTGTTCGACCAGGGCGCCGACATCATCGTCCAGCACACCGATTCCACCGCAGCCTTGCAGGTGGCGGAGGAGCGCAAGCTGCACGGCTTCGGCCAGTCCTCGGACATGATCAAGTTCGCGCCGAGCGCGCAGCTGACATCGCTGACCGACGAATGGGGACCGTACTACATCAGCCGCGTGCAGGCGGCGCTGGACGGCACCTGGAAGCCGGATAACGTCTGGCTCGGCATCAAGGACGGCGCCGTCAAGCTGGCGCCCTTCACCAACATGCCCGACGACGTGAAGGCAATGGCCGAGGCAACCACCAAGAAGATCTCCGATGGATGGAACCCCTTCACCGGACCGATCGCCAAGCAGGACGGCACGCCGTGGCTCAAGGACGGCGAAGTCGCCGATGACGGCACGCTGCTCGGCATGAACTTCTACGTGAAGGGCGTCGACGACAAGCTTCCGCAGTAAGCCCAGGGAATACAAAACAAAAAGGGCGCCGCATGGCGCCCTTTTTCATTTTGCGGGCTGTGCACTTGTGCCGCGAAACCGCGCCAGCGCGATATCGAGCACGCGGCCGATCCATGTCTTGGCCTTGCGCCGGGCCGGCCGTTCAAAATACCGCCAGATCGCCCAGGAAATCAGAGCCATCGTCGCTATGCAGCCCAAAGCAGCAGTCCATTTGCCGACCAACGGGGCTGCGGCATTGATGGTGATGTAGCCGATTTTCTGGTGCAGGAGATAAAGCGGGTAGGTCAGCCCGCCCAGCGCCAGCGTCAGTGCGGACGGCACGACATAGCTGCGCAGCAGGATCGCGCCGATCAGCAGGGAATGCATGACGAAATTGGCGATCAGCAGATGCGGCTGCAAAACGGCAATGCCATATTCGTTCAGCATCCACTGCTGCGTCACGGACAACGTGCTGCAGGACAGAAGGAAGGCGGCACCGAGCAGCAGCAGGGCCGGCAACGAACGACCATGCGCATGGATGTGGTGGACCAGCACGCCTGCGGCAAAGAACGGACCGAACTCGGTAATGAACAGCAGCCTTGCCGCACGGCTGTCGATGAAGAACTCGTTCAAGGCTGCAATCGCCAGCCAGATCAAGATCAGCCCAAGCTTCCATTTCTGGAAAACGCCGCCGATGAGCGCCAGCGTCACCCATCCATAGAACACCAGCTCGAGCAGGATCGACCAGTAGACGCCGTCCATGAAGGGCTGGCCCAAGGCCGGCGCAAACATCGACAGATTGGCGGCGTACTGACCGAGCGAGGTTGCAAACAGCGGTGCGCCGAAAGCCATGAAAACGATGAAGGTGATGGTTATGCACAGGAGGTAGCCAGGATAGAGGCGCACGAAACGCGCGATGGCAAACTCGTGCCAGAAGCGGCCCTCCGCCGACCAGGCAATAACAAAACCGCTGATCAGGAAGAAAAGATTGACGCCGAGATAGCCGTAGAGCGCGAACGGCGCCACGGCCGGATAGCCCTCGGCGAGCGCGCCGTCGGCGGCAGCACCCCGAAAGAAATAATGGAAGAAAACCACAGCCAGCGCCGCCGCCAGCCTCAGCAGGTCGAGCGTCGCGATGTAATCCTGCCGGGCAGGTCTGTCGTCCATGCGGGGCCTCTGCGTTTACGACCCGGAAACCATAACGCAGGTCGCATCCAAACAGGGTAAACGGCAGCGAATATCACGAAATTTGGTAAATGGCGACGCAAGCATCCAACCGGGCATACTGTCCGCGATATGCCTCCGTGATCCCCTTCACAGACGAAATTGCTTTTTACTTGCATGCTCATCTCGCGGCCTGACGAAATCGGCCGGCGTTACTAATTTGAGCAGGAGAATGTCTTATGCAATTGAGCAAAAAACTCTTAGCCATTATCGGTAAGCGTATTCCAGCCATTTATGACGTCATTCCGCACGGACCACAGTGGAGGTTCGCGCAAATCGCACTCAATCCTCAGCCGCTCCCGCCCCACGAACTGGGCGCCGCGATCGCCGACGAATTCTTTCGCGGCGCGTGGTCCGCCGAGCGAGGCGGGCTCGACATGAAATCGGTGCTGGGCGACCTCGACGACTGGTGCCCGACGCGACCGAAGATCCCAAAACTTCCGCCATGGTGGCCGCCAATTCCGGAGCCCGAGCCGCACCCTGAATGGTTCGTCGACTTCCATTTGGGATTTGCCGCGCGCCTCTCGGTCGTCGCAACCCAAGCGGCGGGCATGCGGCTGGACAAGACCCTCAATCAGGCGATCGATCGGTCCCTGGCCGCAATGGAATCGGTCAAGCTCTGACGAAACGCCACTCAGCCTAAGGGCGTCGGGGAGGCGCCCTTTTGGCGTTTCCTAGACCGCCGACCCGTAGAGGTCGTAGGCGTCTGCACGGTCGATCTTGACGGTGACGATGTCGCCTTGGCGCAACGGGCGGCGCGACTGGATGTGCACCGAACCGTCGATCTCGGGCGCATCGTATTTGGTGCGGCCCTTGGCCGAGGTGCCATGCGCCTCGTCGATCAGCACCGGCAGGCGCCCGCCGACCTTCTTGGCCAGCTGCGTCGCCGAGATCTTCTGCTGGCGCTGCATGAAGCGGTGCCAGCGCGCTTCCTTGATCTCCTGCGGCACCTGTTCGAGGCCGAGATCGTTGGAGCGGGCGCCCCGGACCGGCTCGTATTTGAAGCAACCGGCGCGGTCGATCCTGGCTTCGTCAAGCCAGTCGAGCAGCATCTGGAAATCCTCTTCCGTCTCGCCGGGGAAGCCGACGATGAAGGTCGAGCGGATCGCGAGGTCCGGACACACTTCGCGCCAGCCGCGAATGCGCTCCAGCGTCTTTTCGCCATGCGCGGGCCGGCGCATGTTCTTCAGCACCTGCGGCGAGGCGTGCTGGAACGGAATATCCAGATAGGGCAGGATCTTGCCCTCCGCCATCAGCGGAATGACGTCGGCGACGTGGGGGTAGGGGTAGACATAGTGCATACGCACCCAGATGCCGAGCTTGCCCAGTTCCTCCGACAGGTCGAGGAATTTCGCCCGCACCTCGCGGTCGCCGAACGTCGATGTCTGATACTTGATGTCGATGCCGTAGGCGCTGGTGTCCTGCGAGATGACCAGCAGTTCCTTGACGCCGGCCTTGGCCAGTTTCTCGGCCTCGCGCAGCACATCGGCCGCCGGCCGCGAGACAAGATCGCCGCGCAGAGCGGGAATGATGCAGAAGGTGCAGCGGTTGTTGCAGCCTTCCGAAATCTTGAGATAGGCGTAGTGGCGCGGCGTCAGCTTTACGCCCTGCGGCGGTAACAGGTCGATATAGGGATCGTGGCTCGGCGGTGCGGCCTCATGCACCGCAGCCATCACACTTTCATAGGCTTGCGGCCCGGTGATGGCGAGCACATTGGGGTGCTTTTCGCGGATCACATCCGGCTCGGCGCCGAGGCAGCCGGTGACGATGACCCGGCCGTTTTCCGAAAGCGCCGAACCGATGGCGTTGAGTGACTCGTCGCGGGCTGAATCGAGGAAGCCGCAGGTGTTGACGACGACGAGGTCGGCGCCGTCATGCTTGCGCGCGATCTCATAGCCTTCGGCGCGCAGACGCGTGATGATGCGCTCGGAATCCACAAGGGCCTTCGGGCATCCAAGGCTGACGAAACTCACGCGTGGGGCGGACATAAAGCGTTTTCCGGTATTTTCAGGATTGGCGGCGCAGTACCATACTTATTGCGGCAATGGTATGGGCACGCCCTTCATGCGGCAAAACGCACGGTAATTGCCGTCGAAACAGGCTCAATATTGCGGAAAGCGCTTCAACTCACCGCGTTGGTGACATGCGGCGCGACTTCCACGATGCCGCGATAGACCATGTCGATCGCGACATAGAGAATGATCAGCAAGCCGACATAGGCGATCCAGCGATAGCGATGCAGCAGCTTGGCGATGAAGCTCGCGGCGAGGCCCATCAAGGCAATCGAGAGCACCAGGCCGATGACCAGAACCGGGAAATGATCGCGCGCGGCGCCAGCGACGGCCAGCACATTGTCGAGCGACATCGAGACATCGGCGACGACGATCTGCAGCGCTGCCTGGCCTAGCGTCTTGCGCGCCTTGCCGACTGCCACGGTCTTGTCGCCGTCGAGATCGGCATTGGCCAGCGCCTCGGTCGCCTCCTGCTCCTCGGCATGGGACGTCCGCAACTCGCGCCACATCTTCCAGCACACCCACAACAGCAGGATGCCGCCGGCCAGAAGCAGGCCGACGATGGCAAGCAATTTGACGGTGATCGCGGCGAAGAGAATACGCAGCACGGTCGCCGCCAGCACACCGATGAGAATGGCTTTCTTCCGTTGCTCGACAGGCAGGCCTGCTGCGGCAAGGCCGATGACGATGGCATTGTCGCCGGCAAGCACCAGATCGATGGCGATGACCTGAAGGAGGGCCGTCATGCTTGCAGCGCTGAAAATGTCCATCGACCGGAGGCCCTTACTGTTCGCCGCGTGCTCGTCGTCGAATATGCCGACGCCCTAACGTGTATGGTTCCCGGGCGTCAAGAGAGCGCTACAAACAGCGCCGAAAAACCACAGGAATGGGGAAGAGGCGTTCTGCCTGAGAGAACTTAGTCGTAGAGATTGTACTTCGCCCAGTCGGCTTCCGGGATCTCGTCGCCGATGCGATAACGGAACTGCAAGACCTCCATATGGTCCGGCGCCGTCTCGCATTTGAACTTCAGCCGGTACCATTGCCCCTTGCTGCGGAAGGCAGCGCCGGAACTCTTGATAGCGTCGGCGCTCATCTGCGGCGTCGCAAAGGCGTAAGCGACCACCCGATCAGCCTTGTAGTTGCGATCGTCATGGCTGATGCGGTCGAGAACCTCGGCGTCGCATCTCTGTTCCAGCCGGGTCTGCGGATCGAGTTTCAGCAAACCGGCGCGCAAGGCGGCGTCCATGGCATAAGCCGGCCAGGCCAGCGTTACCGAGGCCATGGCCGCAAGGAATAGTTTCTTCATGGGCGGGAGAACCAGCATATTTCGGTTCAAAAATCAACCGGAGTGCCGATCGGGATCCACTCAGGACAGCGCGCTGATGGCAGCTTTTCACATCCCCAGTATCGGGATACGCAATCCACGCTGGCAGGCCCCGGCCGAGCAGATAACTACCCGGCCACACGATTCACTGCCCTCCACGAGGACGTTGATATCTCAAACCAGTTCGCTCAGCAGGTCGCCCTCGATTTTCGCTTGCGGGATTTGCGGCGCGCGTGGTGCTGAGGTCGTCCGCGCCAAAAGCCGTCCGTAGAATAGGTGACCCACCAGGCGGCCCGACAGAGTCCGTTGGGGTGAATTCGACTTACCGCCGGGCCTAACCGACTCGGGGCTGGCGAGCCGGCTGATGCCACCCTAATATTAGCAACTCTGCAATAGAACCCGGCGCGGACGTTTTCCCCAGATCAGACCTTACTTGCAGTCCCATTTCGGGAAACAATTGCTGGCATCAGTCTTGCTGCATAGATCTTTGCCGGCTGACCCCGGTCCTGATCGCGTATTCTGATCAGGTCGTAGGCTCGCCGGGCTTGAGGCTGTTGGGGTCTTCGCTCGGCGAGTTTGTCACGCGCGTCACGAATTGCCCTTCGTATCGCTCTCAACATCGAGGGCGCAGGCGAACGGCAATGGCTGGGGCCGGCGCCCTCCTTTTGACACTGAACAAACCAGAGGGCGCCGAGCCTTTTACCGACGGCGCTTTGAGGGAAGCGCGCCGAGTAGTGAGTGTACCGCTCTCGCTAGAGTTGTGGGAATACAGCCTTTTGGACGATGGTCCGCAGCGAACGCCGGTGAAGATGGCCGGCGCCGAAAGGGCGCTTGTTGGGGTGCCTTAGGTGGGGGACGCCGGCCATGGCGGAAAATGGTCCGCCGCCAAGATAGGCTAACAGACGGGCCGCAGTTGCATATGGTGTGATCGCGGAAGAGACGGTGACCTTGCCGCTCGGGAGCGCGCCCGCGGCCCAGCGCGTCTTGTAGCAGGGCGGCCCAGCGGCATGGTCTAGGGGACTTGCGGCGGCTGCTGCTGGGCCTGACCAGTCTGGCTTGAACGAGGCGCGGTGCTGGCTGACTTAAGAATGAGCGCAAGCTGCTTTGAAGGCAATCGGCGTCGTCTCATACGTTCGCTTCTGCAGCCTCAGCCAATGTGCTTAGTGGCGACCTGCGGCCGATCTAAATTTTGCGGGTCGCCCGCTTGGAAAAAGGCCGGCGCTGCTTGGGAGGTTGCCTGATCAGCGCCGGCAGGGCGGTCGGTCCGCAGTAACTCAGCGATACCTGATTCTTGACGTGACGTCATACGTCGGGCTTGATCGCGGGGCCTGGCGCTTTCCAACGTCAGCTTGGGGCTGCTGCGGCTGCGCTCGGCCAGGCGGGCCAAAAATGATCAAGGAAGCGTCCCATGCCCGGCGCTCCTACCTCAAATTGATGAGGACCAAGGTCTCAGACTTACTCGCGCAAAGGTCTAATTGACCTGTTCGGTTCCGGCAATGTCCATTGGACGTTCCGTAGTTTAGCGATTGCGCATAATGGTCGTCGCCCCACTAGGTCAGCAACCTACCTCATTCGACCATCTTGCATTCCGGATTCGGCCTTGACTCCATCGGTTGCGGTCCGCTTCAGGGGAAACGCTCAAAGCCCATGGTTGACGAGGAAGAAGAGGTGACCAGGATTGTGCAAGAAACAAGTGTGCTTCCGCCTTGAAGAAGCCCGCCACCGTTAGGCGGCAAGAAGGAGAACGAACTTGGACACCTTATTAGCGCTTGCCGCACTGGCCATATCTCTGCTTGCTCTCGGTATGTCGTTCTACTTTTGGAAGCGCCAGTTTCGCCCGATGGTAACGGCTACAGTTAAAACTCATAGCGGCGGGGAACCATGGGATCGCCTATAAGCTCGTCGTGCTGAATTCCGGGTCAATTCCCGAGACAAATATCCGCCTCATCGTTTACGACCGAGCGGGCTCAAAGCGGCGCTTGGAGCCGGTGCTAGTGAGGATGACCAAAATCGGTGGCTGGCGGCGATGTTTCCGATCCGCATTGTGTAACATGACTGGTTCGGCGCCGAGTACGATTCCGACCCACTTAATATGCTGCAGATTGCCGACTCCGACCGCTTCACCGCTCCCCACCGGTAAAAAAGTCGCATTTGCGAGGCGCTCAGACGGAGCCTTTCCGCGCTTTAGTTAGCCCCAAATGTTACCTAACTTTACATCCCCTTGTCGAGTTTGCAGTTTTCAGCATGTGGGCAACGGTTATGGCGAGGCTCTAAAGAACCATCTAAGTTATTGATTATACTTTGATTGTGGCGGAGGGAGTGGGATTCGAACCCACGGTGGGCTTGCACCCACGCCGGTTTTCAAGACCGGTGCCTTAAACCGCTCGGCCATCCCTCCGTCGTGATTTTTCAATCACTTGCGCGCTCGTCCTGATCGCCGCTCCCGGCTGCCGGAAGCAACAGCGAAAGGTCGATCATGTGCGTTCATTGCTCTAGTGTGCTCGGCAAAGCCGTGTCAACCGGCATGGGTCAGTCCGTCTGGGCAAAATGGACAGCGGTCGAGTCCAGACAGCCCTATTTCTCAGGTCCATCGCCTTGCCACCGCCGCCACAATCCTGCCCGGTTCCGGACACAATCGATTAATACGCTGCTAAACAATTCCTGCGCACAAGGGGATGGGGATTGGCGCGTCGCAGGCATTGCAGTTCTGGCTTCGCCGAGATTCTAGAAGCGGCGCCTGTGTCGAGACGGTAGGGGACATCTGAAACATGCAGACCACGACGCATCGGCGTCTTCGTCGCGCTCCTGCTTTGGTCTTGTGCGCTCTTTCGGCTGTGTTGCTGGCCGCGTGCGCGTCGCCGCAGCCCAAGGCCATGGTCGACACCCGAAAGCCGCGCTCGAAGGAATATTTTGCCGAGACCGAGTATGGCGTGAAGGCCAGCCCGCGCGTCCAATATATGCGGCGCGGCGGCGGCCGCGACCAGTTGGGCAAACCCTATCAGGTGCGCGGCAAGTGGTATTACCCCAAGGAAGACAAGCGCTACGCCAAGGTGGGTCTCGCCTCCTGGTATGGCGACGCCTTCCACGGCCGTCTCACAGCCAATGGCGAAGTCTATGACATGACGCATCTGACGGCGGCGCATCCGACCATGCCGCTGCCGAGCTACGCCCGTGTCACCAACCTCGAAACCGGCAGTTCGGTTATCGTGCGCGTGAACGACCGCGGCCCGTACCATGAAGGCCGCATCATCGACGTTTCGGAGCGTGCCGCCCAGATGCTCGACTACGCAAACGTCGGCACCGCCAAGGTCAAGGTCGAATATGTCGGCCGCGCTCCGCTCGATGGCGACGACGATCAGTATCTGATGGCGTCCTATCATCCCGGCAACCGGATACCGGACCCGTCGGACGGCTTGCCGACCGGCGTCATGGTGGCGATGAACGGACCTTCGCCGAGCCTGCCGGTTGGGGCGGCCGCCGTGCCGTTCCCCGGCCAGCTGACCAATTCCGGCACCGAAGCACAGCCGGTGATGTCGGTGCAGGCGCCGGCTTTCGGCGATGTGACACTGCCTGAATTCGGGCCGATCGTGCCTCAGCGGCCGGAGACGCCCTTCGCCGTGGCTTCGCTCTCCTATGCGGATGAACGCGTGCAGCGCGCCGACGTCTTTGCCGCACTCGATGACCAAGGCATGTCGCCGGCCGACATCCTGCAATCGTGGAAGAAATCCAACCCGCAGGCGGTGCCTGCCGTCTCCGACTATGTCGCGGCGGGCTCCTTCGACGATGCGGCCGAGGCTAAGCGGGTGGCTGAAGCCCTCAAGCCCTTCGGCAGGACCGAAATCCAGAGCACCGAACTCGACGGCAATGACTGGTACGCGGTCAATCTTTATCCGGATGGCCACGGCAATGTCGACGATCTCCTGCGCGCAGCATGGTCGCACGGCGCGCCGGACGCGCTGGCTGTGCGCAACTGATCAACAAGGCCGGCTTTGCCATTGCGCGGTTGATCCGCCGGGAAGAAGCCTGATAGCTTTGCAGCACGTTTCCTGCAGGCCAACGGGTCGAGCCTCTCATGCGATTTCGCCTTGTCCACCCTTTTGCCGGGCTTTTGGGTCTTGGCCTTTTGTTGGCGTTGCTGGTTCCGGCCAACGCGCAGCTTTTTGAGACCAAGGCCACGCAGGCTTTCATGATCGATGCCGAAACCGGCACGGTGCTGTTTTCCAAGGATGCCGACCAGCCGATTCCGCCGGCCTCGATGGCCAAGCTGATGACCATGGAAATGGTCTTCAACGCCATCAAGTCGAAGCGCATGACCCTCGACGACACCTTCGTGGTCTCGGAGAACGCCTGGCGCAAGGGCGGCGCCCCGTCTGGAACGTCGACCATGTTCGCCAAGCTCAAATCGGCGGTCCGGGTCGAGGACCTGATCCAGGGCGTCACCATACAGGCCGCCAACGACGGCTGCATGGTGCTGGCCGAGGGCATGGCGGGCTCCGAAGAGAATTTCGCCGCGCAGATGAACGATCGCGCCCGCCAGATCGGACTGGCGAAATCGACATTCGTCAATTCGACAGGCCTGCCGGCCGATGGCCAGCAAACGACGGTGCATGAACTGGCGCAGCTCGGCCTGCATATGTGGCGCGAATACCCTGATCTCTATCTCTATTATGGCGGGCCCGATTTCACCTGGAACAAGATTACGCAAAGGAACCGCAACCCGTTGCTGGCCATGGGCATCGGTGCCGATGGACTGGTGGTTGGTTCAAGCGAAGCGGGCGGTTTCGGCATTGTCGGCTCGGTCAGCCATGACGGCACGCGGGTGATCGCAGCAATGAGCGGATTGGCGAACGACCGCGCGCGCGCCGAGGAAGCGCGAAAACTGCTCGAATGGGGCGTCCGTTCCTTCGAGAAGACCGAGATTTTCGCCAGCAATGAAGTGGTCGGCGAGGCCCAGGTGTTCGGCGGCGCCAAATCCGGCGTGGCGCTGAAGGCGAAGGCGCCGATTAACGTGCTTTTGCCGATCGCCAACCGCGACAAGCTGACGGCCAGGATCGTCTATCTGGGACCGGTATCGGCGCCGGTGGAGGAGGGCCAGCCCGTCGGTGTGCTGCGCATCTGGATCGGCGACACGCTGAGCCAGGAGACGCCGCTTTTCGCCGCCGAATCGGTCGGCGTCGGCACGCTGCCACAACGCGCGTTCGATGCCGCCAGGGAACTGGCCGTGGGCTGGCTGCGTTAAAGCAGCGTTAGAATCGTGGACCTTTGACAAGGTCCGGACTATGACGTCAGCGCAAAGCAGGACAAAAGGCCTTTCGGTTGGCGCGCGGATTTTTCATCACCTTCGAAGGCGGCGAGGGCGCCGGCAAGTCGACACAGATCGAGCGGCTGGCCAGGAAGATGCGCGCCAAGAAGTATGATGTTCTCGTCACCCGCGAACCCGGGGGGTCGCCCGGCGCCGAGGCGGTCAGGCATGTCCTGCTTTCCGGCGCCGCCGAGCCGTTCGGGCCGAAGATGGAGGCGGTGCTGTTCGCCGCCGCGCGTTCCGACCATGTCGAGCAGGTCATCCGGCCGGCGGTGGAGCAAGGCTCCGTCGTGCTGTGCGACCGTTTCCTGGATTCCTCGCGCGTCTACCAGGGTGTCACCGGCGGCCTCGACCCGGCTTTCATGGAAGCGCTGGAAGAGGTCGCCATCAACGGCATGATGCCAGACATGACCCTGATCCTCGACATCGACCCCGCCGAAGGCTTGCGGCGCGCTACCGCGCGGCGTGGCGCCAGCGACGGTCCGGACCGCTTCGAAAAGGAGACGCTGGATATCCACCAGCGTCGCCGCGACGCCTTCCTGGCGATCGCAGCCGCCGAGCCGGACCGCTGCATCGTCATCGATGCGTCGGCGCCTCCCGATACGGTGGAGGACGTCGTCACCGCGGCCGTGTTCGCAGCACTTGAGGCGAGGGCGCCCGTGCGCGACAGGCAGGCGGCGCCCGCATGATCTTCGAACGGATCGCCCCCGAGCAGCACGACACGCTGGACGGCGTGCCGGAACCGTCCGAGACGCTGCGCCTGGTCGGCCACGAGCAGGCGGCCGCCATGCTCGCCGCCGCCTATCGCTCGGGAAAACTGCCGCATGCGCTGATCTTTGCCGGACCCGTCGGCATCGGCAAGGCAACGCTTGCCTTCCACCTGGCGCACCATCTGTTGAAGCATCCTGCCTTTGAAAAAGCGCCGGACGTGTTTGCCGTTCCCGATCCGGCCTCACCGCTGTTTCGCCAGATCGCCACAGGGGCGCATCCCGGCGTGCTGCATCTGACCCGGCCGCTGAACGACAAGACCAAAAGCTTCAAGACCGTCGTCACCGTCGATGAGATCCGCAAGGTCAACCGCTTCCTGTCGCTGACCTCGCATGACGGCAGCTACCGGGTGGTGATCGTCGATCCGGCCGACGACATGAACACCAACGCCGCCAATGCCTTGCTGAAAAATCTTGAGGAGCCGCCGACCCGCACGCTGTTCATCCTCATCGTCCATGCGCCGGGCAGCCTGTTGCCGACGATCCGCTCGCGCTGCCAGATGGTGCGGCTGGCGCCGCTCGATGCCGGCAGCCTGATGAGCGTTCTGGAGACTGTCGAGCCGCCGCCGCCAGCCGATCCGGCGGCGCGCGCGGCACTGGCGGAACGGGCAGGGGGCAGCGCCCGCAACGCGATCCTGTTGACCCAATATGGCGGCTTGGAGATTGCCGGGACGCTCGACGCCCTGGTCACATCAGGCAAGAGCGACGTCGCCGGCGCCTATCGCCTTGCCGAGGCAGTCGCCGGCCGCGACCAGGCGATCCAGTTCGACATCTTCAACCGTCGGGCACTCGATCTGCTATCGTCAGGCGCCAGCGAAGCGGCACTGGCCGGTGATCTCCAGCGGGCGAAAACCCTGTCGGACACTTGGCACGAAGCGCTGAACGCTATATCTGAGACGGATACCTACAATCTCGACAAGAAGCAGCACGCCTTGACCATGATCGACCGCCTGAATTCCGCAATGCGAATGTGACCGGATCCGGCCTCGGGTCGGGATGGCAATCGCCGTCTCGATGCGATATCCACCGCCTCACATTCAATTCGGACATTCATGACGGTTCATTCATGTCACGCGACACATTCTACATCACGACACCGATTTTCTATCCGAACGGCAAGCCTCATATCGGCCACGCCTATACCGTTATCGCGACCGACGCGCTGGCTCGCTTCCAGCGTCTCGACGGCAAGGATGTGTTTTTCCTCACCGGTACCGACGAACACGGCCTCAAGATGCAGCAGACAGCCGAGAAGGATGGCATAACGCCTCTGGCGCTGGCCGACCGCAATTCAGCGATCTTCCGTTCGATGACCGAGGCGATGGGCGGCTCGAATGATGACTACATCCGCACGACGGAACCACGCCACTACGCGTCCTGCCAGGCGATCTGGAAGGCGATGGCCGCCAATGGCGACATCTATCTGGACCGCTATAGCGGCTGGTATTCGGTCCGCCAGGAAGCCTATTTCGAAGAGAGCGAAACCACGCTCGGCGACGACGGTGTACGGCGCGAGCCGCTTGGCTCGCCCGTCGAGTGGAACGAGGAGGAAAGTTACTTCTTCCGGCTTTCCGCCTATCAGGACAAATTGCTTGCGCTGTACCAAAACCAGCCCGATTTCATCGGTCCGGCCGAGCGCCGAAATGAGGTGATGAGCTTCGTCAGGTCCGGCCTCAAGGATATCTCGGTCTCGCGCACGACCTTCAATTGGGGCGTGCCGGTGCCCGGCGATGACAAGCACGTGATGTATGTCTGGGTCGATGCCTTGACCAACTACATCACCGCCGCCGGCTATCCCGACACCAAGGCCGAGCAATGGCGCTACTGGCCGGCCACGCACATCATCGGCAAGGACATCGTCCGCTTTCATGCGGTCTATTGGCCGGCTTTCCTGATGTCGGCGGGCGTCGAACTGCCAAAGCGCGTGTTCGCACATGGCTTCCTGTTCAACCGCGGCGAGAAAATGTCGAAGTCGGTCGGCAACGTTGTCGACCCCTTCACCATGGTCGAGCATTACGGCCTCGACCAGGTGCGCTATTTCTTCCTGCGCGAGGTGCCGTTCGGCCAGGACGGCAGCTACAGCCATGACGCGATCGTCAACCGCACCAATGCCGACCTTGCCAACGGCCTCGGCAATCTGGCGCAGCGCTCGCTGTCGATGATCGCCAAGAACGGCGGCGGCGCGGTGCCGCAGCGCGGCGAACTGACCGAGGCCGACAGCGCCATCCTCGACCAGGCAGTGGAAGCGCTTGGGGCGGCGCGCAAGGCGATGGCGGAACAGGGCATCCATCTGGCGCTGGCGGCAATCTTCAGTGTGGTGGCGGAAGCCGATCGCTACTTCGCCTCGCAGGCACCCTGGGCGCTGAAGAAGACCGATCCGGCGCGCATGGAAACGGTGTTGTGGACGACAGCCGAGCTCGTGCGTCGCGTGGCGCTTCTGTGCCAGCCCTACATTCCGGGGTCGGCGGCGAAGCTGCTCGACCTGCTGGCGGTGCCGGCGGACAATCGTGACTTCGCCCATGTCCACGCCGACTATGCACTGGTGCCCGGCACGGCACTGCCCGTGCCGGAAGGGATCTTTCCGCGTTACGTCGAAAAGCCGGAGGCGAGCGCCTGATGCTCGTCGACAGCCATTGCCATCTCGACTTTCCGGATTTCGCCGAGGAGCGGGCGGCCATCGTCGCCCGCGCCAAGGCCGCCGGGATCGGTCGCATGGTGACCATCTCGACACGCGTGAAGCGGTTTCCGCAAGTGCTTGAGATTGCGGAGGCTTTCGACGACGTCTACTGCTCGGTCGGTACCCATCCGCACAATGCCGGCGAAGAGCTCGATGTGACGGCTGAGGAGCTGGTTCGCCTGTCCGCGCATCCAAAGGTGGTGGCGATCGGCGAGGCCGGGCTCGACTATTACTACGACAAGGCGCCGCGCGACGCGCAGGCGCAAGGCTTTCGCACCCACATATCAGCCGCGCGCGAAACCGGCCTGCCATTGGTCATCCATTCGCGCGACGCCGATGACGACATGGCGGCCATCCTCGAGGACGAAACAGGGAAGGGCGCCTTCCCCTTCATCCTGCACTGTTTTTCATCGGGGCGCCGGCTGGCCGAAGTGGGCGTGGCGCTTGGCGGCTATGTCTCCTTCTCCGGCATACTGACCTTCAAGAATTCAGCCGAATTGCGCGCTATCGCCGCCGATGTGCCGCACGACCGGCTGCTGGTCGAGACCGACGCGCCGTATCTGGCGCCGGTGCCGTTTCGCGGCAAGCGCAACGAGCCAGCCTATGTCGCGCATACAGCGCAGGTGCTGGGGGAAACGATCGGCGTCGACGCGGCCACGATTGCCGCCATCACCACGGACAATTTCTTCCGCCTGTTCAAGAAAATGCCCCGCCCAGCTGTGATAAGCGCCTGACGCATGGGCGACCGGCTGCGCCTCACCATCCTCGGCTGCGGCTCGTCGCCCGGCACGCCGCGCATCACCGGCGACTGGGGCAATTGCGACCCGGCCAACCCGAAAAACCGGCGCACGCGCTCCGCAGCGCTCGTCGAGCGGATTGCGGCCGACGGTGCCAGGACCACGGTGGTCATTGACACCGGGCCGGATTTTCGCGAGCAGATGCTGATGGCTGCGGTCCGGCGCATCGACGCCGTCGTCTATACGCATCCGCATGCCGACCACATCCACGGCATCGACGATCTGCGCGGCTACGTGCTCGAACAACGCCATCTGATCGATGTCCATGCCGACCAGCCGACGATGCTTAGGCTGCGCGAAGCGTTCGGCTATTGCTTCGAGACGCCGCTGGGCAGCTCCTATCCGCCGATCGTCAGACCGCACATCATCGATCACGCCAGGCCGGTAACGATTGAAGGCGAGGGCGGAGCCCTCACCCTTGAGCCGCTGCCGCAGATCCACGGCGACATCATTTCGCTTGGTTTCCGCATCGGCGGCCTGGCCTATTGCCCTGATATCAGCGACTTCCCCGACGCCACCGCCGAGCGGCTGCGCGGCCTGGAGATGCTGGTCATCGATGCCTTGCAGTACAACACCCACCCCAGCCATTTGTCGCTCGGCCAGGCGCTTGGCTGGATTGAAAAACTGACCCCGAAACAGGCCGTGCTGACGCATATGCATGTGCCGCTCGACTATGCCACGGTCAAGGCCGAGGTGCCGGCCAGTATCACCCCGGCCTATGATGGCATGGTGATCGAAATCCCTTATGAATCAGCGTGATGTGAACGGCTTTTCATAAGGGCGTTCGGCTCTTTGGTCCGAAGATCAGCAGCGTTCCAATCCGCTCATAGCCCATGCCGGGATAAAGCAGTGCTCCGGCATGCGTCGCCAACAGCATCGAGCACACGGATCGATCTTGCCAAGCCTGTGAAAATCAGCAGCAATTCCCGGCTACCGCTCAACGCATAAGTTCCATAATCTATCTTATGCGACTTTCTGGGCAGGCTGGCGATCACGCGGTTCCACGCCGCAACCGCACGGAGCTTGCGCGCATCGGACTGGCGTCCCCCTTCATCTCTGCCTGGATCAGTGCGGCGTGTCCGGCTGTCCGTTGCCCGACAGGATCTGCAACGTTCCCCGCACAGCATTGCGGAACGCATCATCGAAGCTGACGCCGCGCACCTGCCAGCGATATTCCTTGCCGTGGAAGCCGAGCCGCCAGTCGCCGACCCAACCCAGCGCGTCCTGGCGCCATGCCAAAGTGCCGGAAAGCAGAGCATCGCCGGCCAAGGTGTTGGCTACATCGGCAACGGCGACGTCCTGCGGTTTGGGGAGCTCCAGCGGCAAACCGGTCCGGTGCGCGGCGTCCGCCAACGCGACACGCATATCCGCCTCAAGCTTGTCGCCGCCATCGCGCACCAGCGTGAAGCCGTTCCCCTTCATCGGCTTTACCTCGAGCAACGCGACGATTGCGGGTCGTGGCAACAGCCATGGCTTACGTCCCAGCGATGCCAGCAAGGCATCGATCTTGTCCGGATCGAAATCGGCGGTGATGTATTGCGGCCGGTCGTGAGTGCCCTGCTCGTCATGCGGCGGGCGGTTGTTGAGCAGGTCGCGGTAGCTGATATCAGTGGCATAGTCGGCTGCATGCCGGCTCATCTCCGCAACGCGCGGATCGCCAATCAGCCGCGGGTCGCCGGAAACCTTGACCAGCACTTCTTCAAGGCACGGTGCCAGGCCCCACGCCCGATTCTCGTCACCAGTGCCGCTGGTCACCGATTGCGCACGGTAGAGACTGGCGCGGTCAATGTCAGCGGCCGCGATGGGAAAGGCAACCAGCGCCGACAGCGCCACTGCGGCAAAAGCGATCTTCAAGCCGCCAGGCATCCGCCGACCCCTCCCAACCGTCCGGAAATATTGTTGGACACATATTCTGGTCATTTCAGGGAAATTCAAGCACCTGAAGAGTGCAGCGTCAGTTAGGTGGATGTCAGCTTTACCTGATAGCTCAGCAGACGCTTTTCACCGGGCGCGATCAGCATCGCTCCCGGCTTGTCCGCGAACTCGCCATCGAAATCGACTGGGCTGGCAAAGCCGTGCCAGGGTTCGATGCACAGGAACGGTGCGCCGCCGGGTTTCGACCAGATACCCAGTTCCTTGGAACCCTGCCAAGCTATTTCGATCGCCGGACCGTGCGTGGCGCCATAACGAACGCTCTCACTGGCTGGCCGGTCGAGGATCACGGCGTCCGCGTCGAACAACCGTTCCGACAGCACCAGCGTTCTGCCTTCGATGGGCGTCGGCTGCGGCGCAGCCAGCACCAGGCCGTCCTTCAGCCGACGGATCGGCGCCGGCTCGTCAGCGGCAAAGGTCAACTGGTAATCGGTCTTGGCGAGACCCGGCAGCAACGGCCAGTTGAAGGCCGGATGCGCTCCGATCGATGCAGGCAGCATCTCGTCGCCGGTGTTGGTGATATCGAAGGAAATATCGAGCTGCCGGCGTTCCAGCGTGTAGGTGACCGCCAGGCGAAACGCGAAGGGATAGCGTGCGCGGGTGTCGGCGTCGTCGGTCAACACCAGCGTGCAGGATCGGGTGGTCGTCTCACCCCACACAAACGGCTTGTCTCGAGCAAAGCCGTGCTGCGTCAGCGGATAGGCCTGGCCACGGTGGCGCAGCTGGTCGCCCTTCAGCCGACCGACGATCGGAAACAGCACCGGCGAATGCCGCCGCCAATCCGGTCCGGCCTGCCACAAAAACTCCAGACCCTCGGCGTTGCGCAGAGAGACTAGCTCGGCCCCCTGCCCGACAATGGTCGCCGAAATCCCGTCGCCGTGAAGCGTCACTTGTTCCATGCGTCCTCGCGGAAAGCTGCGTGCGAGCCGCAGGTTAGCAAAAGCCCGCGTGGACTCAAAGGCAGCAAGACACCGCTCATGGAGCCGCGGGAAATGACCCATGGCGAAAACAACAGTGGCCGGAGGGTTTCCCCGGCCACTGGGAGATAGAGATTGTTGCCTGCTACGGTTCGACTATTCGCGCTCGCCGGTGAAATTCAGCAACAGCTGGAAGATGTTGACGAAGTTCAGGTAGAGCGACAGCGCGCCGAAGACGGCGAGCTTCTGCCGCGATTCCGCGTCGAAATTCTCCGCATACTGTTCCTTGATCGTCTGCGTGTCCCAGGCGGTCAGGCCGACAAACACGGCGATACCGATTACCGAGATGGCGAATTGCAGCGCGGTCGAACCGAGGAAGATGTTGACGACGCTGGCAATCACCACGCCGATCAGGCCCATGATCAGGAACGACGAGAACTGGGTCAGGTCGCGCCTGGTCGTGTAGCCGTAGAGGCTGGTGGCACCAAACATGGTGGCGGCGATGAAGAAGGTGCGCGCTATGCTGGTGCCGGTGAAGACCAGGAACACCGAAGCCAGAGACAGGCCCATCACCGCGCAGAAGGCCCAGAACATCGTCTGGGCACTCACCGCCGACATCGTCTGCATCTTGAACGAGAACAACAGAACGAAGCCGAGCGGCGCCAACATCACCACCCATTTCAGCGGGCTGGAGAAGATTGGCACGTAAAGCGCCGGCGTCGAGGCCACAAACATGGCGACGAGGCCGGTCACGACCAGGCCGATACCCATATAGTTGTAGACACGCAGCATGTGGCTGCGCAGGCCCTCGTCATAGACGGCGCCGGCGCGGGCACCAGCGCCCATGCGGTATCCGAGGTCGGGGGTGTTCATGCGGATTCTCCTTTGGGGTCTAAATCAGTAAAGCGTTTTGGCGAGTGTCTCGGCGGCGCGGTCGAGGTCGTGGACATCGCTGCGCGCAACGACCGCGTAAGCGACCTCGCCAATCTGGAAATAGGCCGAGGAAATATCGCCCGAGGGCGCTATTGCCGGCTTGACCACGTCGAACGTTCCCGGCCGGATCGCAAACAGCGAGACCAGCCCCATATCCTTCGTCTCCAGCGCCACTTCGACGCTCGGCCCGAAGCGCGACGGGTAGATCTGCACGTCGCGGATCGTCCAGTCTTTGGGCAGCGACGGCATGACGATGGCGGTCGCGGCGCGAATTTCATCGGCATTGTAGTTCGGCGCCTCGAGCTGCGAGGGCATGGCCTCGCGCATGAGCGTCGTCTTGTGCGCCCGGATCGCTTCTTCGACATAGGCGGGCGGCGGCGGCGAAGCCACCACCCTGGTCACCAGCAGCGGTCCGAAGAGGCCGTTCGCCAGCCAGCCGGCGGCGACAAAGACGGCGACCGCGGCCGCCCGCTGCAACACGGCGAAGACACGGCGACTGGCCAGCCCCCTGCCCAGCCGGCGTGCGACTTCAGTCGTGGCCGGCCGCGCCATTCCGGTGGACGCAGCCAGCGCCAGGCGCAGCTCGTCGCGCGTCCTCAAGTCGGACATCACCCGCGCCGCGGCTTCCGGACGCGCCGACAGAAACGCTTCGACCTCAATGCGGCGCGCGACATCCAGCTGGTCGTCGACATAGGCGTCGAGATCGGCATCCGTCACCGGGTCCCGCAACAGATCGGTCATGACGGGTCTCCTACGATCCGCAGATGGTTTTTGGCCGGAGAAGAGGCTGCACTTTCCATCGAGCGCAGCGCGGCACGCGCCCTGCCGATGCGCGACATCAGTGTTCCCAGCGGCACCCCGCTGGCGTCGGCAGCCTCCTGGTAGGAAAGGCCCTCTATGGCGACCAGATGCAGCGCCGAACGCTGCTCTTCCGGCAGGCTGAAAAAGGCTTCGCGCACCTGAGCCAGACGCACGGAATGCTCCTGCGGCGGCGGGGTGCTGGCGTCAGTGAGATAGCCGGCCTGTTCGACACGCGCCGCTTCCGAACGGCGTGAGCGCATTTTGTCGATGAAAGCGTTGTGGACGATCGACAGCAGCCATGCCCGAAGATTGCCGCCGGACCGGAACGTGCCGCGCCGCTCATAGGCGCGCACCAGCGCATCGTGCACCAGATCCTCGGCATCGGTGCTGTCGCGCGTCAGCGAGCGAGCGTAGCGCCGCAACGAACCCAATTGTCCAACTATATCGAAGCGTGGCATCGACCGTTTCATGCCCTGTTTACGGAGCATGTGGGGATTCTAATCCCTCGCACGCCAAACTTTCTGCGGCGTGCGCATCCATGCCGTCAGAAGTGCACTTCGCAACCGCCCATCTCCCGCGCGGCAGATGTTTGCTTCATGCTGATGGCTTAGCCTTTCCGTCTTTCCAAGGAGCAAAAGATGGTCGGCGGTGATCGGGTGACGGGTGCCGCGGCGCTGCCGATCGTCGGCAGAGTGTTCATGTTTCTTGGCATTGTCGGACTGATCGTCTCCGGGGTGCTAGCCATCGTCGAGATGTATGGCCCTCGCACCGCTTCGGCGACAGGCAAGATTGTCGCCGCCGAATACAATCCCCTCATCGAGTTCTCGACAGCCGACGGCACCGTCATCCGCTTTAACAATGCCGTCCACAGCTCGTTCTGGGGCGATGGCGACAGCGTCCCAGTCGCCTACGATCCAACCAATCCGCAAAATGCCTCCGTCGACAGCTTCGCCGGACGCTGGTTCCTTGCCGGGTTGGCGGGCATGCTGGGCGGTTTCTTCCTGCTGATTGGCATCGTGCTCACCGTGCTTGGAAGGGCGCTTATGCGGCGGGTCATCACGACACACTGACCGCCTCGGAATGGCCCTGCTCAGGGCCGCTCGCCGCGCCGCAGCCTTCCCTCGATCATCGCAATGACCGGCAACAGATCGGCAACGCCGTTGACGACATAGTGCGCGCCGGCAGCGCTGAGCTTGGCCGTTGCCTCGGCGCGCTTGGTGCGAAACAGGTCCGGCGCCAGTGCCTGCGTTTCGGCCAGCGAGTGGCCGAAGACATTGCCGGTGACCGACACCCCGACCGTCCAGGCGCCGGCATTGATGCCTTCTAAAATGCCGACCTCGGTGTCGTCGACCTTGACGCTGAGCCATGGCGGGTAGACGCCGAGCTCGGTCAGCGCCTTCCACAGCATGAACGGCGTCGGCCTGCCATCCGGCGTGTCGCCGCTGCAGACCAGGCAATCCGGCGCAAAACCATGCGCTGCCGCACCCGGCAGGATTTCGGCCATGATGTCGCGCGTGTAGCCGGTGGTCGAGCCGATCTTGAGGCCGTGCGCGCGCAACGTGGCGACCACGTCGGCAACGCCGGGAATGACATCGGAAAAGCGAGCGGCCACAGCCCGGTTCTTCGGCACGAAGACATCGTAGACGGCGTCGATATCGGCTTCGGCCGGTGCGTGCCCATGCTGTCTGGCCCAGGCGGTCGAGATTCTCGGCAGCGCCATCAGCGCGGCAATGTGCGGGCGCTTGGCCATGCCCATCGGTCCGCGCGCCTCTTCGATGCTGATGGCAACGCCGAATTCCTGGAACGCTTCGACGAAGACGCCCATCGGCGCCAGCGAGCCGTGATCGACAACAGTGCCGGCCCAATCGAAAACGACGGCGCGAAGCAGGTGCTGGGGGGGCATCAGGCGATCTTTCTGGCGGCTGCCGTAGTTGAACCGAAGAGTTCGTCGATCACCTCTTCGGCGATGGCGAACGAGGTCGAGGCGCCGGTGCCGCTGGTGATCATCACCATGCGCACATTCTCCTGCGGCGCGTCGGCGAACATCGTGCGGTCGGCCGCCGAGGCATAGATGCCGGTCCAGCGTTCCAGCACGCGCGGCGGCGGACGGCCAAAGACGGCGCTGAATTCCTCCAAGATGATTTCGTCGACCCGCTCCGAGGCGAACGGGTCGGGCGTCGCCGCGTAATGGTGCGAATCGCCGACCACCAGCGTCCCGTCGGCGCTCTGCACCACGATCAGATGCACGCCATTGTCCAGCGCATGGCGTTGATCGCTCTCAAGCCGACGCCGCAAGGCCACAGCTTCCGGCAAGGCCGCGTAGCCGGCGTAACGGGCAAGCCCGAGATCCGACATCACCGGGGCCGGAAGCCGGAAGCCGGGATCGGCAAGGCGCATCATCTGCAGTTTGCAGCGCTTCACGCCGTAAAGCGCGATGCGTTCGGGATAGAGCGTTGCCAAATCGTCGCCGGGGCAGACAACCACCTTGTCCGCGCGAACTGTGCCGCGGCTGGTCTCGATGGCAGGCGGGTCGATCCCGCGCACCGCCGTTTCGCGCCGGAATTCGACGCCGTGCCGCTCGGCGAGGAAAGCAGCAAGGCGCGGAATTGCCTCACGCGATTCCACGCGCACCTCGTGCGGGCTCCAAAGGGCGCCGGCGAAATCCTGCCCGGCAAGCTGCGGATACTTGCGGCGCAGGTCGTCCGGTTCGAGCAGCAAACATCCCTCGCCCATCTCGGTCCGCAGGAATGCCTCGACCACGCTGCGGGCTTCGGAGCGACGCGCGACAACGACCGTGCCGTGCTGGATGACGTCGATACCGGCCGGCCCGGCCACTTCCAGCCAGATGTCGCGGGAGCGCATGGCACGTCGCCACACCTGGCCGCGTTCCTGGCCACTCACCGTGACAAAGCCGAAATTGCGCACCGAGGCGCCGTTGGCCTGCGCGTCGCGGTCGACGACGACGACGGAAAGGCCACGGCGGACGGCTGCGAGCGCATGCGCAAGGCCGACAATGCCGGCGCCGACAATGGCGAGGTCGAACTTGTCTTGCTGGCTCATCATTGTCCTTTCGCCACCGCTCTTGTCGTATCCCGGCAAACCTATTCAAACTACGCCGATGTGACAGGAACGTGTAGGCTGGGCTTCGGCCTCGATAATGGTCCTGGCAGGGCTTTCCGTCTGGCGCACATGAAAGCGCTGGCGAAGCACGGCCGATTTGCGTATCACTCCGCCGCCACCGGAAACCGCTCTCCATGTTCGAAACACTGCAGCCTGCTCCCGCCGACAAGATCATCGCTCTGATCGGCGCCTACCGTGCCGATCCGCGACCCGGCAAGATCGACCTCGGCGTCGGCGTCTACAAGGATCGCGACGGCAGGACGCCGGTCATGCGCGCTCTGCGTGAGGCCGAGAAGCGGTTGCTGCAAGGTCAGGACACCAAGACCTATCTCGGGCTTCCGGGTGACACCGGTTTCAACACGGCGATGGTCAAGCTGGCCTTCGGTCCCGCTGCCGACATGACCCGCATTCGCGCGGCGCAAGCGCCGGGCGGATCCGGCGCGCTGCGGCTGGTGGCGGAGCTGCTTAAGCGGACCCGCCCGGACGCAACCGTGTGGCTGTCGGACCCGACATGGCCGAACCACCCGCCGGTGATGCGCGGCGCCGGCCTCAAAGTGCGCGACTATCCCTATTTCGACGCAACTTCGGGCGCTGTGCGCTTCGACGACATGCTGGCAGCGCTGGGTACAGCCGAGGCCGGCGACATCGTGCTGCTGCATGGCTGCTGCCACAACCCGACCGGCGCCAATCTCGATGCCGCGCAATGGGCGAAGGTCACCGATCTCGTCGCCGAGCGCGGGTTGTTGCCGTTCGTCGACATTGCCTATCAGGGCTTTGGCGAAGGCCTCGACGCCGACGCCGCCGGCTTGCGCCTGCTGGCGGCAAAGGTTCCCGAAATGGTCGTTGCCTCGAGCTGTTCGAAGAACTTTGCCGTCTACCGTGACCGCGTCGGCGCGGCGATGATCATGGCTAGGAACAGCGCTGAGGCCGATGTGGCGATGAGCCAGATGCTGGCGGCGGCGCGCGCCATGTATTCGATGCCGCCGGACCATGGCGCCGCCGCAGTGCGCATGGTGCTGGAAGACGATGGCCTTCGCGCCGATTGGGAGGCGGAACTCGAGGAGATGCGGCTGCGCATGCTGAGACTTCGCGTCCAGTTCGCCGATGCGCTGCGCCGGCAATCCAATTCCGACCGCTTCGATTTCATCGCCAGCCATCGCGGCATGTTTTCAAGGCTTGGTCTCACCGAAGCGCAGGTCGAGCGGCTGCGGGCCGAATACGGCGTCTACATGGTCGGCGACAGCCGCATCAACGTCGCCGGCCTGCCCGAAGACGGCATGGATGATCTCGCCAAGGCGGTCGTCTCGGTGCTCGACTAGAGCAATTCCGGGAAGTGTGAAACGGGCTTTCGCCTCTCACCAGGTGGGATCCCGACCTTCAAGATCATCGTCCGGGACGACCTCCGGCTGGCGACGGCGACTGGCGTAGGGGCCAACGTATGCCATTTTGAGCGCATCTCCCACCACGCTGGATACGGCGGCAAGCGATGCACCGATTTCGAGCCTCGGAAGGCTTGGCCGTAGCCGGCTAAGGCGGCGAAGGGTGATCACTGCGGTGGTGGAGATGTCGGTCATGGTGTCCTCCTGTGACGGTAAGCATGACACCGCTCCCCACTCAGGTCCTTGGTTCGGACCTGAATAGTCCTGACCAGTCCTGAACAGCCCTGAAGTTCGCCTTCAGAACCGTCTTGGGTTATCCTTGCCCCCGAGGGACAGGTTCTTGGCAAATGGACTTGGAGTTCGGGAACTATCACCTGAAACGCACCGAAAGGCTGCTGCTAGGCCCCAATGGGCCGGTGGAGCTTTCGGGGCGATCCTTCGACATCCTCGCCACATTGCTGGCGAGGCCGGATGAGGTGGTCGGCAAGACCGAGCTCTTCGATGCGGTCTGGCCCGGCCTGGTGGTGGAGGAGAACACGCTGCAGGTGCACATTTCGGCGCTGCGAAAACTGCTGCCCGCCGAGATGATCGTAACCGTGCATGGCCGCGGCTATAAATATGCAGGTCCCAAGCCCTTCGTGGCGACGGCAGATGCTAAGGCGTCGACCAGGCCGTCTATTGCCATACTTCCCTTCGACAATATGAGCGGCGACCCGGAGCAGGACTATTTCAGCGACGGGATTACCGAAGACATCATCGCCGAGCTTGGCAAGTTCAAGGAGTTTCTGGTCATTGCGCGGAACTCCTCCTTCCAGTTCCGCGGCAAGGCCAATGACCTAGCCGAGGTGGCAAAGAGACTTGGCGTGCAGTACGTCGTCGATGGCAGCGTGCGAAAGATCGGCAACCGGGTGCGGATTGCCGTGCAGCTGACAGACGCAGTCTCGATGGCTCATATATGGGGCGAACATTACGACCGGGAGCTCGACGACATTTTCGCCATCCAGGACGAAATCACCCAGATGATTGCGGCGCGTCTGGCCCGACAGACCAGAACAGCGATTGCGTCGCGCGCCAGGTCCCGGCCGACCAACAATATGTCGGCCTATGAGTATTACTTGCGGGCGCTGCAACTCGCAGCCGTCTATGACACGGTGCTAGAAGCAGAACCCTTTCTGCGCCAGGCGGTGAAGCTCGATCCGCGGTTTGCTGCCGCCCACGCCATGCTCAGCTTTGTCGAGTCCTTCAAGTACTATTGGGACTACAACAATCCCGGTCATTTGCATTCCGGACTGGAGATAGCAAGAACCGCATTGAGCCTTGACCCCGACGAGGCCTATGGGCATCTCGCCACCGGCTTCGCTCACTTGTATTTGCGCCAGTTCAGGCAAGCCGAAATCAGCCTTGAGCGGGCAGTTGCGCTTAATCCGAACGACCCGTTAATTCTCAGTATCCGCGCTATTTTCCTCAACCACACGGACAGGCCCGAGGAAGGGCTCGGTGAAATAAGCGAAGCTCAGCGCCGCGACCCGTACGCTGTGGGATGGTATGACGACTTTCGCGGCGTCTTACTGACGACGGCTGGCCGATATCGCGAGGCGGCTGCCTGCTACGCGAAAATGGCGACTGTAACACCCTGGTCGCTCGTTCGTGTTGTCATCTGCCATTCCGAACTCGGCGAAATCAAGCAAGCGCAAGACGTGCTGGCAAAAGTCAAGGCGCATTACCCTGAACTAAGCCTTGACGAGATCATTGATACGGAAGTGGACTTCTATGCCGATCCCGCCGTGTGCAGCCGTTATCGCGCGATCCTGCAGCGTGTGGATAACGAAGCATAGCCTCCACCACGGCCCGGCGGCGAGAAGTCTTGGTCAACCGACCTTCGCAGAGTGGCTGGGTCTGCCGCCGCCTGTGGACAATCTCCCCTCGCCGGCCGACGGCATTGGCCGGCAAGCCGCATGCACGATAGCATCCTGGCCATGAAACCTTCGCAAGACATTTCCCGGCTGATCGAGATCATGGCCGCGCTCAGGGCGCCGAAGACCGGCTGTCCCTGGGACATCGAGCAGGATTTCTCGACCATCGCGCCCTACACGATCGAGGAAGCTTATGAGGTTGCCGACGCCATTGCGCGCGGCGATCTCGACGATCTGCGCGACGAGCTCGGCGACCTCCTGCTGCAGGTTGTCTACCACGCGCAGATGGCGCAGGAGACCGGCGACTTCGCTTTCGGCGACGTGGTTGAGGCCATCACCACCAAGATGATCCGCCGCCATCCGCATGTCTTCGGCGATGAAGAGGCGCGCAGTGCCGGCATGGCCAAGGGCATGTGGGAAAAGATCAAGGCTGAGGAGAAGGCGGAAAAGCGAAGCGCGCGGCTGGCCCGCGGCCTCGACTCGGAAGACAATGGAAAAGGGTTTCTGGACAGCGTGCCGGTCGCCCTGCCCGCCTTGACGCGCGCGCTGAAACTGCAGGAGAAGGCGGCCCGGGTCGGCTTCGACTGGAGCGAGGCAGCCCCCATTCTCGACAAGATCGAGGAAGAGATCGGCGAGTTGCGCGAGGCGCTGGCCAAGGGCGAAACGGCCGAGATCAAGGACGAGTTCGGCGACATGCTGTTTGCCGTCGTCAATCTGGGACGTCACCTCAAGCTCGATTCGGAGGCGGCGCTGAGCGGCACCAACGAAAAGTTCCGCTCGCGCTTCCACTATGTCGAGCTCGCAATTGAGGCGTCGGGAAGCACGCTGGAAAAAGCCACGCTGGACGAGATGGAAGCCCTCTGGCAGCAGGCCAAGGGCAAGACGTGAGCGGGCTTACGCTTTGCTTTTACGGTGAAGTCGGCTTTCGATCTCTTGCCGGGCGCTGTGCGTTGCCTTGAGCGCGATGGTGGCGCTGCCATCGTCATTGTCGGTGCGCGCAACGATGTCGCCATTGCGGTAGAGCCAGTCGACGAGGCCAAACTGCGCCGGCTCGATCGTCACCGTCAGTTCCTCGAGTTCGCCCGACATCCTGGTCTCGATCAGCGCCTTCAGCGCATCGATCCCCTCGCCGGTAACGGCCGAGATGGCGATCGGCGGCGCCTTGTTGCCGTCGGCGCCATCGGCAAGCAGGCGCTCCCGGTTGCCGTCGTCGAGCAGGTCGACCTTGTTCCACACTTCGACGACACGCTTGGCGTCACCCGCGTCGACGCCGAGATCGGCCAGGATGCGTTCGACATCCTCGGCCTGGGCAGCGGTGTCCGGATCCGAGATATCACGAAGATGGATGACCAGGTCCGCCTCGACCACCTCTTCCAGCGTGGCGCGGAAGGCGGCGACCAGATGCGTCGGCAAATCCGAAATGAAGCCGACCGTATCCGACAGGATGATCGGCGTGCCGTGCGGCAGGCGCACGCGGCGCAGCGTCGGATCCAGCGTGGCAAACAGCATGTCTTCCGCCAGCACGTCTGCCCCGGTCAGCCGGTTGAACAGCGTCGACTTGCCGGCATTGGTGTAGCCGACGATCGCCACCACCGGGAACGGCACCTTCTTGCGCTTGGCGCGGTGCAGGTCGCGGGTGCGGCGCACCGTTTCCAGCTCGTGTTTGAGCTTGATGATCTTCTCCTGCAGCTGCCGCCGGTCCGACTCGATCTGCGTTTCGCCGGGGCCGCCGAGGAAGCCGGCACCGCCGCGCTGGCGTTCAAGGTGGGTCCAGCTCCGCACCAGGCGACCCTTCTGGTAGTTGAGATGGGCAAGCTCGACCTGCAGCGTGCCTTCCTTGGTCCGCGCGCGCTCGCCGAAGATTTCCAGGATCAGCCCGGTGCGGTCGAGCACCTTGGCGTTGAATTCCTTCTCGAGATTGCGCTGCTGCACCGGCGTCAGCGGATGGTCGACAATGACCACCTCCGCGTGCCCTTCTTTGACGATTGCCGCGAACTCCGCGACCTTGCCGCTGCCGAGCAAGGTTGCCGGGCGTGGATCGTTGACGGTCACCACCGCCGTATGAATCAGGTCGAGGTCGATGGCGCGGGCAAGGCCGACCGCCTCGTCGTGGCGGGCCTCGGCCGATCGCGTTAGCCGTGGACGGTTCGTCTCGTCATCGCTGCGCTGATGCCGGGTAAGCACCGGCACAATGACAACCGCCCGGGTCGGACCGTTGGCTTCCGGCCCGGGGTGATGCGCTGGTTTCCCGCGGACGCTGCGGTCCGCGTCTTTCTCACGTGCCAATCAGGCGCCCTGGCTTTCCTCGCCATCGAACATCTGAACCGGCTGGCTCGGCATGATCGTGGAAATGGCATGCTTGTAGACGAGCTGGGAGTGGCCGTCGCGGCGCAGCAGAACACAGAAGTTGTCGAAGGAAGTGACCACGCCGGTCAGCTTGACGCCGTTGATGAGAAAGATGGTGAGTGGATTTTTGCTCTTGCGAACTGAATTCAGGAACAGGTCCTGAAGGTTTTGCGATCGTTCCGCCATTGTTTTTGTCTTTCGCCGATCCCCTTCGGTTTGCAGGCCAATGCGCCAAATTAGCGGGCACATGTCAAGCTTGCAAACACCCCCTTGCCGTCAGTAACGACAAGCAGAACGAGATATATTGATGTTCATTCCACCTGTGCGGTTATCAGGCTGGACTTTTTTCCGCAACGTCAAAAAAGGCTTGCCGCAATGAAAGTGTTATTGAGCCGGGATGGCCATTGGCGACCGCAGCGCCGTCGATTGCCACCACCGGCATGGCGATTGTCGTTGCCGAACTGATGAAAGCTTCGCGCGCCGCCTTGGCCTCGGCGACCGAAAAACCGCGTTCCTCGATCTTCAAACCGAGCTTGGCCGCCACCTCGAACATGGTGGTACGAGTGATGCCGCGCAGGATGCCGTGCTCGGCCGGCCGGGTCACCAGAATGCCGTCCCGGGTGACGATCCAGGCATTCGAGGACCCGCCTTCCTTGACGTTGCCGTCGGTGTCGACGAACCATGCTTCCTGGGCGTCGGCTTCCTTGGCCTTCTGCTTGGCCAGCACATTGGGCAGCAGGCCGGTACTCTTGATGTCGACACGGTCCCAGCGGTTTTCCGACACGGTGATGACCTTGATGCCGGTCTCGGCCCGCTTTACGGCCGCCGCCGGATCGGCTTTTCTGGCCGTAATGACCAGCGACGACAGCGTATCGGCCGGGAAAACGAAGTCGCGGCTGGCGACGCCGCGCGTCACCTGGACATAGACCAGACCGTTGACGACCTGATTACGCCGCACGACCTCGCGCAGGAGAAGCGGCAGCACGCCCTTGGTGACCGGCCAGTCGATCGAAAGTTCGCTGAGCGAGCGGTTCAGCCGGGCAAGATGGCGCGGCATGTCGACGATAAAGCCCTGCGCCACCTCGCAGACCTCGTAGACGCCGTCGGCGAACTGATAGCCGCGATCCTCGATATGCACGGCAGCGTCGGCATGGGCGACATAGCGCCCGTTCACATAGGCAATGCGCGGCATCCAGTGATCCCTCAGAAAAGTCCCGCTATTTCTAGGCGATTCCGCCGCTGCCGTAACCGGCAATTGCATGGGCCACGGCCCGCTGGCCCAACAACAATGGGGATCAGACCCCCAGCGACTTCAGCTTGCGGTGCAACGCGGAGCGCTCCATGCCGATGAACTCCGCCGTCTTCGAGATGTTGCCGCCGAACCGGTTGATCTGGGCGATCAGGTAATCCTTCTCGAACTGTTCGCGGGCCTCGCGCAGCGGCAGCGCCATAATGTGCTGGTCCGACTGGTTCGGCGTACGCGGCATGACATCGCCGATCTCCGACGGCAGAAGGTCGGCGGTGATCGGTGCATCGACATCGTCGCCGCGCGCCAGGATCATCAGCCGTTCGACATTGTTGCGCAACTGGCGGACATTGCCCGGCCAGTTGTGCGCCTGCAGTACGGCCAGCGCATCGTCGCCAATGCGGCGCGGCTTGATGCCGGCCTGGCGTGCGATCTGCTTCATGAAATTGTCGACGAGGTACGGAATGTCCTCACGCCGCTCGGCCAGGCCCGGCACCATGACCGGAACCACCGCCAGACGGTGATAGAGGTCCTCGCGGAAACGACCGTCGGCAATCATCGCTTCGAGGTTCTGCGAGGTCGAGGAAATGATGCGGACGTCGACCTTGACCCGCTTGGTGCCGCCGACCCGCTCGAACTGCTGCTCGACCAGCACGCGCAGGATCTTGTTTTGCGTCTCGCGCGGCATGTCGGCGACTTCGTCGATGTAGAGAATGCCGCGATGCGCCTCCTCCAACGCGCCGACCTTGCGCTCGGTGCCGTTCGATTCGGTGCCGAACAGCTCGATCTCCATGCGCTCGGGCGTGATGTTGGCCGCACTCAGCGTCACGAACGGCGCGCCCTTGCGCGTCGACAGCGTGTGGATGGCCCGTGCGGCGAGCTCCTTGCCCGAACCGGACGGACCGATGATCATGACGCGGCTGTTGGTCGGCGCGACGCGCTCAATGGTCTGGCGCAGCTGGCTCATCGCCGACGACATGCCGATCAGGTCGAAGGTTTCGCCGCTGCGCTGCTTGAGGTCGGAGACTTCGCGCCGCAACTTCGAGGTTTCGAGCGCCCGCTCGGCGATCAGGATCAGCCGGTCGGCCTTGAACGGCTTCTCGATGAAATCATAGGCGCCGCGGCGGATGGCCGACACGGCCGTCTCGATATTGCCGTGGCCCGAGATCATCACCACCGGCAGGCTCGGATGCATCGTCTTGATCTCGTCGAGCAGCGCCAGCCCGTCCAGGCGCGAGCCCTGCAACCAGATGTCGAGGAAAATCAGCCGCGGCGCACGATCGGCTATTGCCGCGAGCGCGCTGTCGGCATCGAACGCCGTGCGGGTTTCATGCCCTTCGTCGCTCAATATGCCCGCGACGAGCTCACGGATGTCTTCCTCGTCATCGACGATGAGAATATCAGACGCCATTACCGACCTTTTCAGTTTCTCTTTCGTGTTCCGTTTCGCCTTGACCGCGTGGCGGCGCGGTTGCGGCGGCTGGTGGCAGGATGATCGAGATCATCGCGCCGCGTCCACCGTGGAAGTCCGCAGGCGCATCGTGCAGTTCGAGCCGCCCGCCATGGTCTTCGACGATCTTCTTGACGATGGCGAGGCCGAGCCCGGTGCCCTTCTCGCGTGTCGTCATATAGGGCTCGAGCAGCCTTTGGCGATTCTCGCGCGGCAGGCCTTTGCCATTATCGATGACGTCGATTCTGATCGCGCCATTCTGCCGGGTTGCTTGAATCCGGATTATGCCGTGCGAACCGTCCTTTTGTTCCAGTCCGTCAATCGCTTCGGCGGCGTTCTTGATGACGTTGCCGAAAGCTTGCGCCATCAGACGGCTGTCGAAAGTGCCCTTGAGCGGCTCGTTGCCGAAGACGCGTTCGAAAGCGATGTCGGCACGGCTCACCTCGACCAGGAACGAGGCCTCGCGCAATGATTCGCGCAGATCGATGGCCTTCATCTCGGGCTTCGGCATGCGGGCGAAAGCAGAAAATTCGTCGACCATGCGGCCGATGTCCTCGACCTGCCGGATGATGGTGTCGGTGCACTGATCGAAAATCTCGCGGTCCTCGGTGATGACCTTACCGAAACGGCGTTTGATGCGCTCGGCCGAAAGCTGGATTGGCGTCAGCGGGTTCTTGATTTCATGCGCAATACGCCGTGCCACGTCCGCCCAGGCCGAGGAGCGCTGCGCCTGCACCAGATCGGTGATGTCGTCGACCGTCACCACGTAGGACTTCTCCTCCGAGCCGTCGTCGCCGGCCTCGATGGTGATCTGCACGTTGAAGGTGCGCTCGGCGCCGGCGCGGTAGAAGGTGACCTGTTCGCGGTAGACCGGCTTGCCGGATTTGCGGCCGATCTCAAAGACGCGGCCGACATGAGGCAGCACGGCCGACAGGTTCTGCCCGAGCGCTGCCGTCGCCGATATCGCCAACATCGTTTCGGCGGACTTGTTGACGATGGTGACGATGCCGTAGGGGTCGACGCCGATGACGCCGGCGGTGACGCCGGCCAGCACCGCTTCCGAGAAACGCCGCCGCTCGTCGATCAAATCCTTGGCCGACAGGATCTCGTTGCGCTGCGATTTCAGCTCAAGCAGCATCTTGTTGAACGTATCGCCAAGCGAGGCTACATCACCGTCGGAAGGCCGCACCGGCACGGCGACATCGAGATTGCCGGTGGCAACCTCGTCGGCCGCGCCGATGAGCTGGCGAATGGGCCGCACCAGACGGTCGGCCACCGCTATGCCGGTCCAGATGGCCGACAGGATGATGATCAGCGTCAGCGACAGATAGGGCAGCGCGAACGCCACCTGCGAGGTCCGTCTGTTATCTTCCAGGCCGCGATATTCTGCGGTGTTGGACTGGACGATCTGCCGCGCCTTGATCACCTGGGGATCGACGAGACGAATGGTGTAGAGGTAGAGGCCTTCGATCTCCCGCAATTTGACGATGGCGCCCATGATGTTGCGCGTCTTCGGCTCGATCAGCACCGGTTTGCCGTCGGCCGCACTCGCCACAGCTCCTTCCGGCGGCTCCGGCATGGCGAAATTCGTATCGGTCTTGGCGCTCATGACGAAAGAGCCATCCGGCTTGATCAGCGCCGCATGCGCCAGGGTCCTGCCCACGGCTTCCTTGTTCATAAGGTCGAGAAAACCGGTTCGATCGAGGCCGTAAAGCGTGCGTGAAGCGTCGAGATCGTAAGCCATCGACAGCGTAGTGCCCTGAAGATTGCGAGCATTTTCCTGCACGTAGGCATCGGCGATCGACAGCGACGAGTTGACGATCGTCTTGGTGCGGATCTCGAACCAGCGGTCGAGGCCGATATCGAGCGTGATCGAGGCAATGATGGCCACCATGATGGCGGGTATGGCAGCGACCAGCGCAAACATCGCCACGATGCGCACATGCAGCCGCGACGCCGCCTTCCCGTGCCGGCGCGCCATGACGATGCGATGCACCTCGCGGCCGACCAAGGCAATCAGCGCCAGCACGAACCCGGCGTTGACGGCAATCAGCGTCAGCGTCGTGTTTGCGTCCGGCGTGATCGGCGTCGCGCCGACCAGGATCGCAAAGGAGATTGCGGCCGTAACCAGCGCCCCGGCGATTGCGACAACGCCGGGCAGCGCAAGCAGCCGGCGTCCATCCCTTCCGCCGGGCCTGCTGAAAAGCGGTTCGTTTGATGTAAGAGCCTGCGAAGCCATGTCGCCGTCTAAGAGCCAGTGATTGCGTCGGATGTATGCAACGCATTGTGGCGATTATGCAACAAGTGTGGCCGCGAGGGAAACTTTCGGCCGCCGATCCCCTGAAAAGGGGATGACATCGCGTCACTTGGAGCGGTGCGCGTTCACGATCTCGACGATTTGTAGACGTTGACCCCGAGTTCGCGAATCTTCTTGCGCAGCGTGTTGCGGTTCAAACCCAGCAATTCGGCCGCCTTGATCTGGTTGCCGCGCGTTGCCGTCATGGAAGCGAGGACCAACGGATATTCAACCTCGGACAGGATGCGCTCATAGAGGCCGGCGGGCGGCAGTTCGCCGGCGAAAGAGGCAAAATAGCGCTGCAGGAAGTGCTCCACCGCCTGGCCGATGGACAGGTCGTCCGGGATCAGGTTGCCGCCGCCGGGAACGACCGGCCTTTCGCCTGTCTTCAGTTCGGCTTCGATGATCTCGGCAGATATTTCGTCCTGGGAGTAGAGCGCGGCAAGCCGGCGCACCAGGTTTTCCAGTTCGCGCACATTCCCCGGCCACGGATAGCGCTTCATCAATTCGATGCCGCCGGTCGAAATGCGCTTGGTCTGCAAGCCTTCGGTGGCGCCGACCTTGAAGAAATGCCGCACCAGATCGGGAATGTCTTCCGACCTCTCACGCAAGCCCGGCAGCCGCAGCGGCACGACGTTCAGGCGATAGAACAGATCCTCGCGGAACAGCCCCTGGTTGATCAGCGTGCGCAGATCCTTGTTGGTGGCGGCGACGATGCGCACGTCGGTCTTGATCGGCGTGCGCCCGCCAACCGTGGTGTATTCACCCTGCTGCAGCACGCGCAGCAGCCGCGTCTGCGCCTCCATCGGCATGTCGCCGATCTCGTCCAGGAACAGCGTGCCGCCTTCCGCCTGCTCGAAACGGCCGGTCGACCGGTTCTGCGCCCCGGTGAACGCGCCCTTCTCGTGGCCGAACAGTTCCGATTCGATGAGGTCGCGCGGGATCGCCGCCATGTTGATGGCGACGAACGGGCCGCCGCGGCGCCGGCCGTACTCGTGCAACGCGCGCGCCACCAGTTCCTTGCCGGTGCCGGATTCGCCCGAGATCATCACCGTCAAATCGGTCTGCATCATGCGCGCCAGCATGCGATAGATGTCTTGCATGGCCGCAGAGCGGCCAACCAGCGGCATCGCGTCAGGCTGTTCTTCCGGCCGGGCGTCGATCTTCGGCCGCCGCGGCTCGGACAGCGCCCGGTTGACGATGCTGAGCAGTTCGGTCAGGTCGAACGGCTTCGGAAGATACTCGTAAGCGCCTGTTTCTGAAGCACGAATCGCGGTCATAAAGGTGTTTTGGGCGCTCATCACAATGACCGGCAGCTCAGGCCGCGCCTTCTTGATGCGCGGCAGCATGTCGAACGCATTTTCGTCCGGCATCACCACGTCGGTGATGACCAGATCGCCCTCGCCCGCCGCCACCCAGCGCCACAGCGTCGAAGCGTTGGAGGTCACGCGTACCTCATGGCCGACGCGCGACAGCGCCTGGTTGAGCACGGTGCGGATGGCCGCATCGTCGTCGGCGACGAGAATATTGCCGCGAACCGTCATTTGCGGTCTCCTTCGCCTTCATCATCGGCAGTGTCGATCGGTGTTTCTTTCCAGGCCGGCATCAGTATGCGGAAGGTGGTGCCGCGCGGCGTCGAATCGCATTCGATGATGCCGCCGTGCTCGCCGACGATTTTCGCCACCAGCGCCAGGCCGAGCCCCGAGCCGTTCGGCTTGGTGGTTATGAACGGGTCGAACAGGATCGGCAGGATGTCTTCCGAAACGCCGGACCCATTGTCGCGCACGCAGAACTCCAGCGGCAGCGATACGCGGTCTTGCGTCCCCGGCACGGAAACTCGAATGCCCGGTCTGAACGCGGTCGACAGCACGATCTCGCCTTGCGGGTCGCCGCCGATCGCCTCGGCGGCGTTCTTGACCAGGTTGAGAAACACCTGGATCAGCTGGTCGCGATTGGCGAAAACCGGAGGCAATGATGGATCATAGTCCTCCAATATCCTGATTCTTTTGGCAAAACCGTTCTTGGCGATCGCCTTTACGTGATCCAGAACGACATGGATGTTGACGGGGTATCGGTCGATCGGCCGCTCGTCGGAAAACACCTCCATGCGGTCGACCAGCGAGACGATGCGATCGGTCTCATCCGTGATAAGCCGGGTCAGAGCGCGATCTTCGTCGGACGCCGACAGTTCGAGCAGCTGTGCCGCGCCGCGTATGCCCGACAGAGGGTTCTTGATCTCGTGCGCCAGCATGGCGGCAAGGCCGGTGACTGAACGTGCAGCACCCCGATGCGTCATCTGCCGGTCGATCTTGTCGGCCATCGAGCGTTCCTGGAACATTACCACGACCGAGCCGGGGAATTCCGGCACCGGCGCGACATAGAGATCGACGACCTTCTCGATGCCGAGCCGCGGCGACGACACGTCGACACGGTACTCGTTGACCGGCGCGCGGCGCTCGCGCACCTGGTCGACCAGTTGTAACAGCGGGCTGCCGAACGGGATAAGCTTGGGCAGCGTGTTGCGCGCCAGCATGGTCGCGCTCGAGCGGAAGAAGTCCTCCGCATCGGCATTGGCGAAGGTGATGAACCCATCAGAATCGACCATGATCACCGGACGGCGGATGGTGTTGAGCACGATATGGGCGGCATCCGCCATCTCGGTGCCCGGTGCGGCAGGCGCGTTCATGCGGCACTCCGCAGGGGCGCGGCTTCGCCGGAAAACACCTCATACAACACAGCGATGACGCGGGCGGGCTCGAACGAGGTGAGGATGACTTTGCGCCGGTCGTCAGTGACGCCGGCGGCATGGCGGTCGATATACCAGCCGAGATGCTTTCGGGCCTGACGCAGGGCGCTTTCAACGCCGTAAAGCGTCAGCATGTCCTCGTAATGGGTAGCAATATAGTCGGCCATGGCTTCCGGGCTGTCCGGCACGCCGGAGGGCGCCCCGCCCGCAGCCGTCGCCGCGATACGGCCCGCCGTCCACGGCGCGCCGTAATGCGCGCGGCCGATCATCACAGCATCGGCGCCCGACTGTTCGAGGATTTCGGCAGCTTCCGCCGGCGAGCCGACATCGCCATTGGCGACGACCGGGATCGAGACGGCGTCCTTGATTCGGGCGATCGCGCCCCAATCGGCCTTGCCTTGATAGAACTGGCATCGCGTTCGGCCATGCACCGTCACCATTTTGACACCGGCCTCTTCAGCACGGTGCGCCAGAGCGGGCGCGTTCAGCGCGTTCTCGTCCCAGCCGAGCCGCATCTTCACAGTGACCGGCACCTGGACCGCACCGACCACCGCTTCGATCAACGACAGTGCGTGGTCTAGATCGCGCATCAGCGCCGAGCCGGCATAGCCGCCGGTCACCTTCTTGGCCGGGCAGCCCATATTGATGTCGATGATGTCGGCGCCCTCACCGGCAGCGATGCGCGCGCCCTCGGCCATGTGCACGGCCTCGCGGCCGGCAAGCTGGACCATGTGGACAGGCAGCCCGGAATGACGGATGCGCAGGTCGCAGCCGGCCCTGCCCTTGGCAAGCTCGCCGCTCGCCACCATCTCCGATACGACCAGGCCTGCGCCATGCGCGTAAGCGCGCTGCCGGAACGGCTCGTCGGTTATCCCAGACATCGGCGCGAGGAAGACGCGATTGCGGATCCTTACACCGCCGACATCGAGCGGCGAGGCCAATTTTGTCACTTCAGGCATGCACAAAAACCAAGCATATCGGATCGCTGCACATTCTCTAGACATAAGAAAGGCATTGTGCAACGCGCAATGACGTCACATTGAGGCGTATTTGGGAAAATGCTGGCCTTAGCCATGAGCCGCGACTAAGCCTCTCGCCATGACACAAGCAAGCGAAAAACTGGCCGGGCCGGCGACCGACAAGGTCGGCGTGGTCATCGTCGCCGCCGGCCGCGGCGCGCGCGCCGGACAGGCCGACGGACCGAAACAATATCAGCGCATCGGCGGCCGTGCCGTCATTGCGCGCACGCTGGAGACATTCCTGGCGCACCCTGAGATTGGGCCAGTCGTCGTCGCCATCCATGCCGATGACCGCGCGCTTTTCGACAAGGCAGCCGGCGCCAATGCCGAGCGGGTCTCCACCGTGATTGGCGGCGAGTCGCGCCAAGCTTCGGTTCGGCTGGGACTGCTCGAACTGAGAGGCCAGGCGCCGGGCCGTGTCCTCGTGCACGATGCGGTGCGGCCATTTGTCGACGCGGCCCTGATCGGCCGCACCATCGCGGCCATTGGCGAACGCCAGGGCGCGCTGCCGGCGCTGCCCGTCGCCGATACGCTGAAGCGCGAATCGGTCACCGGCATGATCAAGGAGACGGTGCCGAGGGCCGGCCTTCATGCTGCACAGACGCCGCAAGGCTTTCCGTTCTGGCCGTTGCTCGCGGCACACGAAAAGGCCCATCATCTTGGCAAGTCGGATTTCACCGACGATGCCGCGATCGCCGAATGGGCGCATATTCCGGTCAAAATCGTCCAGGGGTCGCCGGACAATGTCAAACTCACCTGGGCAAGGGATATTGCGATGGCCGATCAGCGGCTTACCGGCGAACGTTTTCCCGACATCCGCACCGGCAATGGCTATGACGCGCATGCCTTCGAGCCCGGCGACCATGTCACCTTGTGCGGCGTTGCCATTCCCCACGGCAAAAAGCTGTCGGGACATTCGGATGCCGATGTCGGCCTGCATGCGCTCACCGACGCGCTGCTTGCCACCTGCGGCGCCGGCGACATAGGCACGCATTTCCCGCCTTCCGATCCGCAATGGAAGGGTGCGGCTTCAAAAATCTTCGTCGAACATGCGGCAAAGCTGGTGCGCGAACGCGGCGGGCGCATCGCCAATGCCGACATCACGCTGATCTGCGAGACGCCGCGCGTCGGCCCGCATCGCGACGCCATGACCAAGGCCCTGTCGGCGATGCTGGGCATTTCCGTCGATCGCATCTCGATCAAGGCGACCACCAACGAAAAACTCGGCTTTGTCGGCCGCGAGGAAGGCATTGCCGCCATCGCCACCGCCAGCGTCGTCTTTCCCGGGGACGTCCCGGCATGAGCAACAGCGCCCTCGCCAACGCCTTGCTCCAGGCCTGCCAGCAGCGCGGCATAATGCTGGCGACCGCCGAAAGCTGCACCGGCGGCATGATCATTGCTGCCCTCACCGACATTGCCGGCTCGTCCGCCGTCGTCGATCGCGGCCTCATCACCTATTCCAACGAAGCCAAGATGGAGATGCTTGGCGTCTCGGCCGCCACGCTTCATGCGCATGGCGCCGTCTCGCGCGAAACGGTTCTGGAGATGGCCGCCGGCGCACTGGCCCACTCGCACGCCGGCCTGGCGCTTGCCGTCACCGGCATTGCCGGCCCCGGTGGCGGCTCGCCGGACAAGCCGGTCGGCCTGGTCTGGTTCGGGGTGGCGCTCAGGGGTGGGCCGGTGGCCACCGAGCTCAATCTGTTTGCCGACAATGGCCGCGACTTCATTCGCAGCGAGACGGTCAGGCATGCGCTGGAGATCGGCCTGCGGGCGCTCGGCGACACTCACGAAATGGGCGTCGTTCCATAGATGACGTCGGCGCGCTTTTCGAAGGCTTCGGAAAACATGCGGAAGGCGCGATCGAACATGGTGCCCATCAGCGCACCGAGGATGCGGCTCTTGAACTCGTAGTCAATGAAGAAGCGCACGCTGCAGCAGCCACCGTCTGCCGGCTCGAAGCGCCAGATATTGGAGAGATACTTGAATGGCCCATCGATGTATTTGACGTCGATGGTGTTCTCATCCGGCTTCAACAGCACCTGCGTCGTAAAGGTCTCGCGGATCGCCTTGTAGCCGATGCTCATATCGGCGACGAGAATGGTGCGGCCGTCACGCTCCTTGCGCGAGCGCACCGTCAGCGCCTCGCAAAGCGGCAGGAATTCAGGATAGGTTTCGATATCGGCGACCAGCGCAAACATCTGCTCCGGCGTATGGGCGACGCGGCGAGTGGCTTCGAATTTCGGCATTAAAGCATGTCGCTCAAAAGTGGCCCCGGTTTTGAGAAAACGACATGCATCACAGATCTAAAGCAAAGGGTTAGCTGGCTTTTTTGAGCTGCGCTTCGCGCGCTGCCCGCAGCCTGGCGAAATCGTCGCCGGCGTGATGCGAGGAGCGCGTCAGCGGGCTCGACGCCACCAGCAGGAACCCCTTGGTCTTGCCGATGGTGGCGAAGGAATTGAACTCTTCCGGCGTGACGAAGCGGATCAACGGGTGGTGTTTCTTCGACGGCTGCAGATACTGGCCGATGGTCATGAAGTCGACATTGGCCGAACGCAGATCGTCCATCAGCTGCAGGATCTCGTTCCGCTCTTCGCCGAGGCCGACCATGATGCCGGACTTGGTGAAGATCGAGGGATCGAGTTCCTTCACCCGCTGCAACAGCCGGATCGAGTGGAAATAGCGCGCGCCCGGTCGCACCGTCAGATAGTTCGACGGCACGGTTTCGAGATTGTGGTTGAACACATCGGGCTTCGCCGCCACGACAATCTCCAGCGCGCCTTCCTTGCGCAGAAAATCGGGCGTCAGGATTTCGATTGTGGTCAAGGGCGTCGCCGCCCGAATCGCGCGGATGACCTCGGCGAAATGCTGCGCGCCGCCATCGGCAAGATCGTCGCGGTCGACGGAGGTGATGACGACGTGGCTCAGCCCCATCTGCTTGACGGCGTGCGCGACGCGCGCCGGCTCATCGGCATCGAGCGCGGTCGGGATGCCGGTGGCGACATTGCAGAAGGCGCAGGCGCGCGTGCAGATCTCGCCCATGATCATGAAGGTGGCGTGCTTCTTTTCCCAGCATTCGCCGATATTGGGGCAGCCGGCCTCTTCGCACACCGTCACCAGCTTGTGCGACTTCACGATCTCGCGCGTTTCGGCATAACCCTTGGACACCGGCGCCTTGACGCGGATCCAGTCGGGCTTGCGCAGCACCTCCTGGTCGGGCTTGTGCGCCTTTTCGGGGTGCCGCAGGCGCGGCGCGTTGGTGATCGTGTCGAGAACAGTGACCATCTCAAACCTGACTTGTTGGCATCCGCCCGTCGGCGTCAGCCTCTAAAACGTCACTTAAGACTTTTCGGAGCAAAGAAAAAGGCCGCGGCGGCGCATGCCGCCACAGCCTTTTTCGCATAGCGGGCTCTAGCGGCGAATGAGCCGCCCGGCAAAGATCAGCAGGCAGGCGCCAATGAAGCCGGTGATCAGGTAAGCGAGCCAGCCGACGCCGAAGGGCTCGATGTTGAGAGCCCTGAGGATGGCGTTGAGCACCACCGCACCGACAATGCCCATAATGATGTTCATCAAGATGCCGGTGTTGCTCTTCATGACCATCTCGGCCAGCCACCCGGCCAAGCCGCCGATGATGATGGCTGCAATCCAGCCCACGCCATTCACGTCCATATGCCAACTCCTCCTTGATCAGGTGAAAATGCATCCGGATACGAACTGCCTTGCCGTAAGGTTCCTCCGGCGCATGCGTCTGAGTCTCGCGGCAGCAATTTATCATGCGTTGAGCGCGCGCCCATAGGCGTCGAGCACGCTTTCCTTCATCATTTCCGACAGCGTCGGATGCGGGAAGATGGTGTGCATCAGCTCTTCCTCCGTCGTCTCCAGGTTCATCGCCACGACAAAGCCCTGGATCAGCTCGGTCACTTCGGCGCCGACCATGTGGGCGCCGAGCAACTGGCCGGTCTTCTTGTCGAAGATGGTCTTGATGAAACCCTGGTCCTCGCCGAGCGCGATCGCTTTGCCATTGGCGCCGAACTGAAAGCGGCCGACACGTATGTCCTTGCCTTCGGCCTTGGCCTTGGCTTCGGTCAGGCCGACGGAAGCGACCTGCGGGTTGCAGTAGGTGCAGCCCGGAATCTTCAGCTTGTCTGTTGCATGCACGCCGGGGAAATTGGCGATCTTCTCGACGCAGACCACGCCCTCATGCTCGGCCTTGTGGGCCAGCATCGGCGGTCCGGCGACATCGCCGATGGCATAGATGCCAGGCACGTTGGTCTTGCCGTAGCCATCGACGACGACGCAGCCGCGATCCGTCTTCACGCCGAGCGTCTCGAGGCCGAGGTTTTCGATATTGCCCTGCACGCCGACGGCCGAGATCATGCGGTCGGCTGATATCTTCTCGACCTTGCCGTCCTTCATCTCGACATGCGCGGTGACCGAGTTTGCACCCTTCTCGACCTTGGTCACCTTGGCCTCGAGGATGATCTTCATCCCTTGCTTCTCGAACTGTTTCTGCGCGAATTTCGAGACTTCGGCGTCCTCGACCGGCATCACCGCCGGCAACAGCTCGACCACTGTGACCTCGGCGCCCATGGTGCGGTAGAAGGAGGCGAACTCGATGCCGATGGCGCCGGAGCCCATCACCAGCAGCGACTTCGGCATTTCCTTCGGCACCATCGCCTCGAAATAGGTCCAGATGAGCTTGCCGTCCGGCTCGATGCCGGGCAGCGCGCGGGGCCGTGCGCCGGTCGCCAGAATGATGTGCTTGGCAGCGTAGGTGCCCTCGCCCTTGACGCCTTTCGGCACCGGCGGCTGCGGCTCCATCGGCTTCTTGGCGGTCTTGGAAACGACGATCTCGCCCAATTTTTCACCTGAAGGAGCCTTGGACAGCTTGGCCTCGCCCCAGATGACGTCGACCTTGTTCTTCTTCATCAGGAAAGCGACACCGCCATTGAGCCTGAGCGACACCTTGCGCGAGCGGTCGACCACGGCGGCCGTATCGGCGCTGACCTTGCCGCCTTCGAGCTTGAGGCCGTAGTCCTTGAGATGATCCGAATAATGCATGATCTCGGCCGAGCGCAGCAGCGCCTTGGTCGGGATGCAGCCCCAGTTGAGGCAGATGCCGCCGAGATGCTCGCGCTCGATGATCGCCGTCTTGAAGCCGAGCTGCGCGGAGCGCACCGCCGTGACATAGCCGCCAGGGCCGGAGCCGATGATGATGACGTCGTAGGATTCTGCCACGGGGTTTCTCCCTGATTGTTCAGAGCATGATGCCGAAATGTGTGAAGCGGTTTTCGGACGACGTCATGCTCACTTCTATGATCTAGAGTTCCAGCATCACGCGCACCAATGGCGCCAATGCCTCACCTATGTTGCGCGTGTTTTCCGCATCGAGATGAACACCGTCGAGCGGCGTGGTCGTAGCCACGGTCCCGGCGTCGAAAAAGCCGCAGCCGGCCTCGTCGGCAAGGATCGAATATTGCGGCGCCAGCCGCTTCGAGGCCTCGTCGCCGCCGGCAAACATTTCCTTGAATTCGGCATTGTCGGTGCGGCTGACCGCAGGCGGCGCCACGATCAGGATCTGCGGCGCGGGCCAGTCGAACGGATAGTCGTGGCCGCGGACGATATCGATCAAGCGCTGCATGCCTTGTTTGGCCGCAACCGGATTGCCGTGGATCCACGGCTTCATGTCGTTGGCGCCGAGCATGATGACGATCAGGTCGATCGGTGCATGCGTCGTCAGGATCGTCGGCAGCAGTCTTGCACCGTTGCGGTCCGCGCCTGCCAGATGGTCGTCGAAGGCGGTGGTGCGGCCATTCAGGCCCTCGGCGATGACTTCGATATCATCGTCGTCCAGCGCCGCCTTAAGAACGCTCGACCAGCGGTCTTCCAGAGCATGCCGGCCAAGGCTTGCCGCGTCGTAGCCCCAGGTCAGGGAGTCGCCATAGCAGAGAATTGTCTTCACGCCCTTGCCTCGCCTCTGCCAAAACCCGGCTGCCCGCGCCTAACCCGCCACCGTACGAACAGCCAATGCACCACAATCGTAGCCAGGCTCGACAGAACCAACCCTGCGATGATTGGCAGGTTCCCCCCCCAATCGCGTCCCTCGGGCGGTTGGGAAAAAGTCCAGCCGATCAAGCCGAAACCAATCAGCACGAACAAGGCGAATGTGCCGATCCCAACCCAATCGATGGCCTTGAGCGGATTGGGACAAAACTGTGCAATGAAAAACAATATCGTCACGACAGTGGTGACCAGCCCGCACGCGAAGAACACGAGAATGTATTCCTCGTGCGCGCCTGTGTTTATCGCCAGTCCCACCGCAACGATGGCGCCGGCAAGCAAAGACAGGAAGAAGGCCATGAAGGAGGTGAAGACTGTCCGCACCGCCTTGTCCCTTCGCTAGACCAGCATGCCCATCGGGTTTTCGATCATGCGCTTGAAGGCGACCAGAAGTTCCGCGCCGAGCGCGCCGTCGACGGCGCGGTGATCGGTCGACAGCGTCACCGACATGACGTTGGCGACCTTGATCTCGCCGTTCTTGACCACCGCGCGCTGCTCGCCGGCGCCGACCGCCAGGATTGTCGCATGCGGCGGGTTGATGACGGCGGCGAAGTCCTTGATGCCGAACATGCCGAGATTGGACACCGCCGTGGTGCCGCCCTGATACTCCTCCGGCTTCAGCTTGCGGCTGCGGGCGCGGCTGGCCAGATCCTTCATCTCGTTGGAAATGGTGGACAGCGTCTTTTCGTCGGCGTGGCGGATGATCGGCGTGATCAGGCCGCCGGGGATCGACACGGCAACGCCGACATCGGCATGCTTGTGCTTGACCATGGCGCTGTCGGTCCATGACGCGTTGGCATCCGGCACCGCCATCAGCGCCATTGCCATCGCCTTGATCACCATGTCATTGACCGACAGCTTGTAGACAGGCACCTCGCCCTTGTCGGTCTTCTTCGTCGGAGCGGCGGCATTCAACTGCGTGCGCAGCGCCAGCAGCGCATCGAGCTCACAGTCGAGCGTCAGGTAGAAATGCGGAATGGTCGACTTGGCCTCGACCAGGCGGCGCGCGATGGTCTTGCGCATATTGTCGTGCGGGACGAGTTCGTAGGAGCCTTCTGCGAACAGTTTCAGCACCTGCTCGTCCGACATCGCCTTGGGCGCGGCAACCGGAGCAGCGGGCGCGCCGGCAGCAGGAGGTGCCTTTGTGGCCGGTGCCGCCTTGGCGCCGCCGCCGGCAATCGCCGCTTCGACATCGGCCTTGACGACTCGGCCATGCGGCCCAGTGCCCGTCACGGCAGAGACGTCGACGCCTGCGTCTTTGGCAATGCGACGTGCCAGCGGTGATGCGAAGGTACGCTCGCCCCCGGCGTGGCCGTTAGCAACCGGCGCGGCCTCGGCCTTCGTCGGCACGGGCGCCGCGGCAGAGGCTTCCGTCTTTGGTGCTTCAGCTTTCGGAGCTTCAACTTTCGGAGTCTCGGCCTTGGGCGCGGCATCACCGCCACCCTTCGCCGCGGCGCCTGCATCCTCGCCTTCGCCGGCCAGAATGGCAATCAGAGCATTGACCTTGACGCCTTCGGTGCCTGCGGGAACGACGAGCTTGGCTACCGTACCCTCATCGACTGCTTCGACTTCCATCGTCGCCTTGTCAGTCTCGATCTCGGCGATCACGTCGCCCGGCGAAACCTTGTCGCCCTCTTTCACGAGCCATTTGGAAAGATTGCCCTCTTCCATCGTGGGCGAGAGCGCCGGCATGGTGATGTTGATTGGCATGATGTCCTCCCGGCCGGCTTAGCGATAGGTGACGGCTTTGACCGCCTCGATGACCTCGCCGACATTGGGCAAAGCCAGCTTTTCGAGGTTCGCCGCATAGGGCATCGGCACGTCCTTGCCGGCGATGGTGATGACCGGCGCGTCGAGGAAGTCGAAGGCGCGCTGCGATACCTGGTTGGCGATGTGGTCGCCGACCGAGCTCTGCGGGAAGCCTTCTTCCACCACGATCAGGCGGTTGGTCTTCTTCACCGAGGCGATGATGCTGTCGAGGTCGAGCGGGCGGATAGAGCGAAGATCGATGATCTCGGCATCGATGCCCATGCCGCGCAATTCGGCTTCCGCCTTGATGGCATAGGTCATGCCGATGCCGAACGAGACAATGGTGACGTCCTTGCCCTGCTTGTGGATACGCGCCTTGCCGATCGGCAGCACGAAATCGTCGAGCTTCGGCACGTCGAAGGACTGACCGTAGAGGATTTCATTCTCGAGGAAGATGACCGGGTTCGGATCGCGGATCGCCGCCTTGAGCAGGCCCTTGGCGTCGGCGGCAGTGTACGGCATCACCACCTTCAGGCCGGGGATATGGCTGTACCAGGCGGCGTAGCACTGCGAATGCTGGGCGCCGACGCGGGCAGCCGCCCCGTTCGGTCCGCGGAAGACGATCGGCGCGCCCATCTGGCCGCCTGACATATAGAGCGTCTTTGCGGCGGAGTTGATGATCTGGTCGATCGCCTGCATGGCGAAGTTGAAGGTCATGAACTCGACGATCGGCTTCAACCCCGCCATCGCCGCACCGACGCCGACGCCGGCAAAGCCATGCTCGGTGATCGGGGTATCGACGACGCGGCGCGGGCCGAATTCCTGCAGCAGCCCTTGCGTGATCTTGTAGGCGCCCTGGTACTCGGCAACCTCCTCGCCCATGACGAAGACGTCGCCGTCGCGGCGCATCTCTTCGGCCATGGCGTCACGCAGCGCCTCGCGCACCGTGGTCGAGACCATCTCGGTGCCGGCCGGGATGTCGGGATCGGCGGCGACTTCCGTCTTCGGTGCGGCAGCGACGGGCGCGGCAGCCTCGCTTTTCGCGGCAGCCGGCGCAGGCGCGGCTGCTTCAGCCTTGGGAGGCTCTTCGCCGATGCCTTCGCCAGCCTTGTCGACGTCTTCGCCGTCGACCGCAAGCACGGCGATCACCGCGTTGACCTTGACGCCTTCGGTACCGGCAGGCACCACGATCTTGGCAAGCGTGCCTTCATCCACCGCTTCGACTTCCATCGTCGCCTTGTCGGTCTCGATCTCGGCGATCACGTCGCCGGCGACGACCTTGTCGCCTTCGTTCTTCAACCACTTGGAAAGATTGCCCTCTTCCATCGTCGGCGAGAGAGCGGGCATGAGAATTTCGATCGGCATGTCCTTGCCCTCCCGTTACAATACGATGTCGGTCCAGAGCTCGGACGGATCCGGCTCGGCGTCGTGCTGGGCGAATTCGGCGGCGTCGGCGACGATGTCGCGGACTTCCTTGTCGATATTTTTGAGCTCGTCCTCGCTGGCCCACTTCTTGGCCGTCAGCCGTGCCTTGACCTGCTCGATCGGGTCATGGTCGGACCGCATCTTCTGCACTTCTTCCTTCGAGCGGTATTTCGCCGGGTCCGACATCGAGTGACCGCGATAGCGGTAGGTCTGCATTTCGAGGATGATCGGGCCGTTGCCGGCACGGCACCATTCGGTCGCCTGGTCGCCGGCGGACTTCACCGCACGAACGTCCATGCCGTCGACCTGGATGCCGGGAATCTTGAACGAGGCGCCGCGATGCGAAAAATTGGTTTCGGCCGACGAGCGCGACACCGAAGTGCCCATGGCGTAGCGGTTATTCTCGATGATGTAGATCACCGGCAGCTTCCACAGCGAGGCCATGTTGAAGCTTTCATAGACCTGGCCCTGGTTGGCAGCACCATCGCCGAAATAGGTCAGCGACACATTGTTGTTGTCGCGGTAGCGGTTGGCGAAGGCCAGCCCTGTGCCGAGCGACACCTGCGCGCCGACAATGCCGTGGCCGCCGTAAAAATGCTTCTCCTTGGAAAACATATGCATGGAGCCGCCCTTGCCTCGGGACAGGCCGCCGCGGCGTCCAGTCAGTTCGGCCATGACGCCGCGCGGCGAAAGCTCCATCGCCAGCATGTGGCCGTGGTCGCGATAGGCGGTGATCATCTGGTCGCCGTCGATCAGCGCCATCTTCATGCCGGTGACGACCGCTTCCTGGCCGATATAGAGGTGACAGAAGCCGCCAATGAAGCCCATGCCGTAGAGCTGGCCGGCCTTCTCCTCGAAGCGGCGGATGAGCAGCATGTGCCGGTAGGCGGCAAGCTCCTCGTCCTTGGTGAATTCGGCTGGCTTGGGAGCGGAAAGCCCCGTGGATTTGGCGGATGTCGATTTAACGGATTTGGCAGGCGCTTTTTTGGCGGCGGTGGCCATGCATCACTCCCTGTTGGCGTCTCTTTGCGGACACTAAAGCAGATCAAGCCTGCTCTGGGGAGATCAGCTCCTCCCCACCGATTTGGAGGAGGCTAACATGCGAGACCGCGTTTCGCCATGCAGAAAAATGCATGGCTGGCATGCGTCTAAACGGTTAGAATCATTAGAGATAACAACGATTAACTGGAATTCAGTTATTTCGATTGGCCGGCAGCATGATGGTGATTTCATCGGCCTGGGACAGATTGAGCGCTCTGCGCGCCTGCTCGTCAAGCATATCCTTCTCAAGCGTGCCCTCATGCATCAGCTGCACGCGCCGCTCCAGATCGACCCGGCGCGCCTTGATGGCATCGTATTTCGCCTGCAATTCGACGGTCTGCGCTTCGAGCTGGTATTTGGAGTAGATGCCGAACTCGCCATGATAGGCGTGGAAGCCGAAATAGGCCAGGAACGCCACGCAAAGCGACGGGATGATCAGCCGGCCGGTGTTTCTCTGCTTGTGCTGGCGTGTCCACATGGTCGCAATCCTTTGACCGCCTTTTGTCGCCCGATTGTGCTTAATGGAGGGTTACGGACCATCGTATTTTGCGAGCGGAGAATGACCAACCCGGCAAGTTGCATCCCAGCTTGTCGATTTTTCTTCTCCATCCTTTGCGGTCGCGCAGCTTGCATGCGCGAAAAGCGGTTGACGTTCTCTCGAAGTGATATATGCATACGCTATGCAATTATTAGACGCCAACAAACTCGGCGCGCTGGGCGCCATAATTCGCGACAGGACGGAAGGGTCCTTGAGAGAGCTTTCACCGAGCGCGGCGGCAGTGCTGTCGATGCTGCACTTCAAACCGGGGTTGACGACGACGGAGCTAGCCGAGGTCGTCGGCGTCAGTCAACCGACTGCCGTGCGTTTGATCGACGGACTGGAGCGGCAGGCGCTGATAGTGCGTGGCAAACCGGAGGGTCGCGTCACTCCACTGACGCTGACGGAGACTGGCCACGTACAGGTAGAGGAAATGCAAGCTCTCAGGCTCGTGGCGCTCGACGGATTGCTGTCTGTGCTGCAACCGGATGAGCGGCGGCACTTTGTGTCCATGCTGGACGAGATTCTTGCCGACGCGACTACTTCCCGTGCTTTCGCGAAAACAACGTGTCGGCTCTGTGAGCATGATCTTTGCGGAGCTGAGATTTGCCCGATCGGCTGCCGCGCGGCTGAGATCGAGATAGAGGAGAGCGAGCGATGATCATTTCTTATGCGGGGCATTCGCCTGCGATCGATACCGATGCCTGGGCCGCCCCAGATGCCACCGTATCCGGCGATGTCGTCATCGGCGCTGGCAGCCGGGTCATGCATGGCGCCCGCCTTGTGGCCGAGGCTGGCGGATCGATCCGCATTGGCCGCAACTGTATCGTGTTGGAAAATGCGGTGATCCGGGCCACAGCAAGTCACCCTTGTACTATCGGGAATTATTGCGTTGTGGGCCCCAACAGCCACGTGGTTGGCGCAGAAGTCGGCGATGAAGTTTTTATCGCCACAGGTGCGGCGGTTTTCCATGGTGCGCACATAGGGCGCGGATCGGAAGTCCGCATCAATGGCACCGTTCACCTACGCACCAGCCTCGAACCTGGTACGATCGTACCGATCGGCTGGATTGCCGTTGGCGACCCGGCTCAACTCCTGCCTCCGGACCAGCATGAGGCGATCTGGTCTCACCAGAAACCGCTCGATTTCCCAAGCTTCGTCTATGGTGTCGACCGAAACTTGCCGGATGCAATGCAGAAAATCACTGCAAATCTCTCGGTGGCGCTAGGCGTGCATCGCACGGGAAGCGCTTGAGCGCTTCCCGCCTCAGCAGAAAGCGTTCCAGTTCAAGCTCGCTAGTGCATGGCGCCCAAAGTTTGCCCAGGGCCCGACCGAGGACGGCGCAGATCAGCCCTTGACGACCGACTTGCCGGCGTAGCGCGCCTGCTGGCCGAGCTCTTCCTCGATGCGGATCAGCTGATTGTATTTGGCCATGCGGTCGGAGCGCGACAGCGAGCCGGTCTTGATCTGCCCGCAATTGGTGGCGACGGCGAGATCGGCAATGGTCGAATCCTCGGTTTCGCCCGAGCGGTGCGACATGACGGCGGTGTAGCCGGCCTTGTGCGCGGTCTCGACGGCGTCGAGCGTCTCGGTCAGCGAGCCGATCTGGTTGACCTTCACCAGGATCGAGTTGGCGACGCCCATGCGAATGCCGTCGCGCAGCCGCGCCGTGTTGGTGACGAACAGGTCGTCGCCGACCAGCTGCGTCTTCTTGCCGATCAAATCGGTCAGGTATTTCCAGCCTTCCCAGTCATCCTCGGCCAGGCCGTCCTCGATCGAGACGATCGGATAGTCGGCGGCGAGCTTGGCCAGGTATTTGGCCTGCGCCTTGGGATCGCGGGTCTTCTTCTCGCCTTCATAGACATAGTTGCCGTCCTTGAAGAATTCGGTCGCCGCGCAATCTAGGCCGAGCGCGATCTCTTCGCCCGGCTTGAAGCCGGCCTTCTCGATCGATTCCATGATGAAGTCGAGCGCCACCGGCGCGCTCTTCAGGTTCGGGGCAAAGCCACCTTCGTCGCCGACATTGGTGTTGTGGCCGGCGTCCTTGAGCTTCTTGCGCAGCGTGTGGAAGATTTCCGAACCCCAGCGCACGCCTTCGCGCAGCGTCGGCGCACCGACCGGCAGGATCATGAATTCCTGGAAGTCGATCGGGTTGTCGGCATGCGCGCCGCCATTGATGATGTTCATCATCGGCACTGGCAGCAGATGCGCCTTGGTGCCGCCGACATAGCGATAGATCGGCAGGCCGGCGGCTTCCGCGGCCGCCTTGGCCACCGCCAGCGAGACGCCGAGGATGGCGTTGGCGCCGAGGCGGCTCTTGTTGGGCGTGCCGTCGAGCTCGATCATGGTCTGGTCGATGTGGATCTGGTTCTCGGCCTCCATGCCGCCAATCGCCTCGAACAGCTCGCCATTGACGGCCTCAACCGCCTTCAGCACGCCCTTTCCGAGATAGCGGGCGCCGCCGTCGCGAAGCTCGACGGCTTCATGGGCGCCGGTCGAGGCGCCCGACGGCACCGCGGCACGGCCCATCGAGCCGTCTTCGAGAACAACATCGACCTCGACGGTCGGATTTCCGCGGCTGTCCAGGATTTCACGCCCGATAATGTCGATGATGGCGGTCATTGCGATGTCCCCGATTGATCGATTAAGCGTCGCGCCCCTCTTAGCCAAAGCGCCGCAAAAGGCAATCGGGGCGCTTGCAAATAGTGCCGCGTCAGGGATTCACGAAGCGCAATTTTCTGTCATCATAATTCATGCATGGCGTGGCCCTTTCTGGTTTATAGTTGCGGCCGCGCGGGGCGAAACAGGAGGAGTTTCGCCATGTCCGAGTTAAGCGGTATCGTGAGTTTGTTCCTGATCGCGGCGGCGTTCCTGACGTCATGCGACACCCAGCAGGCGCCAAAGGCGGCAACTGAGTTGTCGACGCTTTACGCCGGCCAATAGGAACCGTCCCATCGGATCGAAAAAGGCCCCCGTCGGGGGCCTTTTCTCGTCAGGCGTCAGCGCGCCGGATCAATGCCAATAGGGCGTGACCTTGTAGTAGTCATAGGAAGCGTCACGTGCGGCCTCGCCATCGGCGCCGGCCAGTTCATTGATCGAATAGGCTGGAGCCGCTTTCAGCTGGTCCTTGGAGAACGGCACGACATAGCCGCCTCTGTTCTCATCATAGTCGAGGCTCGCCCATGGAATGGCGTGATACTTCTCGCCGATGCCGAGAAAGCCGCCAAAGCCGATAACCGCGAACATGATGCCGTTCGACGTCTTGTCGAGCATGATGTCCTCGATGCTGCCGATGTTCCTGCCTTCGGTGTTGTACACCGACGTGCCGATGACGCGCGAAGCGGCAATGGCTTCGGTGTGGCCTGTCTGGGTGGTCATGTCTGATGCTCCTCACTGTCGTTGATGGTACTTTGACAATGAGGGGCGCGGGCGAAAGTTCCCGATTTTTTTGAGCGGCAGGCGCTCAATCCGCGAGGATGAAAGTCACCTTCATGTTGACGCGATAGGCCGCGATCTTGCCGTCCTCGACGACGATCTTCTGGTCCTGGATCCAGGCGCCTTCGACGTTCTTCAGGGTCTTTGAGGCGCGCGCAATTCCCTTCTCGATGGCGTCCTGAAAGCTCTTCTTCGATGACGACGTGATTTCGGTGACGCGGGCGACAGACATGGCTTCCTCCTGCCAAGACGCTCATTTGCAAGGAGGAGCCTACAGCCGGCCTTTGCCGACTACAAGCTGGCCGTCACCGTGGCCGGTCAGCCAGCGTTCTTGGCGATGCGGTCGAACGCCATCAGCTTTTCGAGCAGAGCCGGCATGTCCTTCAGCGGCAGCATGTTCGGACCGTCTGACGAGGTCGAATTGTCCGGATCCTGGTGGGTCTCGATGAAGACACCGGCGACGCCGACGGCGACGGCAGCACGAGCAAGTGTTTCGACAAAGCGGCGCTCGCCGCCGGAAGAACCGCCCTGCCCGCCCGGCTGCTGCACCGAATGGGTGGCGTCGAAAATCACCGGCGCGCCGATCTCGGCCATCACGGGCAGTGCCCGCATGTCCGACACCAGCGTGTTGTAGCCGAACGACGCGCCGCGCTCGGTGGTGAGCACATTGGGGTTGCCGGACCCGGTGATCTTGGCGACGACGTTCTTCATGTCCCAGGGCGCCAGGAACTGCCCCTTCTTGACGTTGATCACCTTGCCGGTCTTGGCGGCGGCGACCAGCATATCGGTCTGACGCGACAGGAAGGCTGGAATTTGCAGCACATCGACATGCTGCGCGACGATCGCGCACTGCTCCTCGGTGTGGACGTCGGTCAGAATGGGGAGCGAAAATTCCTTGCGCAACTCGTCGAAGACCGGAAGTGCCGCATCCATCCCGGCACCGCGCGTCGCCGACAGCGAGGTGCGGTTGGCCTTGTCATAGCTGGTCTTGTAGACGAGGCCGATGCCGAGCTTGCCGGTCAATTCCTTCAGCGCGCCGGCCATGTCGAAGGCGTGCTGGCGCGATTCGAACTGGCACGGACCGGCAATCAGTGCCAGGGCTGCGTTGTTGTCGAAGACCACGTTGCCGACGGTTACCGCCGAATTCGGAGCCAGGGGCTTGCTCATTGAATCTCCCGGAAGATGAATGCCGCGCCCTGCCCGGATGCCGGCTGCACGACAATTTCGTTGCCCGCTATATCGTATTGGATGGCGTTGGCTGCAAGCAGCCTTGCGGTAGCATCGGCATTGCGGACTGAGAACACTACCGCAGCGAAGTGCAGATCGCTCGGCTCACCAGCCGCAAGCCTGAAGCTCGCGGTAAAGGCTTGGGGGTCAAGCACGGTCAAGGTCGCATTCGGCAGGTCGAACGTTGCGCCCTGCTCCAAACCCGTCGCCACGGAAATCAGCTTGCCCTGTTCGGACGGCGCATCGCTGACCGCGACGATTTCGGCAATGCCGGTCACGCCATTGGCATGGGCTTGCAGCGCGCTGCGGTCGATGTCAGGCGCATTGATCCGCTCGCAGGCAAACAGAAAAGCGTCCGTCGACCCGACGCCGGAAGCGAATGCCAGCTTGAACGACGCCATGTCGCTCTTTCCGGCGGTGTCGGTGAACGCGCGCGAAAAACTCAATACCTCGCCCGCCGACAGGCCGGCTTTGACAAAGCGCGCGTGATCCGCGTCGGCATTGCCGGTGCCCACCACCACGGCGGAAAAGCCCTCATCGCCCAGATTGGCGCGATAAAGGCGATCCCGCGCGACAAACACATTGCCATCGGCAATCGCCCGCGCGGCAGCTTGGCGGTCTCCCACGGCGAGCGGTTCGAGATAGGTGCCGTCGGCGAAGAAGACACAGCAATTTTCGGTGCCGAAGGGGTGAATGCCGGTTGGAGCGACGATGAAGCCAAGCGATGTCAGCCGCGCCCGCGCCACATCGAGGCGCGCGGTCGGCAGCACCAGGTGGTCAAGCGGATGGATTGTGCTGGTCATGCCGGCGCGGTGTGCATCATTCCGGAAATCCATTCAAGCATTTCCGCCGATGGCGCCTTGATCGGGGCGTCGTCCGCTCATGAGGGAGCATGTCATGCCAGGACGGCTTCCTGCGATTTTCCCTAATCGGAAACCAACTTGATGCCACGGCATCACCCGCACGGGAGATGCCAAGGGTCTCGCTTTGGGCGAAATGGCTCTGAAGTGCAATTCGGTTTTCGAATGGCAACCGTTGCCCCGTTTGAACTTCTGGATTGAGCGATAGATGACGGGCAGCACGTTCAGGATCTTGCGGATCACGCCGCATTTTTATCGCCCCGGCATCTGGCCGGCGGCATTCGACCCGGTCGGCGGGCTGCAGAACCAGACCTGGATCATCGCGCAAGGCATGGACAGTGCGGGCGTCTCCCAGACTGTGCTCACCACCTATATTCCGGGCAGCCCACGGCAAGTGCAGCTGTCGCCCAGGATGCGCGTCAAATGTGCCGGATGGTGGCTGCCATTGGCGACGAGCCGTTCAAGGCCGGCTTCGGTTGCTCGCGCACCTCGATGTACGAATTCCGCCTGTGAAGTACTGCCAAGTTTCTCGCCGGCCTGATCAGGCCATCGCCACGACATCGGCCGAATAGCGCAATTCGCGCAAGGGTTTGACCCGACTGGTCGCCTCGGCATAGAGCGGGTGCGCCTTGTAGGCGGCCAAGGCCGCATCGTCCTCGAACTCGGCATAGACGACCACGTCGATCGCGTCTGATAGCGGATCGACCTTGGTGTTGAGCGTGACCTCGAAGAGGCTTGAATGCGGAATCTTGCCCAGCGTGAGCAAACCCGTGCGCACGGCCTCGACATCGTCCTTGCGCCGCGCGCTGAAGAAAACGATATGCCGGATCACGCCTGCCTCCAAATTCGATTTGCCGGCATGTTTTGTGTGAGCGAAACGGTCGCGTCAACCGCCACGATGTCGCGCCCGGCAACGCCGGAGGGCGACTTCGCAGAGGCGCAAAACTTAGCCCCCGCCAGTGACGTAGCGCACGACGCGCGACATCTCCCTGACCGTGCTGTCGAGATAACGGCCATTGTTGTAGAGGCCATCCCAGATCAGGGAAAAGGCGATGGCCATGATGACGACGACGTAACGCATGACTGAAGCTAGCGCATGTGGGTGTTCGTAACCATAGAGATTTCGCCGACGGCCGATACTCGCCCGAATTCTGGCCTCGGGCCGGTTGCCTTTGGTCCAGCCGCGCACACAGCCTGCCTCTTGAAGTTCTGGTCGATGCGGTGGAAGATTGTGGCGAAAATTCACGCAGGTAGCGGCGTTCGCCCCTGCGAATGAAATGTGGAGGTTGTGGAGGCCGGCAGATCTTTGCGCCGTCCCCACGGACGTCCAGGGGGACGCGAGATGGCTGCTAGGGAAAACAAGGGCGTCGGCGACGCCATCAGGCTGGACGAGCTCAACTTCGCCGAGATCGTCAAGGGCTTGCCGGCCAAGGCGCGCATGGTGCTGTCGGCGGCGATGAAACTGCCGCGCGGCTCGCTCAAGGTAAGAATGCCGGATGGCCGCGCTGTTCTTGTCGGTGGCAATGCGCCCGGCCCCGATGCCGAACTGGTGCTGAAGAACTGGCGCTTGCCAGGCCGCGCCTTTTCCGGCGGCACCATCGGCGTTGCCGAATCCTACATGGACGGCGACTGGGAAAGCCCTGACGTAACCAGCTTCCTCGAACTGTTCGTCGTCAACTCGGCCATCGGCGAACGCGTCGCCGGCGGCGCCAGCTGGCTCATCAACACCGTCCAGCGGATCCGCCACTGGTTCAACGAAAACACCCGAACCGGCTCGAAGCGCAACATTTCGGCGCATTACGATCTCGGCAATGCCTTCTACAAGCAATGGCTCGATCCCTCGATGACCTATTCGTCGGCGCTCTATGCCACCGGCGCCAACGACCTGGAAAGCGCGCAGGCCGCCAAATACCGCGCCCTCGCCAAGGACACCGGCATCGGCAAGAAGGACCATGTGCTGGAGATCGGCTGCGGCTGGGGCGGCTTTGCCGAATTTGCCGCGCGCGAGATCGGCTGCCGCGTCACCGGCCTGACCATCAGCCGCGAACAGCACGACTTCGCCAAGGAGCGCATCCAGAAGGCCGGACTGTCTGACAAGGTCGACATCAAGCTCCAGGATTACCGAGACGAAACAGGCACTTACGACCGCATTGCGTCGATCGAGATGTTCGAGGCGGTCGGCGAGAAATACTGGCCGGTGTTCTTCGGCAAGATGAAGGCGTGCCTGAGGCCCGGAGGCACCGCCGGCCTGCAGATCATCACCATCAACGAGGCCGCCTACGACACCTATCGCGCGCGGCCGGATTTCATCCAGCGCTACGTCTTCCCGGGCGGGATGCTGCCGACGCCGTCGATCCTCAAGTCGCTGGGCAGCGACCATGGCCTTGCCCATCTGCGCGAGCGCGTCTTTCCGGACGACTATGCCCGCACGCTTGCCGAATGGCGCAACCGCTTCTGGCAGTCGTGGGAAAAGATCGTCCCGCTCGGCTTCGACGACCGCTTCAAGAAGCTCTGGGAGTTTTACCTCCACTATTGCGAAGCCGGCTTCCGCGCCAGCTACATCGACGTGCGCCAGGTGGTCTACAAGGCGTAGAGGCAATTGGGCGGGCGTTTGCCCGCTCCTTTTTCAAAGCAGGATGCGATACTTCGCAAACCCGGCTTCACCCTCGCCAAGGGGCTCGATCTTGAGGGACTTCACCCCCGCGACAAAATCCTTCGCCCTGGGTCCGGTTTCGAACACGACGCTGGCTCCTGGCAGCGGCGTGAACGACCAATTGTCATCGGCCGACGGATTGATCGTGCCCTCGCTGACGACGTAACGCACGATCACGTCGCGGTTGGTGTCCGGCGCCTCGTAGATGATCTTGGAGGCGTTGATGTCAGGAAAATTGCCACCGCCGCCGGCACGGTAATTGTTGGTGGCGACGACGAATTTCGCTGAGGGATCAATAGGCTTGCCATCGAAGCTGAGGTCGACGATGCGGCTGGAGCCGGCATTGGCGACGCCACCCTTGGCATCGTATTTCGGCGGCTGCGACAGGTCTATCCTGTAGCTGACACCGTCGATCACATCGAAATTGTAGGACGGGAATTCGGTGTCGATCAGCGCCTGGTCGGCCTTGCCCGGTTCGATTTTCTTGAAGATGCCGGCTGACATTTCAAGCCATTCCTTAACCTGCGCCCCGGTGATTTCGACGGCGCGCACCGTATTGGGATAGAGATAGAGATCAGCGACGTTCTTGATGGCGATGTCGCCAACCGGCACGTCGGTGTAATAGTCGGCGCCGTTGCGCCCGCCGGCCTTGAAGGGTGCTGCCGCCGACAGGAGCGGCACGTCCTTCCACCGCGTGCTCTTCAAGATGTCCTTGAGATACCAGCTCTGCGCCTGATTGACGATCTGCACCGACGGATCGTCTGCCACCAGCGCGAAATAGGAATAGAGCGGCGCCGACGTTTTGCCGACCGGACGGCGAACATAGGCAAGTGTCGCCTCATGGTCGGCCTTCAACGCATCGACGATGCGCTGGTCGTCGGCAACAGTCGGCTTGTTCGCCTTGTCGACGCGCTCGTAAATCGGCCGTGCTTCCGAGGTCGCCGAGACCACGCGCCATTTCGATCCGTCGCGTTCCAGAAGCAGGTCGATCAGGCCCATATGCGATCCCCAGAAGCCGCCCATCACCGCCGGCTTGCCTTGCAGCGTGCCCTTTTCGGTGTCGACACCGTCGAGCGCCTGAAAATCCTTCTTGCCGGGGAAGACCAGATGCTGGTGGCCGGTGAACACCGCGTCGATGCCGTCGACGCCGGCAACGAAGAACGAGGCGTTCTCCATTCCGGTGCCCTGCTTGACGTCGATGCCGGAATGCGAGAGCGCAATGACGATGTCGGCGCCCTCTTCCTTGATCTGCGGCACCCAGGCCTTGGCCGCCTCGACGATGTCGCGCGTCCGGACATTGCCTTCCAGATTCTTCAGGTCCCAGACCATGATCTGCGGCGGCACGAAGCCGATGATACCGATCTTGATCGGCTGCTCGGCGCCCGACCCGTCCTTGATCTTCTTGTCCAGGATGACATAGGGCTTGAGATAGAGCTTGTCGTCGCGCGGGTTGGTGGCGAGTTCGGTGCCGCGGATCAGATTGGCGCAGACGAACGGAAAATTGGCCCCGGCCAGCACCTTGTCGAGGAACGACAGGCCGTAATTGAACTCGTGATTGCCGAGCGTCGAGCATTCATATCCGAGCAGGTTCATGCCCTTCACGATCGGATGCAGGTCTCCGTCCTTGAGCCCCTTCTCATAGGCGATGTAGTCGCCCATCGGGTTGCCCTGCAAAAGGTCGCCATTGTCGATCAGCATCGCATTGCTGGCTTCCTTGCGCACTGCCGCGATCAGCGAGGCCGTCCGCGACAGGCCCATCGTGTCGTTCGCTTTGTCGGCGTAGTAATCGTAAGGCAGCACATTCACATGGATGTCTGTCGTCTCCATGATCCTCAGATGCGCCTGATTGGCCTCAGCGCGGGCGGAGAACGGATGCAGCATGATCAGCGCCCCGCTGGCGGCCGCACCGGCAAGAAAACCGCGACGAGAGACGGGGTGGGTGAGATGCGACATTGGTTTCCTTCCCAGTGACGTGACAAGATCCCAGCCCCGAGCGAAAGCTTCGCGCCGAAACCCGGCCATGTCCACCGTGAAGTCAGTCGATCAGCAAAAGGTGACGCCTGGATGAATTGCTTTGGCCGGAGGCAAGGCGTCAGAGGCCGTTTCGAAATTCGCTCCGGCGAGTCATATGGTGTTGTTTTCGAGAACCGTAGCGGAGCGGACATAAGTCCGTGAGCAACGGAAGCGCAGAAAACGCCTCCAGATGGCCGCCGGAGTAGAATTTCCAAACGGGCTCTCAGCCCTTGTCGTCATCGCCCTGGGTAATCAGCCGCGCGCTGCGCTGGCCGGTGAAATAGATCCATAGCCAGCTAAGCGATACCGACAGTCGGTTGCGGAAGCCGATCAGGAAGTAGATATGCGCCACGCCCCACAGCCACCAGGCGAGCCAGCCGGTCAGCTTGATCCAGCCGAAATCGATCGCGGCTGCCCATTTGCCGATCGTCGCCAGGTCGCCGGCATGTTTGTAGCGGAAAGGGCGCGACGCGCTATCACCGGCCAGCCGCGCTTTGATCGTTGCCGCGACATGCTTGCCTTCCTGCTTGGCGGAAGGCGCCACGCCGGGTACCGGCTTGCCGTCCGGCCGCAACACATGCGCAGTGTCGCCGATGACGAAGACCTCCGGATTGTTCGGCACGGTAAGATCGGGCTCGACCATCACCCTGCCCACCCGGTCGACCGGCGCTCCCAGCCACTCTCCTGCGGGCGAAGCGGCGACGCCAGCGGCCCACAGGATCGTCCTTGCCGGAAGATGCGTCTCGCCAAAGACAACGCCTTCGGCATCGAGGCGCGTAACGGCGCGGCCGAGTTCGACCGTTACGCCCAGCCGTTCCAGAGCCTTGCGGGCATAGTCTGACAGTTCCGGCGCGAAATTGGCCAGGATCCGGTCGCCGGCCTCGACCAGCACCACGCGCGCCTCACGCGTGTCGATGTTGCGGAATTCGCCCCGCAGCGTCTCATGCGCGAGTTCGACAATGGTGCCGGCAAGCTCCACCCCGGTCGGGCCGCCGCCGACGATGACCAGCGTCAGCAACGCCTGGCGCGTGGCCGGATCGGTCTCTCGCTCGGCCTGCTCGAAGGCAAGCAGGACGCGGCGGCGAACGGTGGTGGCGTCCTCAAGCGTCTTCAGCCCAGGCGCAAAGGGCTCCCATTCGTCATGGCCGAAATAGGCGTGGCGGGCGCCGGTGGCGAGCACCAGAGTGTCGTAGGCGATCGAACTGCCGTCCTCGAGCATTACACGTTTGCCGGCACGGTCGACGCCGATGACGTTGCCCAGAAGGGTCGTCACATCCTTGCGATTGCGCAAGAGATGGCGGATCGGCCAAGCAACCTCGGAGGTTGCGAGCGATGTGGTCGCCACCTGGTAGAGCAGCGGCTGGAAAAGGTGGTGGTTGCGCTTGTCGATCATGGTGATGCGCACGGGTGCACCGGCCAGTGAGCGGGTGAGTTCGAGACCGCCGAATCCCGCACCGACGACAACGATATGATGGCTTGTTTCGTTCATCGCACTCATCTCGTTTTCACCGTCCGTATTTAGTGATTCTTGTGCACCGCAACAATGTCGTGGGGCGCAGGACAGCCATGCATCAAGGCTGCCCCAGACTCGCCTTCCAATGTCGTGAATGCCTACGTTGTCAGGTTCAGACGGGTATAGCTTCACACCGCAGGACCACGGGAGTGAGGCATGGCCAACGACGATGACGACGCCAAAGATCACGACGGCCCGGCGCTATACGCCTCGCCGCCTTGTTTCATGCACGAACTCGACCCGGAATTTCGCGTGCCGCTATCCGACTGGACCGACGTCAGGCGCTGGCGCAAGGTCGAGCGCGAACGGCTGATCACGGCGCGACTGGCGGTTTCGGCCGATGCGCGCACAACCATGTCGCAGCGTATTGCCAACGGCCTGGACGCGGTGATCGGCGATATCGCCGGCCGTATGGTCAGCCTCTATTGGCCGTTTCGTGGCGAGCCGGACCTGCGGTCATGGATGGCGTCGATCAACGAGCGCGGTGGCCGCACGGCCCTGCCCATCGTCATCGAGAAGACCCAGCCGCTGATCTTCCGCGCCTACGTCCCTGGCGACCGGCTGGAAAAGGGCGTCTGGAACATCCCGATCCCCGCCAAAGGCGATCCGGTGCTGCCCGACATTGTCATTTCGCCGATCGTCGGCATCGATCCCAATAACTACCGCCTGGGCTATGGCGGCGGCTTTTTCGACCGCACGCTGGCCGCGATGCCGTTCAAGCCATTGGTCATCGGCGTCGGCTACGAGCTGCAGCGGATCACCACCATCTACCCGCAACCGCATGATATCCCGATGGATCGGCTGGTGACTGAGGCCTAAGAGCCTGTTGGGAAATGAACCCCGGCTGGATTTCTGTTTCGCTGTGACAAAAATCCGACTTGGTCGATAATATAATCTTCCAGAAGACCACGCTGCGAAGCACTGTTTCGACAGGCGCTCTGGGCGGATCCAACAGTGTCCCGTCACTCTTTGGATTGGCTGCTTCACAACGGATGACGCGATGATCGGACGAACTTTAGCGGCTGCCCTTGCAATTGCGTTTTCGTTCTCGCCTTTGCATGCGCAACCACAGCATCGTTTACCGGGCGGCTACAAATGGGGCCGCTGCCTGCTCGTTGTTGACGGTCAGACTCGCATCTCCGGAAGATGCTCCTATCAAATCGAGACTGGCGGCGATTTTAATATCCAGGGGCCTCGGCAGGTTTTTGCCGGTATCGACTACCCGGATACGCACAGTGGCGCTGATGAAATGTCCGAAGATTACTGGGCGGTTGTCTACAAGGACGGTGATCTTTGGGCAGGCTATGCGAACTCCGACATTCGCGCAACGCACGGCGATGAACGTTGGGAAGAGCTTCGCCGCGAAGGCGCGTGCTATATTGGGAAGGACGTCCGGATTTGCCTTTGGCGTTAAGCCAGTTCCGGCTTCATGCCCATGGCGGTCCGATCGACGATCTCGCGCAAGGCAAACGACGAATTGATCTTGGTCACATGCGGCATCGCCGACAGCCATTCCTTGTGGATGCGCTCATAGTCGACCAGGTCCTTGGCCGCGATGCGCAGGATGTAGTCGTATTCACCCGACATCAGGTGGCAGGACAGCACATTCGGGCAGCGCTTGATCGCCGCCTCGAAATCCGACAGCGTCTTTTCGAACTGTCCCGACAGCGATATATGCACGATCGCCGTCATCTGGTGGCCGAGCGCGGCATTCGAAAGCCGGGCGTGATAGCCGCGGATGGTCCCGGATTTCTCCAGATTGTCGAGGCGCCGAGAACAGGCCGATTGCGACAGCCCGACCCGCTCGGCCAGCGCTGCATTGGGTATGCGCCCATCCTTCTGTAAAGTCTCGAGAATGGCGATATCAATCCTGTCGAGCGGCATTTTTCGTGATTCCTGCGAAAATCATGCGATTTGGCGCAACGATTATCGAAACGGGCGATCCCACGCAAGCGCATTCGCAAACACCTGCGCAACGATTCGTGGTTCACTGACTTCATACAGGGAACGAGCCCCAAGGGCCGGATCAGGAGAAGACGATGCGCGTCGGTTGCCCCAAGGAAATCAAGAACCACGAATACCGCGTCGGCATGACGCCGGGCTCGGTCCGCGAATATGTTGCGCATGGCCATGAGGTGCTGATCGAAACCGGCGCCGGCGCCGGCATCGGCGCCGATGACAATGCCTATCGCGCCGCCGGCGCCACCATTGCCAAGACCGCCGCCGACGTGTTCGCCAAGTCCGACATGATCGTCAAGGTCAAGGAGCCGCAGCCCAATGAATGGGCGCAGCTGCGCGATGGCCAGATCCTTTATACCTATCTTCACCTGGCTCCGGATCCGGAACAGACCAAGGGTCTTCTCGCCTCCGGCGTCACGGCAATCGCGTACGAGACGGTAACCGACGACCGCGGCGGCCTGCCGCTCCTGGCGCCGATGTCGGAAGTCGCCGGCCGCCTGTCGATCCAGGCCGGCGCCACCGCATTGCAGAAGGCAAATGGCGGCCGCGGCGTGCTGCTCGGCGGCGTGCCCGGCGTGCTGCCCGGCAAGGTCACCGTGCTTGGCGGCGGCGTCGTCGGCCTGCATGCCGCCCGCATGGCGGTCGGCCTCGGCGCCGATGTCACCATCATCGACCGCTCGATCCCGCGTCTGCGCCAGCTCGACGATCTCTTTACCGGCCGCGTCCACACCCGTTATTCCACTGTCGAGGCGCTGGAAGAAGAATGCTTCTCCGCCGACATCGTCGTCGGCGCCGTGCTGATCCCGGGCGCGGCTGCACCCAAGCTGGTGACCCGCGAAATGCTGTCGGGCATGAAGAAGGGCTCGGTGCTGGTCGATGTCGCCATCGACCAGGGCGGCTGCTTCGAGACCTCGCACGCCACCACCCATGCCGAGCCGACCTATGAGGTCGATGGCGTCATCCATTATTGCGTCGCCAACATGCCAGGCGCCGTGCCGGTCACCTCGGCGCATGCGCTCAACAACGCGACGCTGCATTATGGCCTGCAGCTGGCCGACAAGGGCCTGAAGGCGCTGGTCGACGACCATCATCTGCGCAACGGTCTCAATGTCCACAGGGGCAAGATCACCAATCGCGCCGTCGCCGAAGCGCTTGGTTATGAGCTGGTCGAACCGAAGGCGGTTCTGGCCGCCTGACCAGACTTCAAGACGCTTCTGCCTCCCTCACCCGCCGGTCAATTCCGGCGGGCTTTTTCTTGGCGCGGAATAGAGCGGGCAACAAAAAAGCGGAGCCAAAGCCCCGCTTCCTCAGTCATCGAGATTCCCGCCGGTTCATCCGCGGTCGGCAAATCCATCGACGATCCCCTTTTAGCGCGCGAATGCGACGGCAGTACGACAGCTCTAAACCGGCAGTCGCCGCGCGCCATGACGGCGACGATCGCGCGGGCTGTGTGAAGTACTTCACATCAGGCGTTCGAAAAACATGCCTAGACAGAGGTGCCGAGTTACGGCTCAAGCGCCTCCGGAAGCCGGTGATCACCGGCCTGCCGGCTGCTTTGACCGCGGCTTCTGTCAAAGGTTCCCAACTGCCCGCCAGACCACCGGCGGGCATCTTTTTGCCATGCCGTCACGCGCGCTCGATGCGGCACTGATAGCAATTGTTTCGCGCCGAGCGGATATGGACATAGGCGATGTCGTCGCGCTCAAACAGCGTCTCTGCCCGCGCCAGGATAGCCTCCGTAGGAATGACACCGCCGCTGCCATAGACGATGCGGTCATCTGCTCCATAGCCGCGCACGATATAGTCGCTGCTCTCGAGCACGTCCGGAAGCGCTTCCGCCTCGGCGGCGCGTTCGCATTCCTGCGCATGCAGGAAGATCGGTCCTGTCTCCGCGTAAGGCTGCAACGCCGGGAACGGCCGGTATGCCAAGACCAGATAGCCATCGCCTTCGGCGACGTTTCTCAGGCAATGCCGGCACGGCACGCCGTCGCCATCGGAAACCTTCCGCTCCGGTGTTTGGCCATAGGCGTCCGGCCCGCCGCGCTGCAGCGCTCTCACATCTTCTGTCGGCAAGGCTTTGAACTGAACGGCCATGGCTGAATCTCCGGTGTCGTTGACCGGAAGATATGCCGCCACTCAGACGCTTCCCACCCGATTCCTGCCAAGGCTGTGAGACCGCGGGCAGCCCGGCTATTTCAAGCCGGGCTGCTTCAATATCGATCGCGTCAGTGTGGGCGTCACCATGGCAAGGGCGGCCAGAAGCGCCGACGAACAGATGGTTCAGCTTTCGGAGATTACGGCCGCATGACGCTGGCCGAGCGCTCGGCGAACGGCAGCGGATGCACGGTCTCCTTCTTTTGCGCCACCGGCGCAAAACCGAGCTTCTGGTAGAGCGGCAAGGCGGCCGGATGATCGAGCGTGCAGGTCTGCACCGTCACTCGCTTCGGCCCGTAGGACCAGGCGGCGGCGATCGCCGCGCCCAGGAACCAACGGCCTATCCCTTGCCCGGTCGCGTGCTCCATCATGCCGAAATAAGCGAGCTCGACTTCCTCAGGCAGATACGGCTTGAGGTCGAAAAAACCCGACGGCGCGCCGTCGAGATAAAGCACCCTGATATCGCGGTCCTCGCGGTGGATGCCGGCGGCAAGCTCGTCGTCGTCCAGCCGCAGCACATTGACCCAGTGCCATTTGCGCCCGACGCGATCCATCAGATAGCGATAGAAATGCAGCGGAATGTCCTTGGTCTTCAGCAGCGCGATCTGCTTGTTGTAGGGCACGGGCGGCGAATAGGCCGGCGGCACGTGCATTTCCAGAAACGTGACCGTAACCTCGATGTCGTCCAGCGCGCCGTTTTCCATCGCCATCATTCCTTGCCCGTTGCAACGGGCGTATCCGATAGTCCGCCCCATTCCGTCCATGAGCCGTCATAGAGCCTGTTGTCGGTGTGGCCGAGCGTCTCAAGCGCCAGCGTGACCACAGCCGCCGTTATGCCGGAGCCGCAAGAGGTGACGACAGGTTTCGACAGGTCGATGCCGGCATCTTCAATGGCCTTGCGCAGTTGATCCTTCGACAACAGCGCGCCATCCTGCGACAGCGCCGAATAAGGCACATTGCGCGCGCCCGGCATGTGGCCGGAACGGACACCCGCGCGAGGCTCTGGCTCGACCCCGGTAAAGCGGCCGGCGCCACGGGCATCCGCTATCTGGCTCTCTTTGGTCTCGACGATGCGGCGCATGTCGGCAAGGCTGGCGACGCGGGCGGCGTCGAAATCGGCATGAAACACATTTGGCGCGATCTTGGTCGGTTCCGCCGTCACTGGCCGGCCCGCCGCCTTCCAGCGGTCGAAGCCGCCGTCCAGCACATAGACCTGGAACACGCCCATGACACGGAACATCCACCAGGCGCGCGGCGCCGAAAAGAAGCCCGGACCGTCATAGACGACAATGGTGTCGTCGGCCGAAATGCCCATCGTGCCGACATACTGCGCGAAATGCTGTGGCGAAGGCAGCGTATGCGGCAGCTTGGCATCCGGGTCCGAGGCCGCATCGTGGTCGAAGAAACGGGCGCCCGGAATGTGCGCCGCCTCATACTCGGCGCGCGCGTCGCGCTTCTGTGCCGGCAGATACCAGGACGCATCGACAATCGTCAGGCCGGGTTCGCCAAGACGGCTCTCCAACCAGTCCGCATCGACGGTGAAAGGGCTGTCATCGGCCATTGCTGTTCTCCTGCTTCGTCTTTGGCAGCATGCTAATTCCAATTGTTTTCGCATTTTATGGCGAGTACGGATTGATGGTTATGATCTGGGGTGGGTGGGGTCAATAATCCTGGCATGAGCAATCTTCTGTTTTCCCGTATCCCCAGCAATCCGCTTTCGCTTGGGCTTGTTTGCAACTTCATTGCGCACTATCCACCGTTCGACGGTTACGAATTTGGCCTGATGGTCAAGACGCTGCGCTATCAGTTGGACCAGCAAACCCACATGATAGGGTCGATCAACGACGCCATCGTCGCCTATGTAGGCTGGATCCAAACCAGCCGCGAGATAGCGGAGGCCTGGGCGACGAATGGCGGGCCACTCAACCCCTTTCCCGGCGGCGATGCCACCGCCGTGACGGTGCTGGCGACGCGGTCTTCGTCCCACATCCTGCCGATGATCAAAGAAGCCAAGCGCATCAACCTGGACAAATCGGTATTTTGGAAGCGCGACTTCATCGACAGCCGCGGCTCGGTCAAGCGTGCCGTTCGCAAGCGTGACGTCTGATGGATACGGCCGGCTCCGCCGAGGCGCTGACGCAAGAGATCCTCATCCGGCTGGACGACCGCTATGCCGCAATGTTCGTGCGCATCTGGCAGCCCGCCGGTACCCCGCGCGCAACCGTGTTCTGCCTGCATGGCTTTACCGGCAACGGTGCCGACTTTGATTACCTCGCCACCTTCCTGTGCCGTAACGGCTTCCTGGTGATCTGTCCCGACCTGTTGGGACGCGGGCGCAGCGCCTATCTGGGTTCGGGATACGACATCAACGTCTACTCCAAATGCCTGCGTGCGCTCGGCGAATTCGCCGGCACGGAGAACCACTTCATCGGCACTTCGTGGGGCGGCACGATCTTGCTGTTGTTTCTGCACATGACCCGCTCCAAAGCCTCGAAAATCATTCTCAACGATGTGCCCATGCTTGGCGGGCCGAAGGTGGACTTGATGAGAAACGAGGTTTTGAAAGAGAGCGTACTTGCGTTTCCGACCCGCGCGGCGGCCAAGGACTATCTGAGCGCCACGAGAGCCGCGATGGGCCCGGTTGAAGAGACGGTCTTCAACCGCTATGCCGAAAACAGGATCGTCGCTGGTCCGGACGGCTTTAGGCTGGCTTACGACCCGGCAACCACTGGAAGTTTTGGCGCCATGGTCGGGCGCGAATATGATCTTTTCCCGATCGCCGCCAAGATCGATGCACGGTTCCTGTTGCTGTACGGCCGCGACAGCGATGTCATCGACCGGCGTGCCATCGACGGCGCGCGGCTGGCTCGGCCTGACCTGTGGCTTGTCGACAATATCGACGCGGGCGATCCTCCGTCATTGATGACACTGGACCAGGCCCTGCTCATCTTGGGGTTCTTGTCTGCTGTCTGAAAACTTGGCGTGTCGTGGTGGGGCTGGTTCCGGAAATGCATTTCGACGATCTATACAGAGAGTATATCGCCGCGACCTATGATCGCCAAAGCTCTGCCGAAAACCCAGCCAAAATCCTGATTTGCACGACTCCGCGAACGGCGGGCCATTCCTATTGTCAGGTCTTGCAGCAGTTGGGTCTGGGAATACCCACGGAGTATTTTCAGTGGCAGTATGCCTTGCCGCTGATGAGACGGTGGTCGGCCGACGACAGCATGGACCTTGAAAAGCTCAATCAGCTGGCGCCCGCCTATGGTAGCCGTCTCCTGGCAAAAAGGACTGAGAACGGCGTATTCGCCGCCAAGATCTTCTTCGAAAACCTGCCATTCGCGCGCAGTTCAATCGGCGATGACGACGGCAACTCGTTCTATGTCTTCCTCTCCAGGAGAAACAAGATCGATCAGACCATAAGCCTGCTCTCGATGCTGCATACGGGACAGCCGTTCGACAGCCAGGAGACACTGGCTGGAGTTCCCATGGTGACAACTCTGAGCGAAAAGGTTGTCAAGGATGTCGCGCTGCACATTCTCGATAGCGAAATCAGGTGGAAAAATTATCTGAACACTGTTGATCGCCGCAGAGTGGCCCACGTCTGCTATGAGGACTTTGTCGCGAACCAGCAAGAAAACGCTTCCGCCACAATGAGCAACTGGTTCCCAGACTTCGAGTTGAAGTCAAAGGCCATATCGGCGAGCACGCGCTATGCGCATGATGTCGAATTCAAGACCATGATCAAAAGGCAATTTGGGGACTACCTCCGCCGGTTCTGGCAGGACCATATCTGACTTGGCGTTTCATCGGCGCGAAACACTGACGGAAGACCCCTGCGCTGGACGCAATGCGAGCGCGTAGTCGAACCGAATCACATCGTCGGTACGGCTGAAAGCGAACTGCCGCACGATGGCGAGGACCGCCTCCCTGACTTCCAGCCGGCCGAGACGCGCGCCACCGCACATGCGCGGTCCGGTAAGGAAGGGAATAAAGGCCCGTCGATCAAAGCTGTTCTCGAGGAATTCCCTGCGGCTGGAGTCGAAGACATGCGGGTTTGACCAGAAAGCCGGATTCTGGTGCACGCCGACGATCGATACCATGATCAGTTGCCCAGCATAGAGATTCTGGCCGTCGAGAACCGTATCGGCGGCGACTTCCCGGGTCAGAAACGGTATCGGCGGGAAATAACGCATCGTCTCGTTGATCATGCAATCGGTGTACGGCGTCTGCGCATCGCCCGAGAGAACCTCTGCGTGGATACGCTCCTGCACCTTCTGGTTCGCCCCCAGTCGGTCGGCCACCCAAAGCGCGGTGGTCACCGTTGTCTCGACGCCAGCGAAGAAGTTCATGACGAACTCCTCGACCGGCGAGAAGCCTTCGACATCTGTGGCTTCGCTTCTAAAGCGGTCCATCTCCGCAGCGGCGCGGGGATCCGCCATCAGCAGCGATGCGAAATCGGCGACCACCGCGCGAGCGTCCTGGATGGCGTTCCCACGTTCGGCGGTCGTCGGCGTCACCCAGGAATAATATTGGAGACGCCTCAGTACGTCACGGACCCTGTCGAGCAGCAACAGCGTCGCCGCCCTGTCGGGAACAAGGCCGAAAGCCCGGTAAAATATCGTCATCGACGCGGCAAACAACGCTTGCTGGATGGCTGGTAGCGTAGCGTCGCTACTGGACAGACAGGCGGCGAAGATTTCCGCCACGGAATGCTGCTGCGCCGGCCTGGCGGCCGCCAAGTATATATCCTGGGTAATGGCGCGCCGGACAGACCAGTCCTCATCATTGGTGTTGAAGCGGCTGAAACCCAGCGCCGAGATCAGGGAGAAGTTCTTTCGAAAGAGCTCCGGCGCCTTGACGATGACGTCGACCGCCTCGGGATTGTCGAAGACAGTCAGATTGCCGAGATCTCGGGCTCTCCCCTTCGGCCCCACCTGCCCGCTCTGGGCGAAAAGCGCATAGACAAGGTTGTTGAGCACGCTTTCGATTTGCGCTGGATTGTCCACCAAACCCCCTGTCAGCCGCGGCTCGGTCAGCCCCAACGCGACGCTTACCACATCTGTCCAGCGGCGCTACCGGGCACCGTGGCAAGGCCGCAACACCATCCTATAAAATTGCTGGCCGGACTTGCTGCAATGTCCCGTTAGGTTATGTCTGTAATGCTGGGTTTTCGGGCAAGATTCTGGGCGGGGTTAAGTAAATGCGGGCTAGGGCACCGGGTAAACTATTGGCGACTGTCGCGGCATCCGCCGCTTCTGTGACTTCGGCGGGCGTGATTGCCGCGCATGCAGAAGATGCGAAGGCCACAGACCAGTCGGTCATCGATTCACGTGTCAAAATCGCCTTCGAGGGCGCGTTCCTTCAAAACAACGTCCATGAGGACGACAAGACCGGCGGCGCCGACAAGCTTGGAAATAGCAACGGTGACTTCTCAGGTTCGATCGCGCTGACCAAGCAGATTTCGTCGGACATGGACTGGCGCCTTGCAGGTGCGTTTCACTTGGGCAAGAACCGTTCCTGGGAAGAGAGTGGCCAGATACCACAAGGCTTTTTGACCATAGGCTACGGCGACGACTACAATTTCCAGGCGTTCGATTTCGACGTCGGCAAGCACGTCAAGGTTCAGGCCGCCGATATCCGCTTCTTTGGCGGTCTGCGCCTGGTGCATTCGGATGAAAGAGTTGTTGCCTCCGAAAGCTTCAACCCGGACAATCCAGCCGACAAGGGCGGTACCTTCGACAAGATAGGATCGTCGGAATATTGGGGCATTGGTCCGCGTGTCGGCGCCGAGGCATACTACCCGCTGAACGAAACCTGGGGGCTGACAGGTGCTGTTTCCGGCTCCGTCATGTGGGGCCGCCGTGAAAACCGCGCCGGAATCAACTTCGACTTCACAACGGGTCAACAGGGCTCTGTCCAGTTGGGGAGCGAGTCCGAGAACAAGACAGTGACAAATCTCGACGCCTCGGCCGGCCTGAGCTGGATGCCCCTCGAAGGCGCGACCTTTACGGCCGGCTACAAGATCGAGCAGTGGCACAATCTGCTTGTCAATGCGGATAGTACCACCCAGACCTTCCACGGCCCGTTCCTTCGTCTCGAAGTCAAAATGTGATCGTAGTAACCCGCACGCGGTGAGCTTGGACGCGATGTTCGAAGCCAGGATCGCGGTCAACGGCAACGTCAAATTGCACTACACGGCGGCGGGCTCTGGCCCGCCGATCGTCTTCTTGCACGGCTTTCCCGATCACGGAATGGGTTGGCGCCGGCAGATGCAAGCGCTTTGCGGCCGTTATCGCGTGATTGCGCCGGACCTGCGGGGCTTCGGACAAAGCGATGGACCGCAGGGTCATGGCAATTATGTGCTGACGAATCTGGTCAACGACGTGCTGGCCGTTCTTGCAGCGGAAAAGCTGACCCAGGCCGCTATTGTCGGCCACGACTGGGGCGGCATCATCGCATGGTGGCTGGCCATACGCGTGCCGCAGGTCGTGCGCCATCTCGTCCTGCTGTCAACGCCTCACCCCCGCAACCATCTGCGTGCTATTGCCGATCCGGCCAATGCCGAGATCACCGGATATATACGTCGCTTCCAGGTCCCGGGCGCCGCCCAGATGCTGGATATCGACGAACTTGCCACCTGGGTCAGCGATCCGCAGGACAGGCAGGCCCTGATAGACTCGCTCAGGCGATCCGATCCGGAAGCGATGCTGAGTTACTATAGGGCCAACATACCGCTTGGCAGAGTGCCTGATCTGGGCCAACTGCCTTTGGTCAAGGCGCCGACCTTGGTGCTGTTCGGCACCGACGATCCCTATGTGCCGGCCAGCGCTTTTGACGGGACCTTCCGAGAAGTCGACAACGTTACCGCCGTGATTGCCTTGCCCAGAGCGGGCCACTTCATCCACCATCAGGCAGCCAGGTTCGTCACCGAGCAGATCGAAGCGTGGGTGGAGCGACCGCTGTCCAGCTTCCGACACCTTGGGTAAGCAAGCGTTTCAGGACCGCCTCAGCAATTATAGAAGGCTGGGCCTATCTGGCCTTAATTCGCCGGCATCGGTCCGAAGCGAATGCGAAAACGCCGGTTCTCGCGCCCCTTCTTCTCGATCTTGCCGATATGGATCTCGCCGACCTCGCCGGTGCTTTTGACATGGGTACCGCCGCAGGGCTGGCTGTCGACCGAAGCGTTGTCGCCGATGCAGACCAGGCGGATCTTGCCGGTGCCGACCGGCGGCCGGACATTCTTGGATTTCACCAGGCCCGGATTGGCCGCCAGTTCCTCGTCGGTGATCAGCCTGATGAAGATCGGATGATCAGCACGCACCAGTTCCATCAGCCCGGCGGTAACATCTTCCTTGGTGAAGCCGGCTTCCGGGGCGTCGAAATCGACACGGCTGTCATCCTCGGAAACCGCAGCCCCGGTGATCGGAAACGGACAGACGACGGTGAGCAGGTGGCAAGCCGCGTGCATGCGCATCAGCAGATGCCGCCGCTCCCAATCGATGGCGAGTTTCACCCGCTCGCCGATTTCGGGCACGGCCTGCTCCGGCGCCGGCACATGGATGATTTCGTCCTTGGTCTCGCCGGTGATTGTAGCTGATATGGCGATGCGGTTGCCGTCGGCGCGCTCCAGCGCGCCAGTATCCCCCGGCTGGCCGCCCGATGTGGCGTAGAAGATCGTCCGATCGAGAATGATGCCGCCACGCTCATTGATCGCGACCACCGTGGCTTCGGCCGTCTTCAAATAGGCGTCGTCACGAAACAGCGCTTCGGTCATGTGCGCCATCAGACGACCTTCTCGTACGGCACCGGAATTGTGCTGCGCTCGTCCATCCAGCCCGGCACCGGCAGGTTCTTCTCGCGCAGGAATTCCGGATTGAACAGCTTCGACTGGTAGCGCGTGCCGTAGTCTGCAAGGATGGTCACGATGGTGTGGCCGGGGCCAAGCTCACGCGCCAACCGGATCGCGCCGGCAATGTTGATGCCGGTCGACCCCCCGACGCACAGGCCTTCTTCCTGGATCAGGTCGAAGACGATCGGCAGCGCTTCCTCATCCGGCACCTGGAACGAGAAGTCCGGTGTGAACCCTTCGAGATTTGCCGTGATGCGCCCCTGCCCTATGCCTTCGGTGATCGAGCTGCCGTCAGACTTCAATTCGCCGCTGGTGTAGAAGGAGTAAAGTGCGGCGCCGAACGGATCGGCGAGCGCGATCTTGACGTCCTTGCTTTTGGCCTTCAGCCCGAAGGCGACGCCGGCCAGCGTTCCGCCCGACCCGACTGCCGACACGAAGCCGTCGACCTTGCCGTGGGTCTGCGCCCAGATCTCTTCCGCCGTGGTGCGGATGTGGCCATCGCGGTTGGCGACATTGTCGAACTGGTTCGCCCAGATCGCGCCATTCGGCTCCGAGCGTGCCATCTGCTCAGCCAGCCGTCCCGACAGTTTCACGTAATTGTTGGGGTTCTTGTAAGGCACCGCCGGCACTTCGATCAGCTCCGCGCCAAGCAGCTTGATCGTGTCCTTCTTTTCCTGGCTCTGGGTGTCGGGAATGACGATCACGGTGCGATAGCCCAGCGCCTTGGCGACCAGCGTCAGGCCAATGCCGGTATTGCCGGCCGTACCTTCGACGATGACGCCGCCCGGCTTCAACAGCCCCCGCTGTTCGGCGTCGCGGATGATGAACAGGCCAGCGCGGTCCTTGACCGATTGCCCCGGATTCATGAACTCGGCCTTGCCCAGAATTTCACAGCCAGTTGCTTCCGAGGCCTTGTTGAGGCGGATCAGGGGCGTGTTGCCGATCGCTTCGATCACAGAACGGGGCATCCGGGATTCCTTCATGTAGCTGCGGCGAGACCCTAGAAACCCGAAGCTTGCGTTTCAAGGCAAGAATTCGCCTGGTCCAGTCGCATTTCGGGTACTGCAATCTCCTGCCGCCGGATGACGCGCGACGACGATCATTTCAACCTTGTCTGAAAAAGCGCTCTTTTCATTCGATTTTTTCACCGCTAGAGCACTAATGACAGATCGGCAGGGCGCAGAATGACACTTTACCGGGCCAACCCGAAGCACGGCGTCGCCTGGATCACCGGGGGCAGCAGCGGCATCGGCCGTGCTCTGGCCAAGGACCTTGCGGCAAAGGGCTTTGTCGTCGCGGTGAGCGCGCTCGACGAGCATCCGATCGACGCGCTCATCGTCGAGACGGCACAGATGCCGGGACGCGTGGTTGCCTACCCTTGCGACGTCACCGACGAGCCGCGCATGGCAAGCACTGTGGCGGCGATCGAAAAGGATCTTGGCCCGATCGTGCTCGCCGTCTTCAACGCCGGCAACTACATCGCCACGCCCGGCGAAGACCTCAGGGTCCGCGATTTTCGCCAGTCCTTCGAGGTCAACTATTTCGGCATCATCAATGGTCTCGTCCCGCTGATGGAGCGCATGCGCGTCCGCGCGCGGGGTCATATCGTGCTTGTGGGATCGGTTACCGCCTATTTCGGCTGGCCGACCACGGCTGCCTATGGCGGCTCGAAAGCGGCGATCAACATCCTGGCCGAGTCGCTGAAATATGATTTCGACAAGATGAATGTCCGCGTCCAGGTGATGAATCCGGGCTTCATCGACACACCGCTGACCGAAAAGAACATGCTGCCGATGCCGGGACTGATGCCGGTCAACCGCGCCTCGCGACGCATGCTGCGCGGCATCGAAACCGGCGGCTTCGAGGTCACCTTCCCGCGCCGATTGAGCTGGGGGCTGAAGCTGTTGGCGTTGCTGCCCAGGCCCGTTATCCGCTGGTTCATCAGCACGGCGACCCGCTGGACAGGGCGGCCACTGAATTTCGATCGCAAGCTGCCGAACGAATAACTGTCCACAGGACGGCTGTTGCTCGGGCGCAGCTGCCGCCATAGGTTGAGATTTGTTGCGTGGAGTCTGCGATGGGGCGACGGATCGTGCTTGCGGTGCTGGGCGTCGTTGTCATCCTTGTCCTGGCCTTCCTCCTTGGTCCGCGCGTTCCCGTCGACACCACGATCCGTTTCGATCCCAAAGTGATCGGCGACGATCCGCAGGCCTATCTGGCGCGCGAAGAGGCTGCCGTTCCCAATATCCGCGACGGGCTGGAGAAGGAAATCATCTGGGCCGATCCGATGGTTCACGCCAGGACGCCGCTGGCAGTCGTCTACATCCACGGCTTCTCGGCATCGAAGGGCGAGGTTCGCCCGCTGGCCGACGGGGTCGCCGACCAGCTCGACGCCAACCTTTTCTACACCCGCCTCACCGGCCATGGGCAGGACGGCGCCGCAATGGCGCAAGGCAGCGTCAATGCCTGGATCAACGACTATAAGGAGGCGCTCGCCATCGGCCGAGCGATCGGCGACAAGGTGATCGTCATCGGCACCTCGACCGGCGGATCGCTGGCGGCATGGGCGGCGACCGAGCCTGGCGCGTCGGAGGGCGTCGCCGCCATCGCGTTCATCTCGCCGAATTTCGGCGTCAGGGCCTCCGGCGCCGAACTCTTGACCATGCCGTGGGGCAAGCAGATTGCCGAACTCGTCGGCGGCAAGGAGCGCAGCTTTCCGACCCGCAATGCGCTGCACGCGAAACTCTGGACCCACACCTACCCGATGGCTGCCGTAGTGCCGATGGCGGCGTTGACCGAGCTCGCCTACGCCGCCCCGGTAGAAAAAGCGACGATACCGGCCCTGTTCATCTTCTCGGATTCGGACTCAGTGGTGCGCGAAGACCGCACCCGCGAAATCGCCGGCCGCTGGGGCGCACCGCACGAACTGGTGCCGGTCGACGACAATGGCGATCCCGACAACCACGTCATTGCCGGCGACGCGCTGTCGCCAGCGACCACGGCCTTCCTGGCGCAGCGGATTGTGGTGTGGGTCAAGGCAATTACCCAATAGCCAAAACGAAAAAGAGCGGCCGAAGCATTGCTCCGGCCGTCCTCATTTCTACAGTCAGCAATCAAGCCAGCTCTCGACGAGCTTGGCCTATTGTCCGATCAGGCAGCCCGCGCCGCGGGGCGCTTGCCGCCGAAGCGGCGCTTGTTGTTGCCCTTGAACGGCTTGGCGCCTTCCGACTTGCGCTCGCCGGCACCTGCAAAGGCCGCCTTGTCGCCGAAGCGCTTCTTGCCGAAGCCATTGTTCTGGCCACCGGGCCGCCTACCGTCGCGACGGCCATTGCGATCGTTGCGATCGTTCGCGGGCTCGAAGCGCTCGTTCTTTTCAGCCGGATTGCGCGCCGGATCGGGGCTGCCGAGATGGTCGGCAACGATCGGCAGCTTGCTGCGGATAATACGCTCGACCTGGCGCAGCTTGCTGTTTTCGGAAGGATCGCAAAGCGTGATCGCGATGCCGTCCATGCCGTTGCGGCCGGTACGGCCGATGCGGTGGACGTAGCTTTCCGCCTCGTCGGGTAGGTCGAAATTCACCACATGGCTGATGCCGGGCACGTCGATACCGCGTGCCGCGATGTCGGTCGCGACCAGAATGCGCACCGAACCCTCGCGAAAATCGTTGAGCGCCTTCTGGCGGGCGTTCTGCGACTTATTGCCGTGGATGACGGCAGCCTTGAAGCCGTCGCGCTCGAGGTCCTTGGTCACCCGGTCGGCGCCATGCTTGGTGCGCGAAAAGATGATGACGGACTTCATCGCCGCGTCGGCGAGCATCGTCGACAGCACCTGGCGCTTCTGCTTGGTGCGGGCAAAGACGACGCCCTGCACGATCTCGGCCGCCGCGGTGCTCTGCGGCGCCACTTCGACACGGATCGGGTTCTTCAACAGGCCCTTCGCCAGTTCGGCGATTTCATTGGGCATGGTGGCCGAGAACAGCACCGTCTGACGGTCGGGCGCGGTCGCCTTGGCGATGCGCTTGACGTCATTGATGAAGCCCATGTCGAGCATGCGGTCGCCCTCGTCCAGCACCAGCCATTTGGTATCGGAGAGGATGAGGTCGCCCTCGCGCACCAGGTCGGTCAGGCGGCCGGGCGTGGCAATCAGGATGTCGACGCCGGGAGCAACCTTCTTCACCTGGCTGAAGCGCGAAACGCCGCCAAGCACGAGTGCGGTCGAGACATGCGCGCCCTTGGCGAGGATCTTGATGGTGTCCTCGATCTGCACGGCGAGTTCGCGCGTCGGCGCCAGGATCAGCGCACGGGTGGTCTTGGCCCGGCGCTTGGTGCCGAGCGCGATGATCTTCGACAGGATCGGCAGCGCGAAGGCAGCGGTCTTGCCGGAGCCCGTCTGGGCGATGCCGAAGATATCACGGCCTTCCATCTGCGGCGGGATCGCCTGCATCTGGATCGGCTTCGGCTCGGTGAAGCCGGCGCCAAGGGTCGCCTTGAGCAGAGCGCCAGTAATTCCAAGTGCTGCGAAACCGGTGAGCTCCGCAGTGTTGCCGGTCACAGTGTTGCTACCGGTCGAGGTGTTTTCGTTGGTCAAAATAGTCTTCTTTCACGCGGCCTGCGGCCGCAAACATCGATGGCGGCAGGGCGCAACCTGCCGTCGATAAATTTGATATGAAACGACAAGGCGGGCGGACGGTAACGTCCCACTCGGCTGCGCTGTCGTGCCCGCAGGCATCATGCCACGGGGCTTTTCCGCCACCTTGCCGTTCAAACGGAAAGAGGGAAAACAGACGCAACCAGTCTCATTCGTCGAGAAGGCCGGAATCTCCTGGCCCAAGCGCCTATGGGCTGCATATGGCTGAGTTCGCTCCGGAATGCAAGGGGCACTATGTTGCAGTGCAACAAAACGACGGCGAAAGCGGCGCTTGCGCACGCCTGCGGGCATCATTACCACAAGGGCAGCTTCCATTCTGGGGACCGAGCGATGAAGGACGTGCTGAAGGAACTCGAGCGCCGCCGCGATATCGCCCGTTTGGGTGGCGGCAAGGCCCGCATCGACGCCCAGCACAAGAAGGGCAAGCTCACCGCCCGCGAACGCATCGAGGTTTTTCTCGACGAAGGCTCGTTCGAGGAGTTCGACATGTATGTCGAGCACCGCTCGACCGATTTCGGCATGGAAAAAGCCAAGATCGCCGGCGATGGCGTCGTCACCGGCTGGGGCACCGTCAATGGCCGCCCGGTCTATCTCTTCGCCAAGGATTTTACCGTGTTCGGCGGTTCGCTGTCGGAGGCGCACGCCGAGAAGGTCATCAAGGTGCAGGAGATGGCGCTGCGCAACCGCGCGCCGATCATCGGTCTCTACGACGCCGGGGGCGCGCGCATCCAGGAAGGCGTGGCAGCCCTTGGCGGTTATGCCGAGATCTTTCAGCGCAACGTGCTGGCCTCCGGTGTCATTCCGCAGATCTCCGTCATCATGGGCCCGTGCGCTGGCGGCGACGTGTATTCACCGGCCATGACCGACTTCATTTTCATGGTCCGCGACACCTCCTACATGTTCGTCACCGGGCCGGATGTGGTGAAGACCGTCACCAACGAGACAGTGACGGCCGAGAGTCTTGGCGGCGCTTCCGTCCACACGACAAAGTCCTCGATCGCCGACGGCGCCTATGACAATGACGTCGAAGCGCTGTTGCAGATGCGCCGGCTGGTCGACCTCTTGCCGGCATCCAACACGTCGGAGCTTCCCGAGATCGAATGCTACCAGTCGGTCACGGACCACGACATGTCGCTCGATCGGCTGATCCCGGATAACGCCAACAAGCCCTATGATATCAAGGAATTGATCCTCAAAGTTGCCGACGAAGGCGATTTCTTCGAGATCCAGCAGAGCTTTGCCAAGAACATCGTCACCGGCTTCGGCCGCGTCGAGGGCCGTACCGTCGGCTTCGTCGCCAACCAGCCGATGGTGCTGGCCGGCGTGCTCGATTCCGACGCCAGCCGCAAGGCGGCGCGCTTCGTGCGCTTCTGCGACTGTTTTTCGATTCCCATCGTCACCTTCGTCGATGTTCCGGGCTTCCTGCCCGGCACCGCTCAGGAGTATGGCGGCCTGATAAAGCACGGCGCCAAATTGCTGTTCGCCTATGCCGAGGCGACCGTGCCGAAGATCACCGTCATCACCCGCAAAGCCTATGGCGGCGCCTACGACGTCATGGCCTCAAAACATCTGCGCGGCGACATGAACTATGCCTGGCCGACGGCGCAGATCGCGGTAATGGGGGCCAGGGGCGCGGTCGAGATCATCTACCGCAAGGACATCGGTGATGCCGAAAAGATCGCAGCCCATACAAAGGCTTACGAGGATCGCTTCCTGTCGCCTTTCGTCGCCGCCGAACGCGGCTATGTCGACGAGGTGATCATGCCGCATTCCACTCGCCGCCGCATCGCGCGGGCGCTGCGCATGCTGCGCAACAAGGACATGCAAAACCCCTGGAAGAAGCACGACAACATCCCGCTGTAGTACTTCCCGACACTGCGCGACGCCTACTCCTCTTCCGCCGCGCCGAAGCCAGCATCCCTAGTGGCGTCGGTGGCGCTTGCCCAGGGCGTTGCGTGGTTGTCGATGCGCATCTGGAAGATGAAATAGGTCGGCGAGCAATAGCCTATGCCTTTCACCTTGGCCGCACCCGGCGTGTCCGACGGCAGCGACTGGCACATGTAATCCTCGCGGCAGAAATGATCGGCCGAGCAGGCCGGCCGGTTGCCGCGATTGACTGCGCCGCCAAGGCACTGGTCGAAATTGTTGGTCGCCACGCAGGTGTCGAACTTCTTGCCGCCGACCAGCCCGCAGATTTCCGACGGCATCGGTTTGCCGGCCTTGAAGGCGGCGAAGCTGCGGTCCTTGTCGTCGCAAGCGCGGTAGGCGATGCCTGCCGGCACGCCGATCTTCGGCGGTCGGCAAGTATAGGCGGTCCGCGAAAAGGTCGGTGCGAAGGCGGCGAACTGGCCGGTGATCTTATAGCGGTCGTTGAAAGGCTGGGATGGATTGCTGGCGATCGACCCGGTCAGGCAGGGATGGCCGGAAAACATTTTTGGGCTGTCCTTGGGCAGCAGACACTGCGCCAGCATCGTGCGCACGCCTGAAGCTGTCGCCAGTGGCGTGCAAACGGTGCCGCCGCCGCATTGCCAGGTCGCGCCGAAGCGTTTTGCATCGTCCGGCATCAGGCACGGCATCGCCATTTCGGCCGGCGTGTAGTCGACGTCGCCGGCATCAGTCCATGCGGCAGGCGGTGCGAAGGATAGCGGCCGGTACCGGTTCGGCTCGTTGCCGTCCTGCTCCGCGCGCAGCCATGCCTGGCGTCGCGGGATCTCGGCATGGAGATGCGGCGAGATGCCGACCTCGATGCGGTTGAGCGGCGACGTCGTCTTGTCGTCGAGGCCGATGAAATGAAAACCGGCGGTAGAGCCTGCCTGATGACAGCCCTGGCAGGCGCCATTGTCCAGCCGCTCGACCAGCGCCTCAGGCGTGCGCACCAGTTGCAGCGGCGCATAGTCGAGGCCGGCGAAATCCGCAGGCGCAAACAGCGGCGTGAACGGATGGTTGGCCTGTCTTGCGCTGCCGAAGGTCGACCACGAGATCACCTTCTTCGCCAAAAATTCGTCGGGGATTTCGTAGACGCCGAGATCGACCGACGCGACATTGGCGCTGACATAGTCGGCTAACCTCTTCTTCAGCGCCACATCGGCCGAGAGCCGCGCTGTGTCTGGCGTGTTCTCCAGCGGCTTCTCGCTGACAGCTGCGCCATCGATGCCAAAAATCCGCATGAGGTAGGCAGCCTGCCCGCCGAACTCGGTCTCCTGGCCTGAGGGAAAGCGCACGACTTGCGCGTTGAGCTCCAACTGCTTGAAGGTGAGTTCCTCCGGAGCCAGCGGACCGCCGGCCAGCCAGCCGGCATCGACGTTTTCGTCGAGCTGCGGCGTCCAGCGTCCGGCAACGCCTACGCAGCCGCCGTCGGCATCGGGCGCAACGCTGTAGACGGCGTTGAAGTTGAACGGCAGCCGCGAGGCCAGGACCTTGCCGTTCTTGCGAAAACTATATGCCAGGCGATAGATGAAGCGCACCTCGCCGCAGCTCTTGTCGCCTTTGAGCGCCGCGAAATCACGCCGGTCGAGACGGTTGACGACACCGACCAGGCGGAAGCGCGCGGCCTCGGTCTTCAGCCAGCGCATATCCATGATGCGGCCGACATTGCCGTCAGTCACCTCATAGAGCGTGCGCCCGCCGGCCTTCATCTCCTCACGCAGCGCCGCGATATCGGCCGCCACCATGTCGACGACGGCATGATAGGCCGGCCCCTCGCTGTAGAGCGTCTTCAAATCGTCGTCGCCGTCGACAGCGAAGATCCCGGCGAAACCAAAACCCTTGGCATCGAGCGCGGCGAGCACTGCCGGATCGTCGACGACGGTCACCGGCTGCTCGGCGCGCACGCCATGCGACGCGAACAGCGCGATGACGACCGCAACGACGAACGCGAAATGCCTCATCCGATCGGCACTTTCTGCCGGGCTTCGACCAGCTCGTGCAACACCGGCACCAGAGCCAGCGGCAGATCCTCGGCGATCAGCCCTGGTCCAAAGCAGCTACCGGCTTCGGCATGGATCCAGACCGCGGCGCAGGCAGCCTCGAAAGCCGGCATGCCTTGTGCCAAGAATCCCGCAATGATGCCTGCCAGCACGTCACCCGACCCAGCCGTGGCCAGCCATGGCGCGCCGTTGCTATTGATAGCCGCCCGACCATCGGGCGCAGCGATCACCGTGTCTGCGCCCTTGTAGATGACGGTGGCGTTGGCGCGCGCCGCCGCCAAACGCGCCTTGGCAAGCTTGGACAAGCTTTTGTCATCGGCGATGTCGGGAAACAGTCGGCCGAACTCGCCCTCATGCGGCGTCATGACCAGTGCTGGCGCATCCGGCCCGCTGGCTGCCTCGAACAGCGTCGAGGCCGCGTTGCGGAACGACGTGATACCGTCGGCATCGAGCACCAGCCCCTCGACACCACCCTCTTGCCGATTTCTGGCGAGCACGGCGAGGGCGAAATTGCGCGCCTTGTCACCGACACCGAAGCCCGGGCCAAGGACGAAGCTCGACGACCGGCGATCGCCGAGAAAGTCGAGCACATCCGCGATTGCATCGGCCTTGCGCAGCATGATCGAGGTCAGATGCGCGGCATTGACCTGCATGGCATTGGCGGGCGACAGCACGGTTACTGCCCCTGCCCCGCTTCGTGCCGCGGCAAGTCCGGCCAACCGCGCCGCGCCCGTCGCCGACGGTCCGCCGGAGAAGACGCCGACATGGCCGCGTTTGTATTTGTGCGCATCGACCGCCGGCACCGGCAACGCCTCGAGCCAAAACGCCGGCTTGTTCTCGAATGTGCGCGGCGCGACCTGCGCGATGATCTCGTCGCCAATGCCGATGTCGGCGACGACGATCTCGCCGCATCGCTCACGGCCAGGTAGCAGAAGATGCCCCGGCTTCTTGCGCGCGAAGGTAACGGTGATGTCGGCACGAAATGACGTGCCCAGGATATCGCCGCTGTCACCGGAAACACCTGAAGGCAAATCGACGGCAACGACAGACCGCCCGGCGGCAATATTCACAGCGCGTGCGCTCGCTCCCGACAGGTCCTTGGACAGCCCCGCACCATAGAGAGCATCGATGATCAACGAGCCCGGCTCGGCGACAAAAGCCCCCAGGGGCCGACGCTCCAGCAGGCATTCGGCCGCGGCGGTCGCGGCATCGCTACCTGCCCTTGGTTCGCCTGACACCCAGAGCGTGACATCGACACCGCTTTTCCCAAGCAGCCGCGCCACGACATAGCCATCGCCGCCATTGTTGCCGGGGCCGCACAGCACGTGGACACGGCTTGCGGCGGGATAGCGCGCCAGGACGATGGCAGCGACCGCCTCGCCGGCGCGCTGCATCAGGCCATAGCCGTCGAGAGGACCGGCCGCGATCGCCAGCCGATCCGCCTCTGCCATCTCGGCCGGCGACAAGACCTCGTTGCTCATGAATTGCCGATCCGTATTTGCTCAAGGCCCCTTTGTCCCGGTCGAGCATTGTCCAGTTTCGGGTTCGAAGCAAACGGCCAGGTGCTAAGTTGGCGTGCGGCCAATCCTTTCGCAGACTGGTGCCGCGGATCCGCGCGCGCCCGCAAAATGCGCGACCTGCCTAATTATCGTGCAGACGCCCGAAGCGGCGATGTGTAGGTTCAAGGCAGCTTTGACGCAGCCGAAGCAGCGGATGACGCGAATGTGCATCCCGGCCCGGCGCGGCATTGGAATTGCGCGAAACCGCTTCTTGTGGCCTGAAATTGGCACAGTTCGTGCTTGATTGAGGCGCAAGCGGGGCGCACAACCCGTCTTTTTGGCAGTGGAGGCCACTTTTTACATGAAAAAGATCGAAGCGATCATCAAGCCGTTCAAACTAGACGAAGTGAAGGAAGCGCTTCAGGAGGCCGGGCTGCAAGGCATCACCGTGACCGAAGCCAAGGGTTTCGGCCGCCAGAAAGGCCATACCGAACTCTATCGCGGCGCCGAATATGTCGTCGACTTCCTGCCCAAGGTGAAGATCGAAGTCGTGCTTGGCGACGACGCCGTCGAAGGCGCCATCGAAGCCATCCGCAAGGCGGCGCAGACCGGCCGCATCGGCGACGGCAAGATCTTCGTCTCCAACATCGAGGAAGTCGTTCGTATCCGCACCGGCGAAACGGGTATGGACGCCGTCTGAGCTTTCTGATTTCAGATTAACGTCTCCTCGAAACGTTCATCACACAGGGAAGAAACGACATGACGACAGCCAAAGACATCATGAAGCAGATCAAGGACAACGACGTGAAATTCGTCGACCTGCGCTTCACCGATCCGAAGGGCAAGCTGCAGCACGTGACGATGGATGTCATCGAGGTCGAGGAAGACATGTTCGCCGACGGCGTCATGTTCGACGGCTCCTCGATCGCCGGCTGGAAGGCGATCAACGAGTCCGACATGGTGCTGATGCCCGATGCGGATACCGTCCACATGGACCCGTTCTTCGCTCAGTCGACCATGGTCATCCTGTGCGACATCCTCGATCCGGTCTCTGGCGAATCCTACAACCGCGACCCGCGCGGCACCGCCAAGAAGGCCGAGGCCTACATGAAGGCGGAAGGCATCGGCGACACCATCTATGTCGGCCCCGAAGCCGAGTTCTTCGTCTTCGACGACGTCAAGTACAAGGTCGATCCCTACAACACCGGCTTCAGGCTGGACTCCACCGAACTGCCGTCCAACGACGACACCGACTATGAGACCGGCAATCTCGGTCACCGCCCGCGTATCAAGGGCGGCTATTTCCCGGTGCCGCCGATCGACAGCGCGCAGGACATGCGCTCCGAAATGCTGACTGTGCTGGCCGAAATGGGCGTGCGCGTCGAAAAGCACCATCACGAGGTGGCTGCCGCCCAGCACGAACTCGGCATCAAGTTCGACACGCTGGTCCGCAACGCCGACAAGATGCTCATCTACAAGTACGTCGTGCACCAGGTCGCCAACGCCTACGGCAAGACGGCCACCTTCATGCCGAAGCCGATCTTCGGCGACAATGGTTCGGGCATGCACGTCCACCAGTCGATCTGGAAGGGCGGCAAGCCGACCTTCGCCGGCAACGAATATGCCGGCCTGTCGGAAAGCTGCCTGTTCTACATCGGCGGCATCATCAAGCACGCCAAGGCGATCAACGCCTTCACCAACCCGCTGACCAACTCCTACAAGCGCCTGGTGCCTGGTTATGAAGCGCCGGTGCTGCTCGCCTATTCCGCGCGTAACCGTTCGGCCTCCTGCCGCATCCCGTTCGGCTCGTCGCCGAAGGCCAAGCGCGTCGAGGTCCGCTTCCCCGATCCGGGCGCGAACCCCTACCTCGCCTTCGCCGCCATGCTGATGGCCGGCCTCGACGGCATCAAGAACAAGATCCACCCGGGACAGCCGATGGACAAGGATCTCTACGACCTGCCGCCGAAGGAGTTGAAAAAGATCCCGACCGTCTGCGGCTCGCTGCGCGAAGCCCTGCAGAGCCTCGACAAGGACCGCGGCTTCCTGAAAGCCGGCGGCGTCTTCGACGACGACCAGATCGACTCTTACATCGAACTCAAGATGGCCGAAGTGATGCGCTTCGAAATGACCCCGCATCCGGTCGAATACGATATGTACTATTCGGTCTGAGCGATCGTTTCAGAGACAATGAAAAACCCCGGCGTCGGTTCACGACGCCGGGGTTTTGTTTTTGGAGCGGCGCAGGCACTCAAGCCTGCCCCGCAGCGGATGCTCAAGCCGCGGCCGAAACCTGGGAGCTGGTCGAAACCTCCGCGATCGTCTTCAGGATCTGCGAGGCGATCTGGTAGGGGTCGCCCTGCGAGTTCGGGCGGCGGTCTTCCAGATAGCCCTTGTAGTCATTGTTGACGAAGGAATGCGGCACGCGGATCGAGGCACCGCGGTCGGCAATGCCGTAGCTGAACCGGTTCCACGGCGCGGTCTCGTGCTTGCCGGTCAGGCGCTTGTCGTTGTCCGGGCCGTAGACGGCGATGTGATCCATCAGGTTCTTGTCGAATTGAGCCATCAGCGCTTCGAAATAGGCCTTGCCGCCGACTTCGCGCATATAGGCGGTCGAGAAGTTGGCGTGCATGCCCGACCCGTTCCAGTCGGTGTCGCCGAGCGGCTTGCAGTGGTACTCGATGTCGATCTCGTACTTTTCGGTCAGGCGCTGCAAGAGATAGCGGGCCATCCACATCTGGTCGGCGGCCTTCTTGGAACCCTTTCCGAAGATCTGGAATTCCCACTGGCCCTTCGCCACTTCGGCGTTGATGCCTTCATGGTTGATGCCGGCGGCGAGGCACTGGTCGAGATGTTCCTCGACGATCTGGCGCGCGACCGGGCCGACATTCGAATAGCCGACGCCGGTGTAGTACGGGCCCTGCGGCGCCGGATAGCCGCTCTCGGGGAAGCCGAGCGGACGGCCGTCCTTGTAGAAGAAATATTCCTGCTCGAAGCCGAACCAGGCGCCTTCATCGTCGAGGATGGTGGCGCGCTTGTTGGACACGTGCGGCGTCACGCCATCGGGCATCATCACTTCGCACATCACCAGCACGCCATTGGTGCGGGCCGGATCGGGGAACACGGCGACCGGCTTCAGCACGCAGTCGGAGCTGTGGCCTTCGGCCTGCTGCGTCGAGGAGCCATCAAAACCCCACAGCGGCAGCTGCTCGAGCGTCGGGAACTCGGCGAACTCCTTGATCTGGGTCTTTCCGCGAAGATTGGGGACCGGCGTGTAACCATCGAGCCAGATATACTCGAGCTTGTATTTCGTCATTCTAGAGCCTCTCGTTGCTAGATCACCGAAGCTGGACAGTGCGGCGGATGCCGAGCCATCCAGCCGCCGGCTGCCGGTCGATAAAATGCAAGTCATGTGCCATTTCCGTTGGCCGGGGTGCGTCAAAAATGCCCATGCGCCCCAACGATCCTACCAAGCCGTCTAACCAATGCGTCGGGATCGATCAAAGTCAGAATTTGCTTAAATAACCGGCAAATACTGATCTTTCTTTAGGCATCTTGCCTAAACGGATTGCAGGACCTACCTTGGTGAAAAGATGAATCGACCACGGTCCTCAGAAGAAAGGAGACCGACATGGAAATCACCTCGGCCCGCCCGTCGGCAAAAATCCTGATGTTCCCGCTGGCAGCGCGATCGGCTGCCTCAAATTTAGGCGTCAAGGCTAAGTTCGCGGCAGAGCTTGCGTCCTTGCGCGATCACCCCTTGGCCTATGGCGAGGCCTGGTATCATGAGGCCGCCATCGCGGAAACCGAGCAGCCCCGCAAGAGCTAGCCGTTATCCGGGCCAACAGCTGGAAAGCCCGACAATTGAAAAACCCGGCGCGATCGCTCGCGCCGGGCTTTTTCGTTTCATACTGGAGCTGCCTGGCTACTGCTTGGCGTGCAGGTCGGTTCCCAGAGTATCCTTGACGAAGATCATGCCGATGACCAGCGTCATCGCCGCAATCACCACTGGATACCAGAGGCCGTAATAGATATCGCCCTTGTAGGCGCTGAGGGCGAACACCGTCGCTGGCAACAGGCCGCCGAACCAGCCATTGCCGATGTGATAGGGCAGCGACATGCCGGTGTAGCGGATGCGGGTCGGGAACATCTCGACCAGGATCGCGGCAATCGGCCCGTAGACCATCGTGACGAAGATCACGAGGATGAACAGGATACCGATCGTCATCGGCCAATTCACCGCCGCCGGGTCGGCGAACATGGCAAAGGCGCCGCCTCCCGCTATGCTGTAGACGGTTACCTCGGTCGCCCCTGCTGCCTCTTCGGCAGTCAGCAGCTTATCCTTCACCGCCTGCTCGGTCGGAACTGTGGCCTTCTCGCCGGCGCGGATCGCAACGGCGTCGAGCTTGAGCTCCGGGTTGGCCGCAATGAAAGCATCGAGCTTCTGGTCGGTCACTTTCGCTGGCGCGCGCTTCAAGGGATAGCCACTGTCCTTCAGCGACATGTTGACCGCCTTGACGAAGGCGGCGTCCTTGGCCTTGGCCTGATCGCCGGCGGCGATGGCATCGTAGGACTCAACCGTCTCATTGCCGATCTTGACCGAGGCGGCCGTGCCAGGGGCTGCGGTCGAAACCACATCGTAAGGCACCGAGTTCTTGGTCAGGAACGAGGTCGCGATGTCGCAGGACGTCGTGAATTTCGCCGTACCAACCGGATTGAACTGGAACCTGCAGTCGCCGGGTGCAGCGGTGACCGTCGCGCGCGTAGTCTGCTGGGCCGTGGCGAGCGCCGGATTGGCGGCCCAGGTCAGCGCCTTGAACAGTGGGAAGGTGCAGACGATGGCCAGTGCCAGACCCGCCATGATGATCGGCTTGCGGCCGATCTTGTCAGAGAGCCAGCCGAAGACGACGAAGAAAATCGAACCGATCGCCAGTGCAATGGCGATCATGATGTTGACCGACTGCGCGTCGACTTTCAGCACGTTCGTGAGGAAGAACAAGGCGTAGAATTGGCCGTTGTACCAGACCACGGCTTGGCCAGCGGTCAAGCCGAGAAGCGCCAGCAGCGCAATCTTGGCATTTTTCCATTGACCGAAAGCTTCCGTGAGCGGCGCCTTGGAGCCTTTGCCCTCATCCTTCATGCGCTGGAAAGTCGGCGATTCTGACAGCGACAGACGAATCCAGACAGAAATGGCGAGCAGCAGGAAGGAGACGATGAACGGAATACGCCAGCCCCAGGCCGCGTAGGTTTCTTTGCTCAACGAGGCCTGCACGATCAGGATAACGACCAGCGACAGGAACAGACCGAGCGTCGCCGTTGTCTGGATCCATGAGGTGTAGTAGCCACGCCGGTTGTCTGGCGCGTGCTCGGCGACATAGGTCGCCGCACCACCATATTCGCCGCCAAGCGCCAGACCCTGCAGCATGCGCAGGACGATCAGGATCACTGGAGCAGCGAGGCCCAGCGTTGCATAGCCAGGCAGCAAGCCGACGAGGAAGGTCGACAGACCCATGATCGTCATGGTTACAAGGAAGGTGTACTTACGGCCAACAAGGTCACCGATGCGGCCGAAGAGCAGCGCGCCGAACGGGCGCACCAGAAACCCCGCCGCGAAAGCCAGCAGCGCGAAGATATTGCGCGTCGCTTCCGGGATGGTCGGGCTGAAAAAGGTGCTGCCGATAAACGCAGCGAGCGAACCGTAGAGATAGAAATCATACCATTCGAAAACGGTGCCGAGCGAGGAGGCGAAGATGACCTTCTTTTCCTCTCGCGTCATGCCGCGGCTTGCTCCGCCGGCGGTCGATGCCATTGCCATTGAATTTGTCCTCCCGTGAGACCCACTGTCCTCGATGCTGCGCCTCAACGTCCGCCTCTCCTCCGAGTGCAGACTCAGCTCAGCCATCGGCGCAAAAAATGACAGAAAGCGGCAGCCGGAGGCAGACCGACATTGGGTTTATGACTTTGGTATTAGGTGCAGTGCGGCAATGAGCCGAGATCAGCTCTCAAGCGCTTCCAGCAGGCTGACGGCGGCCATCATGTCGCGCTTGCGGGCCGAACGGCGTGCCACCGCCTCGGCATCCTGGCCCCAGTGCTCGATCTGCCAGTCCTCATCGACATGGCCGGCGGCCCAGGCCGCCTCGCCGTCGAGTGCGCCATAGTCGACCGCAACCGCCAGCAGCGCCGAGCCGGTCAGCGACGTCATGACATGGATTGCGGCCAGCCGCAGCGGCTCGGCGCGCTGGGCAAGATGGGCGCCGAGCACCGCGATGCTCTCGCGCGGCTGTTCGACATGGATGATGCCCTCGGCGAGATTGAACCGAGCCCCCAATGTCGCCCTCGCCCAGTCGATCACCGGATCCCAATGCTGGTTCTGGCGCTCGACCAGCCCCTGCGGCGCGTCGGCGCGGTAGCAGGTCAGATCGGACGATGCGAAACGCAACACGTCCTCCAGCACCGCCTGCGGGTCGCTGGCGACGCCGTCAATGGCGGTGTTGACCAGACGCAGCATCGGCATCGTCACCGGGTCGATGGTTTCGCCTTGCGCTTCGAATTCGCCGGCTACCAACTGTGCCGCCTTCTCGGTCGGCAGCGCCAACAGCGCCTTGCCCGGCGTGCGCACCGGCTTCCCGTCGAGATGCACGGCAAAGCCGTCTTCGACAGCCGCGACCGACACGTCCTTGTAGAAGCGCTTCGGCAGATGCGTCTTCATCTGGATCTGTGCACGGCGCACCGGATCCGGATCGGACAGTTGCTTGCCTGCTTCGAGGTCGTTGAGGATGTCACGCATGGTAGAACTTTCTATCCAGGCACCTGCTTGCGCGCCGGCCGGTTGACGATCATGAGGCCGACGGCAATCAGCCCAAGCGCCACAAAAATCCTGACTGTCGGCGCCTCACCCAGAATAATAGCGCCGCACAGCACGCCGAACACTGGCGACAGGAAGGCGAAGCTCGACAGGCCCGATGCCGGATAGCGCCTCAGCAGCCAGAACCACAGCACATAGGTGAAGGCAACAATATAGAGCGACTGGAACAGCAGCGCCAATGTCGGCAAGGCAGTGACGTTGCGGATCGGCGGGCCGGCGAAAGGCATCACCAGGAAGCCGACGACGCCAGCACCGGCCAGTTGATAAAGCAGCAATTTCTCGGCGCTGGTCTCGACCAGGTTCGAACGCTTGATGACGATGCTGGTCGCCGCCCAGAGGATGCCGGAGCCGAGGCTGAGCAGGTCGCCCATCAGGGTCGTGTCCGTGCCGCCGACAATCCCGTCGGAGAACACGGCCACCAGGCCGCAGAAGGCGAGAACGAGCCCGCCAAGCTTCCTCGCATTGATGCGCTCGCCAAGCAGGAAATGACCGCCGATCAGGACCCAGAACGGCATGGTGTTGACCAGCAGCGTGTTGCGGGCAACGGTCGTGTATTCCAGCCCGATATAGAGGCACAGGAATTCGACGCCGAACAGCACGCCGACAACGATGCCGGCGACAAGCGAACCGTCGGCCCCGAACAGCCTGATGCCGCGCAGCCAGCACCAGCCGAGCACGCAGAGCCCGCCGATGATGGAGCGTGCGATCGAAACGAAAACGGGATCGAAGCCAGCATAGGAGATCTTGGCAGCGACATAATTCAGCCCCCAGGAAAAGGTCAGCCCGACCATGATGGAAGCGGCCGCCAGATCGACCGCGTCACGGCGATCCAATGCCGAGGCAACAGCCAATGTCAGTCCTCCGCGCTGGCGTCGTCGAAGCCGATCAGGTTCCAGCTCTGGCGCATATGCGGCGGCATCGGCGCAGTGACGTCGATGACGCCCTTGTCCGGATGCGGAATGACGATGCGGCGCGCATGCAGATGCAGGCGATTCTGAATGCCGCCTGGGAAATCCCAATTGGTGTCGGCCTCGAAATATTTGGGATCGCCGATGATCGGGCAGCCAATATAGGCGGCATGAACGCGAAGCTGGTGGGTGCGGCCGGTATAGGGCTCCATTTCCAGCCAGGTCATCGTCTGCGCCGCCTGCTCGATGATGCGGTAGTACGACACGGCGTGGTCGGCGCCCTTTTCACCGTGGGCTGCCACGCGCACGCGGTCGCCGTCCTCGGTCGGCTCCTTGACCAGCCAGGTCGATATCTTGTCCTCGCGCTTGGGCGGCACGCCCTTGACCAGCGCCCAGTAGGTCTTCTTGGTCTCGCGTGCGCGAAACGACTCGGAGAGCTTCATCGCCGCAAGCCTGGTGCGGGCAACCACCAGCACGCCCGACGTATCGCGGTCGAGCCGGTGCACCAGGCGCGGCTTCTCGCCCTTCTGGCTGCGCCACGCCTCCAGCATGTCGTCGACATTGCGGGTGACGCCCGACCCGCCCTGCACGGCCAGGCCGGCCGGCTTGTTGAAGACGAAGACCTTCGGGTCTTCGTGGATCAGCATCTTGGCCAGCACATCGGCATCGCCCTGGTTGCGGATCGAGTGACCCGTAAGTGCGCTCTCGCCCTTCTTGTCGACCTCGAGCGGCGGCACGCGCACCACCTGGCCCGGCTCGACACGGCTGTCGGCCTTGACCCGGCCACCGTCGACGCGGATCTGACCGGAGCGCAGCAGCTTCTGCAGATGGCCGAAGCCGAGGCCGGGGAAATGGGTCTTGAACCAGCGATCGAGCCGCATGCCCGCCTCGCCGGCCTCCACCGTGATCTGTTCAACGCCTGCCATGATTTTTATCTATCCGTTTCGAAGCGGGGCAATAGCACTATCGGCTCGAAAATCGGAATCGATTTTCAGAAAGCTTAGATTCAAAAAAGTGCCGGAGCCAAGCCTATACGGTTCTTGCGAGCCAAAGTCCCAGAAACAGGGCGATGATGGCGCCAACGACGCTGGCAAGCGCATATCCCAGCGCCGGCAGCGTCGCGCCGCGCTCCCAAAGCGTCGCGAAATCGAGTGAAAAAGCGGAGAACGTGGTGAAGCCGCCGAAGATGCCGGTGGCGACGAACAGCCGAAGCTCGTTGGAGCCGCCACGCCGCATCAGCGTGGCAATGAACAGGCCCATGGCAAAGGAGCCGACGACGTTGATAACCATCGTGCCCCAGGGATAGTTCGGGCCAACGAGACGCATCGCGCCGATATTGGTCAAATGGCGAATGCCGGCACCGATGCCGCCGCCGACCACAACGAGAAGCAGATTGAACATGACGGCCTTTATGACGCTCTCAGGTCGTCTCGACCTTCTTTGCCTTGCTCGAGCCCAGCATCTTCCAGTTCTTGTAGAACATGGAATTGATGCGCTCGACGGTGACCGAAACGATGGCGAGGAGGCCGGCGATGAGGCCCGGGAACGGCGACGGACGGACGATGTCCATGAACACGCAGTAACGGTGCCCGTCATACTCGTTGACCGAGCGGTGCAGCAGCGTGTCGTCGAATATATAGAGCGGGTTGTCGTGCCAGTAGTTCCTGGCGCCGTTGCATTCGACGAAAACCTCGGCCTTCACCGGGAGCAGATTGTAGAGGATGCGCAGGCTGAGACGCAGCGGACCGAAATGCCAGGAGGTCGATTCCTTGCCCCTGAAGACCGACACGGCAATGGTCTTGATGTATTTGAAATCCTTGTTGAACTCGGCAACGTTGTCGATCTTGTGCTTGCCATACCACTGATAGACATACATGCCGCGCCTGGCCGTGCCGAGATTGGCGTCGATATCGGCAATGATCTCGTCCTTGCGCGACTTGAAGACGTCCAAAACCTCGTTGACCTCGCGCTGATAGTCCGGCGGAAACTGGTCAAGCTTCCACACGCCCGGGTTGCGGTAGCAGACGAGGTCGACCAGCAGATTGAAGGGCGACAGCAGCCAGGTGAAGATGCCGTTGCCGAGGAAATAGCCGCGCAACAGCGACCAGCTCTTGTTGGCGTTGCGCAGCACGTCGATCAAGCCGCAGACGATCCAGATCGTGGTCAGGATCGGGATGAAGTAGAAACCTAGCGCGAGAAGCGGCAGCGCAATCACAGCCTGGCGAAGGGTCTTACGGGTTTGTTTTGTCATTGTCGTTCGCGCGGGAGCGCGATCCTGTTCGCATGAGCCAAATCACGGCGACCCCCGCCAGCCGTGCGCCTTGATAGGATTTTTTGTTCCCGTGCACAATGCCGTGACATCGCGCCAGAATGGACCCCTCCGCCAGCATGCCAACCAGCGACTTGGAGAAGAATTGAAGGGGGAATGCCCCATGGCAGGGTTTCGTCCTGGGCCGTCAAAACCGCAGCAGCGCGCCAGCCTATTTTTCCCGCTCGCTGCGCAGCTTTGCCCAATAGTCCAGCCGTTTCCGGATATCGCGCTCGAAGCCGCGTTCAGGCGGATCGTAAAATGTCTGCCGACCCATCTTTTCCGGGAAATAGTCCTGGCCGGAAAAGGCGTCGGGCTGGTCATGATCGTAGCGATAGCCGGCGCCGTAGTCCTCCTCTTTCATCAACTTGGTCGGCGCGTTGAGGATGTGCTTGGGCGGCAGCAGCGAACCGAACTCCTTCGCCGCCCGCGTGGCGGTCTTGAACGCAGTATAGACGGCGTTGGATTTGGGCGCTGTGGCGAGATAGACGGTCGCCTCGGCGAAGGCGAGTTCGCCTTCGGGCGAGCCCAGATAGTCGTAGGCGTCCTTGGCGGCGTTGGCCACGACCAGCGCCTGAGGGTCGGCCAGCCCGATATCCTCCATCGCCATGCGCACCAGCCGGCGGCCGAGATAGAGCGGATCCTCGCCGGCGTCGAACATGCGGGCGAGATAGTAGAGAGCCGCGTCGGGATCGGATCCGCGCACCGATTTGTGCAGCGCCGAGATCAGATTGTAGTGACCGTCCTGGCCCTTGTCGTAGATCGGCGCGCGGCGCTGGACGATGCGCTGCAGCCCTTCGGGATCGAAAACCTCGCCAGGTTTGGCGGCACGCCAGACTTCCTCTGCGAGCGTCAGCGAGGCACGGCCGTCGCCATCGCTCATGCGGATGAGCATCGCCCGCGCCTCGTCGTCGAGCGGCAGCGCCCTGCCCTCCGTCTCCTCGGCCCGCGTCATCAGCTTGGCGATGCTGTCCTCGCCAAGCGAATGAAAAACCATGACCCGCGCGCGGGACAACAAAGCGGCGTTGAGTTCGAAGGACGGGTTCTCGGTTGTGGCGCCAACCAGCACGACTGTCCCGTCCTCCATGACCGGCAGGAAAGAATCCTGCTGGGCACGGTTGAAGCGGTGGATTTCGTCGACGAAGAGCAGCGTCTGGCGGCCATTGGCGCGGCGCAGTTTTGCTGCCTCGAACACTTTCTTCAGGTCGGCGACGCCGGAAAACACGGCCGATATCTGCTCGAAGGCAAGACTGGTTTCGCCGGCCAACAGCCGCGCCACGGTGGTTTTTCCGGTACCCGGCGGCCCCCAAAAAATCATCGAGCCGAGCGAACCGGAATTGATCAGTCGCGTCAGCGCGCCGTCGGTCCCGGTCAGATGCTCCTGGCCGACGACTTCGCCAAGGTTTTTCGGACGCAGCCGATCGGCGAGCGGCCGAAGACCTTTGGAGAGATCCTCGGGGGGCGCTCTTTCCGGTTCATCGACGCTGAACAGATCGGCCATGTAGGTCTTCTGGTTGGAGCTGATCGCCCGCAGATGGGGCAGTCGGCTTAATAGCGCAACACCTGGCGCAGTATCTGCCCGCCACGCTCGACGGTAAAGCGCCACCAGCGCGTATCCTGCTGGGCAAGCTGCGCCAGTGTAGCCGCGGTATCGACCGCCGTGCCGTTTACCTCCCGCACAATGTCGCCCGGTTGGAAGCCGAAATCGGCGGCTGGCGAATCGCGGTTGATGTCTACCACCGTGACGCCCTTGAGGTCGGTGCGCAGGCCAAGCCGCTGGGCGAGCCTGGGCGACAGTTCCGCCACCTTGGCGCCGGAGAACGGGCTGCGGCCATGCAGCGTCACTTCCGAGGCTTTGGCGCCCTCCGGCGCGCGCTCCAGCGCAATCTCCATCGTCGCCTGCTGGCCTTTGCTCAGGATGGCGAAGGTCGCCTTGGTGCCGATCGACAGCGTCGCCATGCGGTAGTCGAGCGCCTCGATGCCTTCGACGGTCGTGCCGTTAAGCTGCAGCACGACATCGCCGGGCTTCAACCCTGCCTTCGCCGCCGGTCCGGCCTCCTCTACCGACGACACCAGCGCGCCGGTCGGCTTCTCCATGCCAAGCGATTCGGCGATCTGCGGCGTCACCGCCTCGAACTCGGCGCCGATATACGGCCGCTCGAAGAAATCGAGCCCGGCCTTGGCCGCATCGGCAAAGGCCCGCACCATGTTGGCGGGGATGGCGAAGCCGATGCCGATCGAGCCGCCGCTGCGGCTGTAGATGGCGGTGTTGATGCCGACCAGCTGGCCACCCATGTTGATCAGCGCGCCGCCGGAATTGCCGGGATTGATGGCAGCGTCCGTCTGGATAAAGTAGCCCGAATCCGAAACGCCGATATGGCTGCGGGCAAGCGCCGAAACAATGCCGCTGGTGGTGGTCTGACCGACGCCGAACGGGTTGCCGATGGCCAGCACCAAGTCGCCGACCTCGAGCGCGTCGGAATCGCCGATGGCGATCACCGGAAACGGCTTGTCGGACGTGATCTTGAGCACGGCAAGGTCAAGCGTCTCGTCCTTGAGCATGACCTTCGAGGTGAATTCGCGCCCGTCCGCGGTCGCCACCTTGACCTCGTCGGCATCCTTGATGACGTGGAAATTGGTGACGACCACGCCGCTCGGGTCAACCAGCACGCCCGAGCCGAGCGAGGATTGCGCGCGCGGCTGCGCGCGGCCGAAAAATTCCTCGAAGAAAGGATCGCCGTCGAAGGGCGACGTCACCTTCGCCGTCTGCGAGGCGTAGACATTGACCACGGCGGGCGCCGTCTGCTTGACCAGCGGCGCAAACGACAGCTGCACCTCCTCGCGGCCGAACGGCACGCGCTTGTCGGGACCGGCGGTGCCGTTCTCGCCCTCGACGCCATGCAGGAGGTCGGTCAGCACATCGGACAGGCCCGGGTCCGCCGGCTTGGCGGCGTCCTCGGCCAATGCCTGCCGGACTGCCGGTGCGGCTGCGAACACCGTGAATGCGCAGAGCAGAACAAGGGACAGTCTTTTGGCGCGCATTCGCGAATCCTCCAAGGCGAGTTCGGGCGCATTGTCCCGACGATTGTGCAAAATGAAAGGCTAAGCTGCTGAATCCGATTATTTTAAGCAGCAAAAACAGCTAGAGCTGAATTTGAAAGCGAAAACCTCGTCGGGCCCTCATGAAAAGACAACTGGTGTCATTCCGTGACTTTTTGAAGACCGGCAAACTGGGCGCGATCTCCCCTGACATGACAATGAGCGAGGTTGTCGAAGTGCTCGGCGCGCCTGAGCAGGCCGATCCGGATTACTGGACATTCGGAAAGCTCGAAATTTCCTTTGATGTGGAGGCGCCTGGCCAGATGAACTGGTTTCAGATCGAAGACGCCGGTTACCTGAAAGGCGACATGGAGGTTCTCACCGATCGCCTTGCGCTTTCGCTGGATGGGCTCAGCGGACAGACAAAACCATCGCAATTCCTGGGTGCCGGCCTATGGGCCCCAGATCAGGTCAAAATATTTTACGCGGATTCCGGCTCTGATATCTTGCTGAACATCTGTGCGGGATCGATTCAGATGCACTTTCGCGTCGATGCCACCTTGAAGGGTGGCCAAGACGCTGAAACGTATTTGAGCCGATCTCTCACGTCGCGATTGGTGGTCGAGATCGACTCCCGAGCCGCCCTCGAGAGTATCTATTCGTATCCTTACCCGAAGACTGAAGAGATACCGGGGGCGTTCAATTGGACGCTGTTAAGCGGAAGCGACTACCTGACCTTGGCCGACAGGCGACAAGCACCGGCAAACGAAAAAGGGGCCCGAGGGCCCCTTGAAGTCATTCCTGGAAAACCCGAGCCTTATGCGGCCGCGGTTTCCTCATTGGCGCCTTCGGCTTCGAGGCGAGCACGGTCGCCGGCGCCCTTGGCGTCGGGGTCGCGGTCGACGAACTCGATGACAGCCATGGCGGCATTGTCACCGTGGCGGAAGCCCGCCTTCATGATGCGCAGGTAGCCGCCATTGCGGCTGGCATAGCGCGGCGCGATGGTGTCGAACAGGCGCTTGACGACGCCTTCATTGCCGATCTGGGCGATGACCTGGCGGCGGGCGTGCAGATCGCCGCGCTTGCCGAGCGTCACCAGCTTCTCGACGATCGGACGCAGATCCTTCGCCTTCGGCAGGGTGGTGACGATCTGCTCGTGCTCGATCAGCGAGACGGCGAGATTGGCGAACATCGACTTGCGATGGCTGATGCTGCGGGCGAAGCGGCGGCCCTTAAAACCGTGGCGCATGGCTCTTTTCCTTCTTCAGTTGTTCAAGAGGCCACGGCCTCTGATGGTTTTCCGCATGACCGTCGGATCGAGCGGCTCTCGCCGCCGATCCTTGGAATTCATGCTCAATATTGGTCTTCGTAACGCTTGGCGAGGTCTTCGATGTTTTCCGGCGGCCAGTCCGGCACTTCCATGCCGAGGTGCAGGCCCATCGCCGCCAAGACTTCCTTGATCTCGTTCAGCGACTTGCGGCCGAAGTTCGGGGTGCGCAGCATCTCGGCTTCGGTCTTTTGGATGAGATCGCCGATGTAGACGATGTTGTCGTTCTTCAGGCAGTTGGCCGAACGCACCGAAAGCTCGAGCTCGTCGACCTTCTTGAGCAGCGCCGGGTTGAAAGCGAGCTCGGTGACGGCTTCGGCGGCGACTTCCTTCTGCGGCTCGTCGAAGTTGACGAACAGGCCAAGCTGGTCCTGCAGGATGCGGGCAGCGAATGCCACCGCGTCCTCGCCCGAGATCGACCCGTCGGTCTCGATGGTCATGGTCAGCTTGTCATAGTCGAGAACCTGGCCCTCGCGGGTATTTTCGACCTTGTAGGAGACCTTCTTGACCGGCGAATACAGGCTGTCGACCGGGATAAGTCCGATCGGCGCGTCTTCGGCGCGGTTGCGCTCTGCCGGCACGTAGCCCTTGCCGGTGTCGACGGTGAATTCCATGCGGATTTCAGCGCCTTCGTCCAGCGTGCAGATGACGTGGTCGGGGTTGAGGATCTCGACGTCGCCAACCGTCTGGATGTCGCCGGCCAGAACCGCGCCCGGGCCCTGCTTGCGAACGACCATGCGCTTGGGACCATCGCCTTCCATGCGGATGGCGATTTCCTTGATGTTGAGCACGATGTCGGTCACGTCTTCACGCACACCGGCGATGGACGAGAATTCATGCAGAACGCCGTCGATCTGCACGGCGGTCACAGCCGCACCGCGCAGCGAAGACAAAAGCACGCGGCGCAGCGCGTTGCCGAGCGTCAGGCCAAAACCGCGCTCCAGCGGCTCGGCGACCAGCGTGGTCAGCGTCTTCTTCTTCGACGAGAACTCGATCTTGTTCGGCTTGATCAGTTCCTGCCAATTTTTCTGGATCATGATGCTTTCCTTCCGTTGACCCGCCACCATCCAATCGTGGCGGGCGACCTGGAATGCCCCGGAGGAGCGCGCTTAAGCGCTCGCGTGGCGTTCAATAAATCTTTAGACGCGGCGCTTCTTGCGCGGGCGGCAGCCATTGTGCGGGATCGGCGTCACATCACGGATCGAGGTGATGGTGAAGCCGGCCGCCTGCAGGGCGCGAAGCGCCGATTCACGACCGGAGCCGGGCCCGCAGACCTCGACTTCGAGCATGCGCATGCCGTGTTCCTGGGCCTTCTTGGCGACGTCTTCGGCAGCCATCTGGGCGGCAAACGGGGTCGACTTGCGCGATCCCTTGAAGCCCTGGGCACCGGCCGACGACCAGGCAATGGAATTGCCCTGCGCGTCGGTGATGGTGATCATCGTGTTGTTGAAGGTCGAATTGACGTGGGCAACGCCCGACGAGATGTTCTTGCGTTCGCGACGGCGAACACGAGCGGCTTCCTTGGCCATGATAGTCCTTTCAGTTGATCTCTACACCGCCGTAATGCCAGCGGCTCCACCTTCGAGAGGGAGTAGTGAGTAGGGAGTAGCGAATAGGGACCCTACTCGCTAACGGCTACTCGCTATTCGCTCCCTTACTTCTTCTTGCCGGCGATCGACTTGGCCGGGCCCTTGCGGGTGCGTGCATTGGTGTGCGTGCGCTGGCCGCGAACCGGCAGCGAGCGGCGGTGACGCAGGCCGCGGTAGCAGCCGAGGTCCATCAGACGCTTGATGTTCATCGACACTTCGCGGCGCAGGTCGCCTTCGACCTGGTAGTCGCGGTCGATGGTCTCTCGGATCTGCAGCACTTCCGCGTCGGTCAGCTGGTTGACGCGGCGCTCGGCCGGGATGCCGACCTTGTCGACGATCTCCTGAGCGAACTTCTTGCCAATGCCGTGAATGTACTGAAGCGCAATGACGACGCGCTTGTTGGTCGGAATGTTGACGCCGGCTATACGAGCCATATTCTTTTCTTCTCCATGTGGGCCGGCCAACCTTCAAAAGGTAGGCCCGGCGCTGTTCAAATTACCCCGCGTCCGGTGGAGGCCGGCCCATGCGGGAGTTTCCTAGTTTCAATGCGGCTGCCTTGCCCTTGCGGACAAGCAAGCCTCATGCCTGATAGGAAGACGGGCCGCCATAACCCAGCGAACCGTTCCAGTCAAGCGCAATCTTTACTTTGCCGTAACGGTCTCCCGCGTCACTGCCGTGAGCAGCGCTTCGATCTCTGCTGTCACAGTGTCGATGCCGGCCATGCCGTCGACGCTCTTCAGCCTGCGTTTGGCGTAGTAATAGCCGATCAGCGGCGCGGTCTTCTTGTAATATTCCCGCAGGCGCTCTTCGAACACCACCGGGTTGTCGTCCTTGCGCACCGGCTGGCCGGCGGCCTTGGCATCTTCGGCCCGCTTGACGATACGGCCGACCAGCGCCTTGTCGTCGACAACGAACTCGATCACGGCGTCGAGGCCAATGCCGCGCTCGGCAAGCATCGATTCAACCGCATCGGCTTGCACCAACGTGCGCGGATAGCCGTCGAGGATGAAGCCGTTGGCGCAATCTGGCTGATCGATGCGCTCGGCCACGATGGCGTTGACGATGGCGTCGGAAACCAGCTCGCCGGCATCCATCACCGCCTTGGCGCGCTTGCCGACTTCGGTGCCGGCCTGCACGGCGGCCCGCAGCATGTCGCCCGTCGACAGCTGAGGTATGCCGTGTCTGTCTACCAGTCTTTGTGCTTGCGTCCCCTTGCCCGCTCCTGGCGGCCCAAGCAATATCAATCTCATCTGGCCTTCTTCCCCCCGCGCAACTTCGACTTCTTGATCAGGCCCTCATACTGGTGCGCGATCAGGTGACCCTGAATCTGCGCCACCGTATCGAGGGTTACACTGACCACGATCAGAAGCGATGTGCCACCGAGATAGAATGGTACGCCAGTCGCCGAAATCAGGAATTCGGGCAGCAGGCACACCAGCACCAGATAGATGGCGCCGACGACGGTGATGCGCGTCAGGACATAGTCGATGTAATCGGCGGTGCGCTCACCCGGACGGTAGCCGGGAATGAAGCCGGAATGCTTCTTGAGCTGGTCGGCTGTGTCCTTGGGATTGAAGACGATCGCCGTATAGAAGAAGGCGAAGAACACGATCATGCCCGCATAAAACAGCATGTAGAGCGGTTGGCCGTGGCCGAGCGAGGCGAGCACCGTGCTTGCCCACGCCGGCAGGTTCGTCGACTGCGAGAAGCCGGCAACCGTTGCCGGCAGCAACAGCAGCGACGACGCGAAGATCGGCGGAATGACGCCCGACGTGTTGAGCTTCAGCGGCAGGTGCGAGGTGTCGCCCTGGAACATGCGGTTGCCGACCTGGCGCTTCGGATACTGGATCAGCAGGCGGCGCTGCGCGCGCTCGAAGAAGACGATGAGTGCGATGACGACGATGGCCAGCACGATGAGCGCCAGGATCAGCCCGGTCGACAAGGCGCCGGTCCGGCCGAGTTCCAGCGTGCCGGAAATGGCACGTGGCAGGCCAGCGACAATGCCGGAGAAGATGATCAGCGAAATGCCGTTACCGATGCCGCGCGCGGTGATCTGCTCGCCCAGCCACATCAGGAACATGGTGCCGCCGACCAGCGTGACGACGGTCGAGATGCGGAAGAACATGCCGGGATCGTTGACGATGCCGTTACCGCCTTCCAGACCGACCGAAATGCCGTAGGCCTGCACCAGCGCCAGCAGAACCGTGCCGTACCGCGTGTACTGGTTGATGACCTTGCGGCCCTGCTCGCCTTCCTTCTTCAGCGCTTCCAGCGACGGGATGACCGAGGTCATAAGCTGCATGATGATGGAGGCCGAGATGTAAGGCATGATCCCGAGCGCGAAGATCGCCATGCGCTGCACGGCACCGCCGGCAAACATGTTGAACATGCCGAGCACGCCCTTGGCCTGCGAAGAGAAGGCCTGCGCGAAGGCATCCGGGTTGATACCGGGCAGCGGGATATAGGTACCGAGACGATAGACGAGCAGCGCGCCGATGGTGAACCAGATTCGCTTCTTCAGGTCCTCCGCCTTGGCGAAGGCCGCAAAATTCAGATTCGAGGCTAGTTGTTCAGCAGCCGAAGCCATGCCTGATTCTCCGCTTGATCACGCTCGATGCCCGCAGCTCAGGCGGCGCGTTTCACCGAAGCTCACGAGATAAGCTCCGGGCTCTCAACATGCAAGCGGCCGCGTTGACGCGGCCGCTTAATTGATCGGATCAAAGCGCAATCGTGAGCAAAAACGGAGGCCGTTCCTGCCAAGCGCGCTTCAAATTTGCCGTTACTCGGCAGCAGCCTGCTCCGGCAGCTTGACCGAACCGCCGGCCTTTTCGATCTTCTCGATCGCAGCCTTCGAAGCGCCGGCGACGTCGAATGCCAGCTTTGCCTTGAGCTCGCCGTCCGACAGGATACGAACGCCGTCCTTGACGCGTCGGATGACGCCGGCGGCGACGAGTGCCTCGGCCGTCACGGTCGCCTTGGCGTCGAGCTTCTTGGCATCGAGCGCCGTCTGGATACGGGCCAGCGACACGACGACAAAGCTCTTGGCGAAGATGTTGTTGAAGCCACGCTTCGGCAGGCGCCGGTAGAGCGGCATCTGGCCACCCTCGAAGCCGTTGATGGCGACGCCGGAACGCGCCTTCTGGCCCTTGACGCCGCGACCGCCGGTCTTGCCCGAGCCGGAGCCGATGCCACGGCCGAGACGCTTCTTGGAGTGCGTCGCGCCTTCATTGTCACGCAGATCGGTGAGTTTCATCTGGGTTCTCCTGCGCTTTTGCTCAGCCCTCGTCCACGACGCGGACGAGATGCTGGACGGCGGCGATCATGCCGCGCACCGAGGGAGTGTCCTCCAGCGTGCGCTGCTTGTGCATCTTGTTGAGGCCGAGGCCGACCAGCGTCGCGCGCTGTTCCTTCGGGCGGCGGATCGGCGAACCGATCTGCTCAACGGTGATGGTCTTGGTTGCTTTCTTGGCCATGGTCAAAATCCCTGGTCAGATCGACTATTCTTCAGCCGCAACGGCGGTGCCGCGGCGGGCCTGAAGGGTCGAATACTTGATGCCGCGCGCGGCAGCCACATCCTTGGGATGCATCTGGCTCTTCAGCGCGTCGAACGTGGCGCGAACCATGTTGTAGGGGTTCGACGAACCCATCGACTTGGCGACCACGTCATGCATGCCGAGCGTCTCGAAGACAGCGCGCATCGGGCCGCCGGCGATGATGCCGGTACCCTGCTTGGCAGCGCGCAGCAGCACGCGTCCGGCGCCCCAGCGTCCCTCGACGTCGTGGTGCAGCGTGCGGCCCGAGCGCAGCGGCACGAAGATCATGTCGCGCTTTGCCGATTCGGTAGCCTTGCGGATCGCTTCCGGCACTTCGCGCGCCTTGCCGTGACCAAAGCCGACGCGGCCCTTCTGGTCGCCGACGACGACGAGCGCAGCAAAACCGAAGCGACGGCCGCCCTTGACGACCTTGGCGACGCGGTTGATGTGGACGAGCTTGTCCACCATGCCGTCATCGCGCTCTTCACGATCGCGGCCGCGGCCGCCATCCCTACGTTCCTGTGCCATATCCTGTTCCTTGTTCTTTTCCGGAAGCACGGGTTGCTGTTTGCCGGAGCCTCATTCGGGTCACCGGCGGTGAATTTCTCTCCTTTGCATGATCTTATCCGAAAAGTCTGCAACTTTTCGGGATCAAGCAATTAGAAGCTCAGACCACCTTCGCGCGCAGCCTCGGCGAGCGCCTTGACGCGGCCGTGATAGATGTACGGTCCGCGATCGAAGACGACTTCCTTGACGCCGGCCTTTGAAGCGCGCTCGGCGATCAGCTTGCCGATCGCGGCGGCTGCGGCCGTGTCGGCGCCAGTCTTGAGCGAACCCTTGAAGTCCTTCTCGAGCGTGGAGGCGGCAGCGATGGTGTGGCCCTTGGCGTCGTCAATGACCTGGACGTAGATGTTCTTCGACGTGCGGTGCACCGACAGACGCGGACGCTCGCCGGCGACCTTCTTGATCTGGCGGCGGACGCGCTGCGCGCGGCGCTGGATGGATTCCTTGTCGGCCATAATAGTCTTCCTTGCCTTCAAAAAACGGGGGCCGCCATATGCGGTAGGCGAAAGCGCCTCCCGCGACCGCTCCCCGCGGCGTTAAACTTACTTCTTCTTGCCTTCCTTGCGGACGATCTTCTCGCCGGCGTAGCGCACACCCTTGCCCTTGTAGGGCTCGGGACCACGGTATTCGCGGATCTCCGCGGCAACCTGGCCGACCTGCTGCTTGTCGATGCCGGTCACGGTGATTTCCGTCGGCTTCGGCACAGTGATGGTGATGCCAGCCGGCGTCTCGTAAACGACGTCATGGCTGAAGCCAAGAGCCAGCTGCAGGTTCTTGCCCTGAAGTGCTGCGCGATAGCCGACGCCGGTGATCTCGAGCTTCTTCTCAAAACCGTCCTTGACGCCCTGCAGGATGTTGACGATCTGCGTGCGCGACATGCCCCACTTGGAGCGGGCGGTCTTGGTCTGGTCGCGCGGCTGGACAGCGATCTCGCTGCCTTCCATCTTGACCAGCACTTCGTCGTTCACCACGAACTTCAGCTCGCCCTTGGGGCCCTTCGCCGTCACGGTCTGGCCGTTGACGGTCGCGGTCACGCCCTGCGGCAGCGAAACGGGTTTCTTTCCAATACGAGACATTTTGTTGTCCTCGTCACTTCTCTTGTTTCAGGTCTCTGTCTTCGGAAACGATCCGAAGACCGGATTCCACTTTGCGGGTCAGCTGCCAGATCAGAAGATCTGGCAGAGGATCTCGCCGCCGACGTTCTGCTCGCGGGCTTCGTGGTCGGCCATCACGCCTTTCGGCGTCGAAAGGATGGCGATGCCGAGGCCGTTGGCGACGTGCGGGATCGACTTGGCCGACACGTAAACGCGACGGCCCGGCTTCGAGACGCGGGCGATTTCGCGCACGACGGGCGCACCGTCGAAATACTTCAGCTCGATTTCGATTTCGGACTTGCCGTTGTCGAAGTCGGTCTGGCTGTAGTCGCGGATATAGCCTTCAGCCTTCAGCACGTCGAGGACGCGGGCACGCAGGCGCGAGGCCGGCGTCGAAACGCTCGACTTCTTGCGGCCATACGCGTTGCGGATGCGGGTCAGCATATCGCCGAGAGGATCGCTCAATGACATGTTATGTCCTCCTTACCAGCTCGACTTGACCAGGCCCGGGATCTGGCCGTTATTGCCGAGATCACGGAGCGCGATGCGCGATACTTTGAGCTTGCGATAGTAGGCGCGCGGACGCCCCGTCACTTCACAGCGGTTGCGGATGCGGATCTTGGCCGAGTTGCGCGGCAGGGCAGCAAGCTTCAGCTGAGCGCGGAAGCGCTCCTCCATCGGCTTGGACTGGTCCATGATGATCGCCTTCAGGGCAGCGCGCTTGGGACCGTACTGGTCAGCAAGCTTGCGGCGCCTGTTGTTCTTCTCGACTGAGCTGGTCTTTGCCATTTCAGATTTTTCCTTTTCTCGCTGCCGTTACTGGCGGAAGGGGAAGTTGAAGGCCTTGAGCAATGCCCTGGCTTCGTCGTCCGTCTTCGCAGTCGTACAAACGATGACGTCCATGCCCCAGATCTGATCAACCTTGTCGTAGTTGATCTCCGGGAACACGATGTGTTCCTTGATGCCCATGGCGTAGTTGCCACGGCCATCGAAGCTCTTCGGATTGAGTCCGCGGAAGTCGCGGACGCGCGGCAGTGCGATGTTCACGAGGCGGTCGAGGAACTCGTACATGCGTTCCTTGCGCAGCGTGACCTTGGCGCCAATCGGCATCTTCTCGCGGACCTTGAAGCCGGCGATGGAGTTGCGGGCACGGGTGACGACGGCCTTCTGGCCGGCGATCATCGCAAGGTCTTCGGCCGCGATCGAAGGCTTCTTCGAATCTGCGGTCGCTTCGCCGACGCCCATGTTCAGCACGATCTTGTCGATGCGCGGAACCTGCATCTCGTTGTCGTAGCCGAACTGCTCCTGCAACGCCTTGCGGATGGTCTCGTTGTAGACCTGCTTGAGGCGCGGCGTGTTCTGGGCCTTGGACTGTTTGCTTTCAGCCTTGGGCTTCGTGGTTTGAGCCTTAGCCATTGATGACTTCTCCCGAGCGCTTGGCGACGCGCACCTTCTTGCCGTCCTTCTGGAAGATGAAACCGACGCGGGTCGGCTTGCCATCCTTGGGGTCGGCCAGCGCGATGTTCGACAGCTGGATCGGCGCTTCCTTGGTGATGATCCCGCCCTCTTGGGACTGGGACTGCTTCTGGTGACGACGGATCATGTTGACGCCGCGCACCAGCGCGGTGTCTTCCTTCGGCTGAACCGAGAGGACTTCGCCCGAATGGCCCTTGTCCTTGCCGGCCAGCACGACGACCTTGTCGCCTTTTCTAATCTTTTGCATTGGTCCGGCTCCTTACAGCACTTCAGGCGCGAGCGAGATGATCTTCATGTGGTTCTTGGCGCGGAGTTCGCGCGGAACCGGTCCGAAGATACGCGTGCCGATCGGCTCTTTCTTGTTGTCGACGAGAACGGCCGCGTTCTTGTCGAAACGGATCACGCTGCCGTCCGGGCGGCGGATGTCCTTGGCCGTGCGAACCACGACCGCCTTCATCACATCGCCCTTCTTAACGCGGCCGCGCGGAATGGCTTCCTTGATGGACACCACGATGATGTCGCCCACGGAAGCGTATTTCCGCTTCGAGCCGCCCAGCACCTTGATGCACATGACACGACGCGCGCCGGAATTATCCGCGACGTCGAGGTTTGTTTGCATCTGAATCATGACTGGCCGCCTTCTTCTTTTCTAACGGGACGGGCTCAAAGCCCCTCCCCGGTCTGTCCAAAATTCGTTGTTTATGCCTGGTCCGAAGACACGACGATCCAGCGCTTGTCCTTGGAGATCGGCTTCGATTCCTGGATGAACACCTGGTCGCCGACCTTGTGGGCGTTGTTCTCGTCGTGCGCCTTGTACTTCTTTGTCATGCGCACGGTCTTCTTCATCACGGGATGCGTGAAGCGCCGTTCGACCTTGACGACTACCGTCTTCTCGTTCTTGTCGCTGACGACAGTGCCCTGCAGAATGCGCTTTGGCATGGTTTTCGTCCTTAAGCCTTCTTGGCTGCGGACTTTTCCGCAGCGATGGTCTTGATACGCGCAATGTCCTTGCGGACCTGCCTCACGCGCGCGGTCTTCTCGAGCTGGCCGGTGGCCTTCTGGAAGCGCAGGTTGAACTGCTCCTTCTTCAGGCTGGCCAGATCGTCGGTCAACTGGTCCTGGGTCTTGGTCCGGATGTCTTCGGCTTTCATGATCAGCCCGTCCTTATTCTGCGATGCGCTGTACGAAGCGCGTCCTGACCGAGAGCTTGGCCGCGCCGAGACGCAGCGCCTCACGGGCGGTTTCTTCGTTGACGCCGTCGATCTCGAACATGATGCGGCCCGGCTTGACGCGCGCCGCCCAGTAATCGACAGCGCCCTTGCCCTTGCCCATGCGCACTTCAGTCGGCTTCGACGTCACCGGCACGTCAGGGAAAATGCGGATCCACACGCGGCCGGCACGCTTCATCTCACGAGTGATCGCGCGGCGGGCCGCCTCGATCTCACGCGCGGTGACGCGGTTCGGCTCAAGCGCCTTCAGCCCGAAACCACCGAAATCCAGGTTGGTGCCGCCCTTTGCGGTACCATGGATACGGCCCTTGAACTGCTTGCGGAACTTTGTGCGCTTTGGCTGCAGCATCGTTCTAACTCCAAATTCCTAAATAATCAGGCGTTTTCGCGACGACGACCGCGTTCGCGATCACCACCACCGCCATGCGCAGCATCACCCTCGGTCGCGCGACGCTCCGAAGCCATCGGATCGTGCTCGAGGATTTCGCCCTTGAACACCCAGACCTTGACGCCGCAGATGCCGTAAGCCGTGTTCGCCTCGGCCGTGCCGTAATCGACATCGGCGCGCAGCGTATGCAGCGGCACGCGGCCTTCGCGGTACCATTCCATGCGCGCGATCTCGGCGCCGCCGAGACGGCCGGCGCAGTTGATGCGGATGCCTTCGGCACCGAGGCGCATCGCCGACTGAACGGCGCGCTTCATGGCGCGGCGGAACGCGATACGGCGCTCGAGCTGCTGGGCGATCGACTGGGCGACCAGGGTCGCGTCGATTTCCGGCTTGCGCACTTCAACGATGTTGAGGTGCGTCTCGGACTTCGTCATCTCCATCAGCTTCTTGCGAAGCTTCTCGATGTCGGCGCCCTTCTTGCCGATGATCAGACCCGGGCGCGCCGCATGGATGGTGACGCGGCACTTCTTGTGGGGGCGCTCGATCACAACCTTGGAGATCGCAGCCTGCTTGAGTTCCTTCTCAAGATACTTGCGGATCTTGATGTCTTCATGCAGCAGCTTGCCGTACTCGCCGGTGTTCGCGAACCAGCGCGAATCCCAGGTGCGGTTGATGCCGAGGCGCAGACCGATCGGATTGACTTTCTGGCCCATTATGCGGCCTCCCCTTTTTCTTCGACTTCACGAACGACGATCGTGAGGTGCGAGAACGGCTTTTCGATACGGCTGGCGCGACCGCGGCCACGAGCGTGGAACCGCTTCATGACGATCGACTTGCCGACATAGGCTTCCGCCACGATCAGCGCATCGACGTCGAGGTCGTGGTTGTTTTCCGCGTTGGCGATCGCCGATTCCAGCGTCTTCTTGACCGTGCCGGAAATCCGCTTGGCCGAGAATTCGAGGTCGGAAAGCGCTGTCGCGACCTTCTTGCCGCGGATCAGCGCGGCAACCAGGTTCAGCTTCTGCGGGCTGATACGGATCGTGCGCAGAACGGCGCGCGCTTCGTTGTCAGCAAGCCTGCGCGGAGCTTTGGCCTTGCCCATGATTATTTCCTCTTCGCCTTCTTATCCGCGCCGTGACCGTAATAGGTCCGGGTCGGAGCGAATTCACCGAACTTGTGACCGACCATGTCCTCGTTCACCGAGACGGGAACATGCTTCTGGCCGTTGTAGACACCGAAGGTGAAGCCGACGAACTGCGGCAGGATGGTGGAGCGACGGCTCCACATCTTGATCACCTCATTGCGACCACCTTCACGAACCTTGTCCACCTTCTTGAGAAGGTAGCCGTCGATGAAGGGGCCTTTCCAAATAGAACGAGTCACTTGGCGTTACCTCTTCTTAGCTCTTGCGCTGATGGCGCGAGCGCAGGATGAACTTGTCGGTCGCCTTGTTGGACCGCGTCTTCTTGCCCTTGGTCGGCTTGCCCCACGGGCTGACCGGATGACGGCCACCGGAGGTGCGGCCTTCACCACCGCCATGCGGGTGGTCGACCGGGTTCATTGTCACGCCGCGATTGTGCGGGCGCTTGCCACGCCAGACCGTGCGGCCGGCCTTGCCGTCGTTGATGTTGCCATGGTCGGGGTTCGACACGGCGCCGACAGTGGCCATGCAGGAGCCGTGAACGACACGCTGCTCGCCCGAGTTGAGGCGCAGGATCGCCATGCCCTGGTCGCGACCGACCAGCTGGCCGTAGCCGCCGGCCGAACGGGCGACCTGGGCGCCCTTGCCCGGCTTCAGCTCGATGTTGTGGACGATCGTGCCGACCGGCATCGAAGCCAGCGGCATCGCATTGCCCGGCTTCACGTCGACCGCTTCGCCGGCCACGATCTTGTCGCCGGCGGCAAGACGCTGCGGAGCGATGATGTAGGACAGCTCGCCATCGTCATACTTGATCAGCGCGATGAAGGCGGTGCGGTTCGGATCGTATTCAATGCGCTCGACCGTGCCGACGACGTCGAACTTGCGGCGCTTGAAGTCGATGATGCGGTACGAACGCTTGTGACCGCCGCCGATAAAGCGGGCCGTGATGCGGCCGTGATTGTTGCGGCCGCCCGACTTGGTCAGGCCTTCGGTCAGACCCTTGACGGGCTTGCCCTTGTAGAGGCCCGAGCGGTCGACGATGACCAGCTGGCGGGTGCTCGGCGTTACCGGGTTGAATTTTTTAAGTGCCATTGTCCTGTCCTCGCGGCCTTGCTCAGAGACCCGTCGCGACGTCGATCGACTGGCCGTCGGCCAGCGTCACAATCGCCTTCTTGACGTCGCTCTGGCGGCCGATCGTGCCGCGGAAGCGCTTGATCTTGCCCTTGCGGACAAGCGTGTTCACGGCCGTAACCTTGACGCCAAACAGCGCTTCGACAGCGGCCTTGATTTCCGGCTTCGACGCCTTCTTGGCGACGTTGAAGACGACCTGGTTCTGCTCGGAGGCCATGGTCGACTTTTCGGTGATCGCCGGCGAGACGATCACGTCGTAATGACGAAGGTCGGTCATTTGAAGCGCTCCTCGAGAGCCTCGACGGCGGCCTTCGAAAGGACCAGCGTGCCGCGGCGAAGAATGTCGTAGACGTTGATGCCCTGGATGGGCAGCACGTCGATGTTCGGGATGTTGGTCGCCGCCAGCTTGAAGTTCTGGTCAAGCTCGGCACCGCCGATCACCAAAGCATTGGTCAGGCCCAGCGTCGCAAAATTCGCGATCAGCGCCTTCGTCTTGGCCTCGGTCAGCTTCAGCTCGTCGACGATGATGATCGACGCGCTCTTGGCCTTGGCCGAGAGAGCATGCCGCAAGCCGAGAGCCCGCACCTTCTTCGGCAGATCGTGCTCGTGGCTGCGAACGACCGGGCCGTGGGCCTTGCCGCCGCCGCGGAACTGCGGAGCGCGTGCCGAATGGTGACGGGCGCGGCCCGTACCCTTCTGCTTGTACATCTTGGCGCCGGTGCGCGCGATTTCGGCGCGGCCCTTGGCCTTGTGCGTGCCCTGCTGCCTCTTGGCCAGCTGCCAGCGCACGACGCGCTGCAGGATGTCCTCGCGCGGATCAAGGCCGAAAATCTCCTCGGAGAGTTTCACCTTGCCGGCGTCCTTGCCGCCAAGCGTTGTGATCTTGAGATCCATTATTCTGCTCCCTCTGCGGCCGGAGCCTCGTTCTTCGCAACGGCGCGGATCGCGGCAGGCTTCGGCGCATTGGCCGGCAGTGCCACCTTGGCCGCATCGCGGACCAGGATCCAGGCGCCCTTCGATCCGGGAACCGCACCGCGGATCAGGATCAGGCCGCGATCGGCGTCGGTCGAAACGATCTCGACATTCTGTGTGGTGACGCGGGTGTCGCCCATGTGGCCAGCCATATGCTTGCCCTTGAACACCTTGCCCGGGTCCTGACGCTGGCCGGTCGAACCATGCGTACGGTGCGAGACCGAGTTACCGTGCGTCGCGCGGCCACCACCCATGTGGTGGCGCTTGATGACGCCCTGGAAACCCTTGCCGATCGTCGTGCCGGTCACATCGACCTTCTGGCCGGCGACGAAATGCTCGACGGTGATCTCGGCGCCGACATCGATCATGTTGTCGGCGGAGACGCGGAACTCGGCGACCTTCGCCTTCGGCTCGACGGAAGCGGTCGCAAAATGGCCGCGCATCGCCTTCGACGTGTTCTTCACCTTGGCAAGGCCAACGCCGAGCTGGACGGCCGTATAGCCGTTCTTCTCCTGCGTGCGCTGAGCCACGACCTGGCAGTTCTCCATCTGGAGAACGGTGACGGGAACATGTTCCCCGGCATCATTATAGATGCGGGTCATTCCCACCTTCTTTGCAATCACACCTGAACGCATCGGTTCAATTCCTTTAGAGTTCCGGGCCAGGGGCACCGCCCCTTACCGCGCTCTCATTCCCTTAGAGCTTGATCTCGACGTCGACACCGGCGGCCAGATCGAGCTTCATCAAAGCATCGACCGTCTGCGGGGTCGGATCGACGATGTCGAGCAGACGCTTGTGCGTGCGCATCTCGAACTGCTCGCGGCTCTTCTTGTCGACGTGAGGCGACCGGTTGACCGTGAACTTTTCGATCCGCGTCGGCAGCGGAATGGGGCCGCGGACGTTTGCTCCGGTGCGCTTGGCCGTCGACACGATTTCTTTCGTCGAGGCGTCGAGCACCCGGTGATCAAACGCCTTCAGGCGGATGCGGATATTCTGTCCGTTCATGCGTCACTTCCTTGTTCTGGCGCGGCGCGGGCAACTCCGCGCCCGCGACAGATCGGTTTAAGTCCAATTATTCTTTGATGGTGACGACGATGCCGGCACCGACGGTGCGGCCGCCTTCACGGATGGCGAAGCG
>NZ_JBSPKY010000069.1:0-2141 GCF_053848025.1 Mesorhizobium sp. 128a | reverse complement strand
CGGAATTGCGGGCGATGACATCGAGACCGGAAAGCTTGGTGAGGTCGGTGATCAGATCCTCGGTGATACCATCAGCAAAATAGTCCTGGCTCGGATCGCCGCCGAGGTTTGTAAACGGCAGCACGGCGACCGATGGTCGGTCGGTCAGGGAAGATGTCCTCGATTGCCACGCAAACAATCCTGCAAGGAGCGCGACGAACAGCACCGCTATTCCTGCCATCCCGATCGCCCGCGAGGATACCGGCCGGCGAACTGCCACCTTGATCTTCCCTGCGGCCGCGGGATCCAGCAGTAGCCGATAGGCGCGAACCGGATCGGCGATGTTCTTGAGGCGCTGCTCGCCCAAACTGGCAAAGCCGACGTCCACCTTGTGCACCGCGTGATCGAACGCCGTGCCCGAGATACATACACCCCCCGGCTCGGCCATAGCCTCGAGGCGCGCGGCGATGTTCACGCCATCGCCGTAGATGTCATTGTCGTCAACGATGACGTCGCCGAGATTGACGCCGATGCGAAACCGGATCTGCCGGGCATCATCGGTGCCTTTGTTGCGATCGGCCATCCGGCGCTGGATCATGGCGGCGCACTGGACCGCATCGACGACGCTCGCGAACTCGACCAGCGCTCCATCGCCCATGAGCTTGATAATGCGACCGTGGAATTCGTTGATCGCGGGGTCGACCAGTTCGCGACGGCAGCCCTTCAATCGTTCGAGCGTGCCTACCTCGTCCTCGCCCATGAGGCGGCTGTAGCCGACAACATCGGCAGCAAGGATTGCGGTAAGCCTTCGCTCCATACCTTCCATCCGCGAGTCCTGCGATATCACCGGGACGCGTGCATCTACCGAACCACCGTGAAGTGAAACACCTTGCTTGAATTGACAAAGGAATAGCCGCCGCTTCCATCCTCGCGGCGTCTGTAGACGGGACCGCAGTCGGGGCGCCCGAACATATTCTCGCTCAGTTCGCACAAGAGATCGCCATCGACACGGACGGTTTCAGTGATCAGCCGCGTCGTGGAGCGGAAGGCTGCCTTGCCGTCGCTCCCGATCTGAAGGAAGGCTGGTTCGAGACCAGGTTCAAGCTGGCCCTGCAGCGTATGGCCCAGCACCAGCGAGGCGATCTCCTCGCCCTTCAAGCGGTTGTGCTCGTCGCCGGTGAAGCCGAACGGCCATTCGGGCAAGCCCGCCTGTTGCAACGCATCTATGATGAGAGCCAAATCCTGCGGGTTACGGTATTGCGCACCGTTGACCCGGTATGCGGATAATGAATCGAACCCCGGTGTCGACATGGCACCTAGTCCCTTGGCGACCGCCGCCTTGGCATCCTGCAGGCGGCCGGCGCGGGCGTAAGCGGCACCAAGCGTGACCGTGAAATCTCCGACTGACGGCGCCTCGTCGTGGGTGCGTTCGAGCGCCTCGATCGCCTTGTCGTCGCTACCTTGAATGAGAAAGACCAGCCCGGCAATTTGCCGGTTGATGGGTGAAAGGTTGGGATCGAGCCTGAGCGCTGTCTCGACCGCTTCGGCAGCCTTGGCATGATTGCCGGCGAACAGTTGCACGTATCCCAGGGCTATTTGCGTCTCCGCATCGCCGGGGCCGAGTGCGACGGCTCGTTTGGCCGAAGCGATGGCTTCGTCGTAGCGGCGATCCACGACCTGCATGATCGCAAGAATCGCATATGGCGACGAAAGATCCGGGTCGAGTTGCAGCGCGCGGCTTGCCTTCTCATAGGCGCGCTTGCGCGCTGGCGCGCTCTGCATGATGTCGTCGAATGATCCGCGCCAGATATAGACTGTTGTGCTTGCATCAGCCGCGAAGGCTTCGGCAAAGGCGGGGTCAAGCTCCTCCGCCTTGTCGTAGAGCGTGAGCGCCTCCCGCAGCCCGTCACGCCGGCCGGTCCGTGCTGTCTGCTCGGCACGAAGGTAGAAGTCGTAGGCTTCAAGGTTTTCGGTCGGCGGGCGCGCCATGCGCTCGCTTTCCGCTGCCGAAGGTTGCACGCCGAGCGCTTTGGCGATCTCCCCGCTCATCTCGTCCTGGACACTGAACACTCCAGCTATGCCGCGGTCGAACCGATTGGCCCACAGATTGTCGCCTGTTGCCGTATCGATGAGCTGGGCATTGAGGCGGATCTGCTCGCCGG
>NZ_JBSPKY010000068.1:0-2216 GCF_053848025.1 Mesorhizobium sp. 128a | reverse complement strand
GGCCTAAGTATGATCGGAACAACATCACCTTCGACCGGGAACAGGAGTAGGACGACACCGCCGACTACTTCACTCATGGCTACCTCCCACTTGTCGATGGTGATAGCCGCCTTCTCGATATTGCGTGTCATTTTGCTGCCCCTTGCCCCGAGGAAGCATCGCGCAACCTGTGCGCGAAAGCAAGCTTCGCTTCCCGCAACAGTGCGCTTGAAGATTTCAGCGTCGGCGAGCCTTCTCGCCCTCGGCAGCATCGAATCCCTATTCCGCCCCGTCGCCGAGGTACGCCTTCACACGTCCGAAATCGCGGTACATTCCGCCGTCCGGGTGTTTCTTCTCATGCCAGGTGATCGCCCAATAGCCGGTGTCCTGAAGACCCTCCATGGCTAACACCCGATCGCGGTCGGCCGGGAAATGCTCCTTGAGAAGATCGTTGACGGCTTTCAGACCGCCGTTCCGGTAGGCTTGTACATAGACATAATCTGCCATCATCATCTGCCCTTCCCATTTCCGCAGCCCTCACCCCGGCTCTGGCATGGACCGCCGCCGGCAGGTTACTTGCGTAACTGCTAAAATAATGGAATTTTTACCCTTGAGGGGAGGCCTTGGGGGGCGCGACGATGTATTTTCCGCAATTTGTTGTGGGGATGGCGATGACGTTGGTCGTCGTTACGACCTGGGCGTATCTAGCATCGGGTTCTGTCTGGAAGGCTGTTGTCTGGGGCATTTGCACTGCCGTTTTGTTGCAGGTCGGATACTTCATACTGGTGGCCCGGCTCATCTACGCGCGGCGAGTCAATGAACAGGGGGCGGAAACTAGACCTGACTCCAGCAAACAGCAGGACGTTCCAAGTCAGCCTCTACCCGGAAACGGTCGCTAGAACAGGACACGCCCGCGACGGAGTGGGACACGTCAGCGGGTCAACAGAAGTCGGGCTGATCTATGCGCCAAACATCCTTAGCGGAAAGCATGGACCTTGCTGAGCTCTTGCAGGCGGCCCGGCTGCCCGAGCGGGGTTCTGTTGGCGGCACACGGAAGCCGGGCCATGCCGGAGTCCCTTCCGGCCGCTCATCATCTACCTTTATTAGCCACAACGCTAATACCATTTGGTATGAGAAAATCGTACACGATAGCCGGCGGCGCACGAACGCATCCTGCACAGCAAAGCACCACATCGACATCTATCGCGCAAGGCAAGCCGATGACGGACAAGCCCCGCCACGTGAGCGCGAAAAGCAGGAAGCAATGGCGAGATTTCGGGTGACCCCGCGGGCCACAGCGAGGCGCCAGGACGCGGTGGACGCGTCGGCAATGTAGAACCGACCGTCGAGGTTCGCAGCCGGCCGCGCGGCCATGAGAAAATTGTCTGATGCCTGGAACATCTCTTCGCCGACGAAATTGGCTAGTTGCACTGGCCCATTCAGTGCATCGTCTCCATCATGAGAGCTCTGCCCGCTGGCTCACCCCGGCGGGCTTTTTTGTTGCTTGAGGACAACTCGTCAAGGTCGAGGGTGTCGCTTTGCCGCTTCTATCCTGTCGGGTCGTCGTGGTAGTCCACGACGAACGAAGCAGCGATTAGATCATCGCCGTCTTAGAAGAAGCCAGGCGGTATCCAGGGCTACTGACGCAGCGCAACTCAAAACTGCAGCCCGCCGCCATGAAAGACGGCGGGCTGCCGCTATTCGATCAGTCATAGACCTTGATGATTTTACGAGTGCCAGGGTCGACGAGAACTGTCCGGTTGTCGATCACGACGTAGCGATATTTGACCTTAGGAACTTCACGGAGTTCGACCGTGTCGGGCAGCGCTGTGCCGACTTTGAGTTCCACACCAGGAAGCTTCAGCGAAGCAAGCGGCTGCTTCTTCACGTATTCGCGGACGACGGTATCCTGTTCAGGGGTAATGATCACGTCCTCTGCTGCGGCGACGCCGGCGCCAGCCAACAGCATAAGCGCTGCACCCACAGTGATAAGTTGCGTTCTCATGGTTCTTCTCCTTTTAAGCCTGGCGACAGCACCAAGGACTGCTCGCCGTCAATCGAACCTCAATACTTCCAGGTTGTTCCTGCCTTGGGCCTTCAGTCCCAAGTTCGCCAGACCAACGTCCTATGTCTTGGTCAGACCTAAGTCCTGCCGTTGGGGTTCGCGGGGTGGTCCCCAGCCGACCTGACGAGACCGGCGTTCGGGTAGCGGCTTTCCAGTGACCGCTAGGCCGATA
>NZ_JBSPKY010000067.1:0-2296 GCF_053848025.1 Mesorhizobium sp. 128a | reverse complement strand
AACAATGTTGGGCCACGATTTACAATCGCCCAAGTTCATACCCAAACCTACCGTCCAATAAAGCCTCACAGTTTGGTACCCATCTATAGCGCCGCAATCGGCGCCCTGATGCGCGCCAGCGCGGTCTGGCGCTACCGGCAGCGCGACATCGTGGGCGCAGCCGCGTCGCTGCTTAGGCGGCGCTCGGCGCCTATGTGCTGCTGCGCTGATTGCGAGCGATCGCTTCGCGGACCACATCATGGGCGCTGCCACCGTCCTCTTCCAATTCGACTTCGCTGATACCTATCGCTTTCGCATCAGCGAATAGCTTCATTACCATTTCGGCAATGGTGGTTTCGTCGGCATCGCCGATTTCATCGAGATTGTCCCCGATCCATTTGTGGATGAAGTTGTTGCTGCGTGTGCTCATCGCGAGGGAAATCCTTTGTTCGCGAGCGCCTCTGCCATGATGGCAAAAAGGCTCTTTGCCTCCTCGCGGATCTCCTCATCAGGTATACCTACTTGGGCGGCATCTTCTGCCGCTCGATCCGCCAGATCGCCGATCAACTCTGGGTCTGCTGACGGGTGTTCCGGAAGGTTGTCATCCATCCAGCTTTCGAGGAACTTTCGGGCGCGCTTGCTCATCTTGAGAGAATTTCAGTCGGGCCGATTTGTTCCAAGGAAGGGATTCAGACAGCGCCTTCGTCCAGGCATTTTCCTCGCCCAGTAGGCCTGGTATCTGGTGGTCGCCGGCCCGCAGGGTGGTATGGCCCTAATGCGAAGCAGCTTCGATACACGTGAGCAATGCGCGGCCGCAATTGCCGAATATCAGAAGCAGCCAACGCCGGCGGGTTGGTCGATCCAGTGCATCCCTAGCGCCTCCTTTACGAGCGATGCGCAGTAATCGCGCGCTAGCTACGTGCCTTTGCTCTTCGCATAAGAGGCTTTTGCCCATGCCCGGCACCTTTGCCGATTCCGGCGCGTAGATCAGGCCGGCAAGCCCGGCTTCCCATTGCGTTGCGCAAAGAAAAAGCCCGTCGCGGTTTGCGACAGGCTTTCATTTGGGGACTTGAGAGGATTAGAATTTATAGGCGATGCCTAAGCGAACTTCGTTGGTGGTCAGATCAACATCGGCTTCGGCATCCGCAAACGATTTATTGCCAAAGTCAGTATAGCGATACTCGGCGCGCAGCAACAGATTGTCGGTCATGGCATAATCCAAGCCTACGCCTATCGTCCATCCTGTGAATGTATCTCCGAACGAAGCTGCCCCGGAATTACTGCTTATATCGATGTCCCCAAACGCAACGCCACCCGCGATATAAGGAAGAAAGCGATCAGCGGCATATCCTAAACGGAGTCTTGCCGCCCCACTCCAATTGAGTTCTTCGGTGGCGGTGACGCCCGGAAATGGGACACCAGGAGCGGTGAATATTTGGCCGCTGCCATCCACATTCGCATACACGACGTCCAGTTCCGCACCAATCACGATGTTGTTCGACATCTGATAGTTGTAACCGGCGTAGACACCTCCAAGGAACCCGTCAGGGTCTATGTCGACAAAGCCCGGACCACCGATTTGGTCTATGTTGCTATTACCCCAAGCATAGCCTGCCTGAAGGCCGATATATCCGCCTGTCCAGCTAAACACCGGCGCAACACCGACGACTTCCTGGACGACAGCATCGGCAGCAAACGCCGAAGACGCGAGCAGCGAGAACGACAAACCAAGAAGCAGCTTCTTCATCGACAATCCCCTTGTAACCTACCCTTTCGTAGCAGAGCTCGCCCCTACCTGCAGTCGTATTTCTGCCACAGAAGAACGAGAACTGTGGTTCCTACCCGACCCTACCGGCACTGCCGGGATCTCCGCTAGGTCATGCATGCCTCGCAGGAACGCAAAACCCAGCCGGCAGTTGGGCTTGCGCGGGGTTGTGCCGCTTTCGTGCATTGGTACGGGATTTTGACTCGCCAAACCATTTGCAATCGCTAATGTTCGCGCCGCGCGGGGAATTCTTTCGCCCCCAGGTGAGTGAAGTGAGGGAACCATGGCGAAACGTCTGTCTGCGCTCGATGCCGATATCCTGCGGACGACCTTCCAAAAAGCGATCAAGGAAGAGAACATTCCGGAATGCAAGTGGGGAGAATTAGCCACCAAGCTCATAGAGAGTTACACCGGTTCACAGGTCACCGATCTCGAATTGGTGGACTGGATGGTGAAGAGTGAACGGCCCAGGAGCTAGTTACAGCTTCCGAGGCTTAGGCTCGTTCTTTCGCCCCAAGAGAAGTATCAGCACCACGGTGCGCATCGACTCGT
>NZ_JBSPKY010000066.1:0-2307 GCF_053848025.1 Mesorhizobium sp. 128a | reverse complement strand
GCAAAGCCTCCACAAAACTGAACTGACCGCTCGGCTTTGTCGTCATCGCAAAATCCCCGTTTCAAAAACAGGGAATCATATCCACCCAATTTTGCAACAGTCCCCTTGTGGGAGAAGGTGGATCGGCGCGATAGCGCCGAGACGGATGAGGGGTGTTCCAGGGAACACCAACGTCTCACTCCGCTGGAACACCCCTCATCCGACCTCGCTTCGCGAGGCCACCTTCCCCCACAAGGGGGAAGGGAAGGACGCGTCACCTCACCCAAACTTCGGATCGAGACTGCCAGACTTATACCGCTTGGCCATCTCGGCAACCGGCAGCGGCTTGATCTTCTGCGCGTTTCCAGCGGTGCCGAACTGCTCGAAGCGCTCCTTGCACAGCTTCCTCATCGCGGCCATGGCCGGGGTCAGATATTTGCGCGGATCGAACTCGCTCGGGTTCTCGGTCAGCACCTTGCGGATGGCGCCGGTCAGCGCCATTCGGTTGTCGGTGTCGATGTTGATCTTGCGCACGCCGTGCTTGATGCCGCGCTGGATCTCTTCCACCGGCACGCCCCAGGTCGGCTTCATCTGGCCGCCATACTTGTTGATGATCTCCTGCAGATCCTCCGGCACCGAGGACGAGCCGTGCATGACCAGATGCATGTTGGGCAGGCGGCGATGGATCTCCTCGATGACGTTCATCGCCAGCACGGCACCGTCCGGCTTGCGCGAGAATTTGTAGGCGCCGTGGCTGGTGCCCATGGCCACCGCAAGCGCATCGACATGGGTGTCCTTGACGAACTCCACCGCCTGCACCGGATCGGTCAAAAGCTGGTCATGGCTGATGGCGCCTTCGACGCCGTGGCCGTCTTCCTGCTCGCCGCCGCCGCTCTCCAGCGAGCCGAGCACACCGATTTCGCCTTCAACCGAGACACCGCCCCAATGCGCCATGTCGACGACGCGCCGGGTGATGCCGGAATTATAGGCATAGTCGGCCGGCGTCTTGCCGTCTTCCTTCAGCGAGCCGTCCATCATCACCGAGGTGAAGCCGTACTGGATCGCGGTGACGCAGGTGGCCTCGTTGTTGCCGTGGTCGAGATGCATGCAGACCGGGATGTCGGGGTGGATTTCGACCAGCGCGTCGATCAGCTTGGCCAGCACCACATCATTGGCGTAGGCGCGGGCGCCGCGGCTTGCCTGGAGGATGACCGGCGACTTGGTCTCCTCGGCCGCCTCCATGATGGCGAGGCCCTGTTCCATATTGTTCATGTTGAAGGCGGGTACGCCGTAGCCGTATTCGGCGGCGTGGTCGAGCAATTGTCTCAGTGTTATGCGAGCCACCCAATAGTCTCCCGTATCTGGTTTCAAGCGCAACGTCGCGGGCCGGCCGGTTGCCGGCCCGATGCTTCTGGCCGGATTTCGCCGGAACCGCAACCGTCAGCGGCCATCGAGGCCGCAATTCTTGTTGCAGGGCTGAAATCCGGCCATTTTCATTGGATCACGCCGCGATCAGCTCCCGCGCCGCCAGGATCTGCACGCAGGCATTGGCTGCTTCCTTGCCCTTGACGGTGAAGTGCTCGAAGAAGAAGCGGTGATGCTCGGCGCTGTCGTGATAATTGTGCGGCGTCAGCACCGCCGACAGCACCGGCACGCCGGTCGACAGCTGCACGTTCATCATGCCGTCGAGCACGGCGCCGGCCACGAAATCATGGCGATAGATGCCGCCATTGACGACGAAGGCGGTGCCGAGGATCGCGGCGTATCGGCCGGTCGCAGCCAGTGTCTTGGCGTGCAGCGGGATTTCGTAGGCGCCCGGTACGTCGAACACATCGACGGCGAAGCGCCCGCCGCCGAGCGTGCTGAGTTCCGCCTCGAAGGCCTGCACGCACTGGTCGACGATATCGGCATGCCAGCGCGCGCGAATGACGGCGATGCGGGTGGTTTCATAGTCTTTTGGGGTATGCTGATTCATGGGTCCATCCTTCCGTTTCGAACCAGAATCAGGACGCACGATACGAAATCCGGCCCGCGCGAGCGGTCCGTCTTCCGTTTCGTTCTCTTCCATCCGGACTGTGACCGTCGGCTCCGGAATTGCACCGGATCTGCTGACCCTCCTGTTGCCGGGAGGCGCTCGCGGGCTCGAGCCGAGGCTCTTACCGCCGGTGGGGACTTTCACCCCGCCCTGAGAACATTAACGGAGGGAGATATGGAGGGGTGGGAAGGTGCTGTCAATTGGCGACTAGCCAATCTCCCCCCTCGTGGGACTGTTGCAAAATTGGGTGGATATGATTCCCTGTTTTGAAACGGGGATTTTGCGATGACGAC
>NZ_JBSPKY010000065.1:0-2334 GCF_053848025.1 Mesorhizobium sp. 128a | reverse complement strand
GAAAGAAGCCGTCTAGCAGGCTGTTGAAAAAGGCACTCGCCACCGGACCGCAGCGGTGATTCACTACTCCGAAGGGATTCGGAGATGACGAGTGCGCGGCGGCGACGATCGAACTGGCGAACTGTTCAGCTACGTGGACCTTGAAGCCCGGGTTCGGCGCAATCATCCGTTGCGGGCGATCCGGACGATCGTGAATGAAGCCCTGTCCGCGTTGGAACGCGAGTTCGCGGCGCTGTACTCGCCGATCGGACGGCCCTCGATCCCGCCGGAGAAGCTGCTGCGGGCGATGCTTTTGCAGGCGTTCTATTCGATCCGCTCGGAGCGGCTTTTGATGGAGCGGCTGGAATACGACCTTCTGTACCGCTGGTTCGTCGGCATCGGCATCGACGATTCGGTGTTCTCGAAGAACCGCGACCGGCTGCTTGAGGGCAACATCGCGGCGAAGTTCCTCAGTGCAATCCTGGCGCAGCCTAAGGTGAAGAAGCTCCTTTCCACGGATCACGACGGGACGCTGATCGCGGCCTGGGCGTCGATGAAGAGCCTCAAGCCGAAGGACGGTTCGGGCGAAGAGCCGGGGAATGACTCAGGCGAGCCGCCGGCTCAGGGCGGTGGCCGTAACACGGAGGCGGACTTCCACGGCCAGAAACGGTCGAACGAGACGCATGCTTCGACCACCGACCCCGATGCCAGGCTCTACCGCAAGGGACGGGGCAAGGAGGCCAAGCTCTGCTTCATGGGGCACGGGCTGATGGAGAACCGCCATGGCCTGCTGGTCGATGCCTGTCTGACGCTGGCCGACGGGCATGCCGAGCGAGTGGCCGCACTGCATATGATCGAACCTTGCGCCGACCGGCCGCAGGCGATCACGTTCGGCGCCGACAAGGCCTATGATGCGGAGGACTTCATCAACGAGTTGCGCTCAATGAAGGTGACGCCGCACGTGGCGCAGAACATGAACGGCCGCCGTTCCGCGATCGATCGCCGCACAACCCGGCACGGCGGCTATGCCGTCAGCCAGCGCATCCGCAAGCGCATCGAGGAGGCGTTCGGCTGGATCAAGACCGTCGCCGGGCAGGAGAAGACCAAGTTGCGCGGACGCGACCGCGTCGGGTGGGCCTTCATCTTCGCGGCTGCCGCCTACAATCTGGTGCGGCTAACGAAGCTCCTGGCGGTGCCGACATGACCGCGCCCGCGGGCTGCCAACTGATCGGCCGCTGGCGGATCATCGAAGCCGATCTGTGGGATCGCGGCTACCTGAACCTCAGCGGCCCCGCCATGATCACCATCGGCGGCGACAACAACGGCGAGATCGCCTTTGGCGCCCTGCAAGCCGGCCTCGATCTCAGCTACAGCCCCTCAATAGTTCACTTCACATGGGGTGGATGTGACGAGATGGACGAAGTCACAGGCGATGGCCATGCCGAATTGCTCGACGACGGCTCGATCGAGATCACATTCGCCTACCACAACGGCGACGAAGCCATCCTCAAGGCAATACGGCACACTTCTTCAACAGCCTGCTAGTTCAGTCGACATTTGATCAATAGGCGGCCTACGAGTAATGATGTCGACGATTGCCCAGTATCTTCATGATGGATTCGTCCTTGCTCGACGTGGCAGTGTCCTAAGACGTATGTCAAAATGGTTCGAAGCACATGATGGCCTTGCGCGATATGGCAAGCAGGTAGTTACCTCCATCTAAGCGGAACTGAATGCGCGGGCTTGCAAGCACCTCGATGACAAACGTGCTGAGCACAGTAATCGCTACAACCGCCACCGACGGCCAACTGAACGGCATGAGCTGGTAAACATCTAAGTATGGCAAACGAGGAACCGCACAGGAACTCACACCGTGTTGGGCAATACGCGCTCTCACCTATGGCGCCCGCCCTTACTGTTGTAGCAATCTTCCAGAATGAGCCGGCCGTCCCCTCTTAGTCTCGGCACGTCAGGCGACACCGCTATCGGCGGCAAACCGGACATATCCCCGTTCGAGAAATACCGCCCTGCCGGTTGGGAGGAACACCGGCAGGGCGCGCCGCGCGAAACTCACAGCCGCGTAGAGCAACTGGATAGCGGCGGCAGTCTGCTTTATTCACTTAAATGCCTTTTTGAAGTGCCGTCATGGGGCGGTCTCGCCTTTGAACCAGCTGTCAGGTCAATGAAGCGGCCGGCGTCCTGAAGCCCGCTTCGCGCCAGAAGCTCGATCGCTTTTGACTGGGGGATCTTGGTGCCACTGCCCATAACCTCGCGACATAGGACCGATCAAGGCAGCGCATGTACCACCTGATTTGGCGAGCTTTTATGATGGTGAAAATTGAGCAGCCCTTGTCA
>NZ_JBSPKY010000064.1:0-2501 GCF_053848025.1 Mesorhizobium sp. 128a | reverse complement strand
TGTTGATTGCCACTGAGAACTGACCCGGCGACACAGGATATTTCCACCGAGAATTGACCCATGTTTGAACCTTACCCTGCGTTTTTTCAGCGGGGATTACGGAGTGATCGACATGGCATTATTGAGCGTGATCCGACGCTGGCATTTTCGAGAGCATTTATCGATCCGAGAGATTAGCCGTAGGACCGGCCTGTCGCGGAATACGGTGCGCAAATACCTGCGGGTGGGCGAGGTGGAGCCGAAGTTCAAGGTTCCAGAGCGGCCGAGCAGGCTTGACGCGTTTGCCGACCGTTTGTCGGCCTGGCTGAGGACGGAAGCCAAAAAGAACCGCAAACAGAAACGCACGATCAAGCAACTTCATGCCGATCTGCTTAGCCTTGGCTATGAGGGCTCTTACGGTCGTGTTGCTGCTTTCGCTCGGGAGTGGAAAGCGGATCTGCAGAGGGAATTACAGACGACAGGGCGCGGGACATTCGTGCCGCTTTCGTTTGACCCTGGTGAAGCATTCCAGTTCGACTGGTCCGAGGACTGGGCAATCATCGGCCATGAACGCACCAAGCTGCAGGTGGCCCATACCAAGCTCAGTTATTCCAGGGCCTTCATCGTCCGGGCCTATCTGTTGCAGACGCACGAGATGCTGTTTGACGCCCACAATCATGCCTTTCGTGCCTTTGGCGGCGTTCCCCGGCGCGGCATCTATGACAATATGCGGACCGCGATCGACAAGGTCGGCCGCGGCAAGGAGCGCGACGTCAACGTCCGCTTCATGGCAATGGCCAGCCACTATCTCTACGAGCCTGAGTTCTGCAATCCGGCCTCTGGCTGGGAGAAGGGACAGGTCGAGAAGAACGTCCAGGATGCGCGTCATCGACTGTGGCAACCACTGCCACGCTTTCCATCGCTGGATGCCCTGAACGACTGGCTGGAGCTTCGATGCAAGGAGTTTTGGCACAAGACCCCGCATGGAAAAATGCGCGGCACCATTGCCGATATCTGGGCTGAGGAAGCCCAGGCTCTCATGCCGGCGTCCCGTCTCTTCGACGGCTTTGTCGAATACACCAAGCGGGTCTCCCCGACCTGTCTCGTGCATCTGGAGCGCAACCGCTATAGCGTTCCGGCGTCCTTTGCCAATCGGCCCGTGAGCCTTCGGGTCTATCCGGATCGTGTCGTCGTCGCAGCAGAGGGCCTGATCCTCTGCGAGCATCGCCGCATCATCGATCGTTCGCATGATCGACCAGGACAGACGATCTATGACTGGCGGCACTTTCTGGCTGTCGTTCAGCGCAAGCCAGGCGCCCTTCGCAACGGAGCACCGTTCGCCGAACTTCCCGATGCATTCAGGTCGTTGCAGCAGCATTTGCTTAAGAAGCCGGGCGGTGATCGCGAGATGGTCGAGATCCTGGCACTTGTCCTGCAACACGACGAGCAGGCCGTGCTCCTTGCCGTGGAGATGGCGTTGGAAGCCGGCGTTCCAACTAAGACGCATGTGCTGAACCTTCTCCATCGGCTCGTCGACGGCAAATCGCTTACGCCTCCGACCATCAGTGCTCCTCAGGCTTTGGCGCTCACCAATGAGCCGAAAGCCAACGTCGAGCGCTACGACGCCTTGAGGAAGGCTTTGGAGGTGCGCCATGCGTCATAACCCTGCCAGCGGCGCAATCGTCATCATGCTCCGGAGCCTGAAGATGCACGGCATGGCGCAAGCTGTAGGCGAACTCACCGAACAGGGAGCGCCTGCATTTGAAGCCGCCATTCCGATCCTGTCGCAACTGCTCAAAGCCGAGACGGCGGAACGCGAGGTCAGATCGACAGCCTACCAGCTCAAGACGGCACGCTTTCCAGCCTATCGCGATCTCAATGGCTTTGACTTCGCCAGCAGCGAGATAAACGAGGCACTGGTGCGGCAACTTCATCGCGGCGAGTTTGTCGATGAGGCCCACAACATTGTGCTTGTCGGCGGCCCTGGAACAGGCAAAACCCATATTTCGACCGCTCTCGGTGTGCAGGCCATCGAGCATCATCACAAACGGGTTCGCTTCTTCTCGACGCTCGAACTGGTCAATGTGCTGGAACAGGAGAAGGCACAGGGGAGATCCGGCCAGATCGCCAATCGCCTCGTGCATTCCGATCTCGTGATTCTGGACGAACTTGGCTATCTGCCGTTCAGTGCATCAGGTGGAGCATTGCTCTTCCATCTGCTGAGCAAACTCTACGAGCGCACAAGCGTCATCATCACCACCAACCTCAGCTTCAGCGAGTGGGCCAGTGTCTTCGGCGACGCCAAGATGACAACGGCGCTTCTCGACAGGCTGACGCATCATTGCCACATCCTGGAAACCGGAAACGACAGCTTCCGGTTCAAGAACAGCTCCGCACACGAGCCTAAAAAAGCAAAGGAGAAAGCCAGAACCTTGACCCTCAACCCCGAACCGAAACATACATGAAAGGCGGGTCAAATCTCGGTGGAAATGCCGGGTCAGTTCTCAGTGAAAATCAACAGG
>NZ_JBSPKY010000063.1:0-2629 GCF_053848025.1 Mesorhizobium sp. 128a | reverse complement strand
TGCGTGTTTCAGAAATTCGCGGACACCCATTCCGCTAATTCGCGGACAGCGATTTCAGTAATTACGGGACAGTGATTCCGCTAATTCCCGGACAGTTTTCGGGGCGGATATGACGGTCGGTTCTCGGGAGCACCGTTCTGGCATTTTGCCCTCTCATCATCGGGTTGAGAGGGGCCATGCCAAGACGGAAGCAAGCGAGACGAACGACAGTGAAAGACCTACGATCAATCCTGCGCCTGACGCATGAGCAGGGCCTCTCGGTGCGTGCGGTGTCGGAACGGCTGAAGATCAGCAAGACTTCCGTTTCGACCTATCTGTTGCGGGCGCGTGAGGCTGGCATCTCGGACTGGCCGCTGCCTCTGGGCTGTGACAATGACGCATCGCTTGAGCGGCTTCTGTTTCGCCGGGTTGGCCGTCCGCCGCAGGATCTGGACGAGCCCGATTGGGCGATGATCTCGCGCGAGCTGAAGCGCAAGGGCGTGACGCTGACGTTGTTGTGGCAGGAATACCGCGCGGCGCATCCCGATGGTTATGGCTACACTTGGTTTTGCGACCGGTTCGGCGCCTTCCAGCGCCAGGCGAGCGCAACGTTCCGCAATCGCCACGAGGCGGGCGCGGTGATGCAGACCGACTATGCGGGCCACACCGTGCCCGTCGTCGATCCCGATACTGGCGTCATCTGCCAGGCTCAGATCTTCGTTGCGGTGCTGGGCGCGTCGTCCTTCACCTTCGCCCATGCCAGCTTCAGCCAGAAGCTGCCGGACTGGATCGAAGGCCAGTGCCGGGCACTCACCTTCTTCGGCGGAGTAACGAAGGCGATCGTCTGCGACAATCTGAAGGCCGGCGTCGCCAAGGCGCTGTGGTTCGAGCCGACGCTCAACCAGACCTTCGCCGCCATGGCAGAATATTACGACACGACGATCCTGCCGACCCGAAGCCGCAAGCCGCGCGACAAGGGCAAGGTCGAGGGCGCGGTGCTGATCGTCGAGCGCTGGGTCCTGGCCCGGCTGCGCAACCGGCGCTTCTTCAGTCTCGGCGATCTCAACGCCGCAATCGCGGTGTTGCTGGAGGATCTGAACAACCGCCCCATGCGCCACGTCGGCAAAAGCCGCCGGGAGCTGTTCGAGGAGATCGAACGAACGGCCCTGTCGCCATTGCCGCCGGTCCCGTTCGAATATGCGGAGTGGAAATCGGCGAAGGTGCATCCCGACTATCATGTCGAGATCGACAGGACCTTCTACTCGGTGCCGCACGCGCTGATCGGGCGGCGCGTGGATGTGCGGCTCACCCACCGGGTGGTCGAGCTCTTCCATGATCACAAGCGCGTCGCCAGCCATGTCCGCCGCTCGCAGCGCTGCGGCCATGTCACCGTCAACGAGCACATGCCCAAGGCGCACCAGCGCTATGCCAACACGACGCCGGCGAACCTGATCCGGCAGGCAGCCGGGATCGGCGCCAATACCGCCATCTTGGTCGAGCGGATGATGCGCGACCGTCCCCATCCCGAGCAGGGATACCGCTCCGCGTTTGGCATCCTCTCGCTGGCCCGTCGCTACGAGCGGGATCGGCTCGAGGCGGCCTGCGCGCGGGCACTGACCATCAATGCGATCACCTACTCCTCCGTCAACGCCATCCTCAAATCCGGCCTCGATCGCGTGCCGCCCGCGGCCGAGCCGGTCAAGCCCACGCCATCGCACACCAACATCCGCGGCGGGTCCTATTATCAGTGAAGGAAAGGATAAACCCATGCTGACACATCCAACCCTCGACCAGATGCAGGCTCTCGGTCTTGGCGGAATGGCCGCCGCCTACCAGGACCTGGCCGACCAGAGCAACGCCGACGATCTCAGCCGCGACGAGTGGCTTGGCCTGATGCTCGATCGTGAAGTCGCCATGCGTGCCGACAAGCGTCTGACCAACCGTCTCGCCGTTGCCAGGCTGCGCTTTGCCGACGCCTGCATCGAGAACATCGACTTCGCCGCGCATCGCGGGCTCGATCGGCGCAATACGCTGTCGCTGGCCCAAGGCGTATGGCTGAAGGCGCACGAGAACCTCATCATCACCGGACAGACCGGCACCGGAAAGACCTGGCTGGCCTGCGCCTTCGGACGTCAGGCCGCCCGGCTCGACCATTCCGTGCTCTACCTGCGCATGCCGCGTCTGTTCGAGGATCTCGCTCTGGCGCGTCTCGACGGCCGCTTTCCCCGTCTCATCGACAAGCTGGCTCGGGTGCAACTGCTCATCCTTGACGACTGGGGCACCCACAGCCTGACCGACCAGCAGCGTCTCGATCTGCTGGAAATCTTCGAGGAACGCTACCGCCGGAAATCGACGCTGATCACCGCGCAACTGCCGATCGCCCAGTGGCACGCCATGATCGGCGAGCCGACAATCGCCGACGCCATTCTCGACCGGATCATCCACAACGCCCATCGCGTCACCCTCGAAGGCGACAGCATGAGAAAGCAAAAAACACCGCCGCTCTTGACCGGCGCCGAAAACGGCGAAATCAATCGCAAATGAGTTCAACCAGGCAACTGAGGGTCGACCCCTTCCTGCTGTCCGCGACTTAGTGAAACTGCTGTCCGCGATTTAGCGGAACGACTGTCCCGTTTTTGCGAAATACGCA
>NZ_JBSPKY010000062.1:0-2654 GCF_053848025.1 Mesorhizobium sp. 128a | reverse complement strand
TATAGCGCGACAAACCGGGAGAGAGGAGCGCGTCAATCTGGATGAGAATCTAGTGTCGCGGCGGTGGTGATGATCGCGGCATTGATTGTCGCGCGCAAGAGGTTTGTGGATCTGATTGTCGCGGAGCGCGTCAATCAGGGGCGACGTTCGCGGATGTCGCATATGAGGCCGGCCGGCCCGGTCCGCGCTTTCGCTCGATCGCCTCGCGCCGCCGATAGCTCTCGACATTCATCTCGAAGATTGTCGCGTGATGGACGAGGCGGTCAACAGCGGCGAGAGTCATGGCGGGATCCGGGAAGACCTTGCCCCATTCGCCGAAGGGCTGGTTGGCGGTGATGAGCATGGAGCGTCGCTCGTAGCGGGCGCTGATGAGCTCGAACAGCACGCTGGTCTCGGCCTGGTCCTTGGTGACGTAGGCGAGATCGTCAAGGACCAACAGGTGGAAGCGGTCGAGCCGGTTGATGGCGGCTTCAAGGCCGAGTTCGCGGCGTGCGACCTGCAGCTTCTGGACGAGGTCGGTGGTGCGGGTGAACATGACCCGCCATCCGTTCTCGATGAGGGCGAGCCCGATGGCGGAGGCGAGATGGCTCTTTCCGCCGCCAGGCGGACCGAACAGCAGCAGGTTCGCTCCCTTCTCGAGCCAGCTGTCGCCGGCGGTGATCGCCATCACCTGCGCCTTGGAGATCATCGGCACGGCCTCGAACTCGAACGTATCGAGGGTCTTTCCCGGCAACAGGTGGGCTTCGGCGAGATGGCGCTCGATGCGGCGTCGATCGCGTTCGGCCAGCTCGTGTTCGGTGATAGCGGCGAGGAAGCGCCCGGCGGGCCAGCCTTCCTTGTCGGCCTGTTCGGCAAACTGCGGCCACATGAGTTTGATGGCGGGCAGGCGCAATTCGTTGAGGAGCAGGCTAAGCCTCGCGGCATCGATGGCGGTGTTGGTCTTCATGCCGCGTCTCCGGCCATCTTGAGTTCGGGGCCGGCGCCGATCAGGGTCTCATATGCGTTCAGCGGGCCAAGGCGCACGACGACGTTCGGTAGCCGGGAGGGATCTGGCGCGAAGCGTTGCCGCAAGGCGGTCATGTCGGGCAACCGTCGTGCCTTGAGCGAGAGGTTTAACTGATCGGCCAGTTCGCTCTCGCAGCAGCGTTCGTGAGCCATGGCAAGGAGTTCGACCATGGTGCGGCAGGCCTGCCGCTCGGGCAGACGATCGATGAGCATGTCGAAAGTTCGTCGGTATGCCTCGCGCGGAAAGAGCCGATCGCGATAGACGAGATTCAAAAGCGCCATCGGTTTGCGGCGCAGCGAATGGATGACATGGCGGTAGTCGACGACCTGATCGTGCTTGCCGGATCGAGACGCGCGACCGCGGGGCAGCGTCATCAAGGGCGTGCCTCCGATGAAGATGTCCAGCCGATCGTCGAAGAGGCGCACCCTGAGACGATGACCGATCAGCCGCGAGGGCACGGTGTAGAACACCTTGCGTAGCGTGAAGCCGCCCGAGGAGGTGACGCGCACGGAGACCTCCTCATAGTCGCATGTGCGCCGGACGGGCAGGTCCTGGAGTTCGGCGTGCTCGATGTCGATGCGCTTGGAATTACGCGCATTGCAGCGGCTGACGATCTCGTCGACGAAGCGGCGGTAGGCGGCGAGATCGTCGAAATCGGTTGATCCCCTCATCAGCAGCGCGTCGTCGAGTGCCCGTTTGAGATGGCCGTGTGGACCTTCGATGGAGCCGTTCTCGTGTGCGATGCCGGCATTGTTGCGGGTGGCGGTCATGCCGTAATGGGCGATGAGTTCCTCGTAGCGGCGCGTCACGTCCGCGCGGGCATCCTTGTCCAGATTCCGGAACGCAGCCGACAGACTGTCCGAGCGATGTTCACGAGGAACCCCGCCGAGCGACCAGAGCGCGTTCTGCAGGCCTTCGGCGAGGGCCACGAAGCTCTCGCCGCCGAGCACGACATGGGCATGCTCGAAGCCGGAATAGGCGAGCCGGAAATGGTAGAGGCGGTGGTCGAGCAACGCGCCGGCGATCGTGACGCCAGCGCCGCCCATGTCGGTAAAGTCCGACAGGCCGACCCGGCCGGGTTCGTGCACCTGCCGGAAGATGACCTCCTGCTCCTCGCCGTGCACAGCGCGCCAGGATCGGACGCGGCGCTCGATCGTGCGGCGAATGCCGGCGCCCAGTTCGGGATGGCGCCGCAGCATCTCCTCGAAGATGGCGACCGACCGGATGCCGGATGCGGCCCGCAGCAGAGGTACGATCTCGGTGTCGAAAATATCGGCAAGCGGATCGGGCCGCCGACGATCCCGCGGCGTCTTCTTCTGCGAAGGCAGCCTCGTATCATTCTCGATGCGATAGGCCGTGGCTGTGCTGATCGACGCCTTCGCCGCCGCGACGGCCGTCGTATGGGTCTTACGGAACTTCATGAAAAGCCTCATCTGGTGATCGGTTACGTGGCGGCCGGGCACAAAGTGATTCCTCCAATCGGAAAAACCACCGGCATACCGGTCGGCCGCGATCACCAGACGACGCCCCAAAACGAGCGCCACCGGCGACTTGAAACTCCGGTCGGGCTACGCCCTCCCTGCGCCTCAAGCCGCCGGCATTCTCATCCTGATTGACGCTGCTCTCTCACGTTGATCGCCGCGCCGCA
>NZ_JBSPKY010000061.1:0-2802 GCF_053848025.1 Mesorhizobium sp. 128a | reverse complement strand
GGCTCTCGACCAGTTGCTCAAACAAGATATGATCGAGGGTGTTGCGACGACCGGTTGAATCCGCCCAATATGCTGCCGAAGTCTACCGACAATTTCTCGTCGACCACGGTCTGGCCGGCTCGATGGGCCGCAGAGGCAACCCTTATGACAACGCAACGGCGGAGAGCTTCATGAAGACGCTGAAGGTCGAAGCGGTCTATCCGATGGCCTATGAAACATTCGAAGAGGTGATCGACCACCTTCCCCGCTTCATAGAGGAGGTTTACAACACACAGAGACTTCATTCAGCGCTCGGCTATCTCAGCCCGCAACAGTTCGAGGATCAACACATCCGGCACACTGGCAAATCAGCAGCCTGATCGGTGTCCACCCAAGGGGCGCACTCCACGGACATATGCCGCGTGCAGAACTTATTGTTATTCTCAGCGCGATGCTGAGTCGGGTCCAGCTTCGATTTCTGTCCTGTGCTAAAATAGCGACCTTGAGCGGTCTAATGTTGCCGGGGCTCACCGCACCGCCTGTGCCCGACGCCGTATCGAGTCGTAGGCCTTCGTGGTTGGAGAATGGGCCCGCGGATTCCACGTTTCAGATGTACGTGAGAAGGTTTAGTCAACTGCCGGTTTACTCTTTTTCTAAAGCGGGCGGCTTAGTTTGCGTGGTAAGTCGACTGAGCTGAGGCTTACGGCAAAAAGGGGATAGCTTTGATATCTGCAACTAACGCTGAGCTCGACAAGCGACGTATTGCTGCCCTCCCGAAAGGTGTCTCGTGCGCATTCCCATTCTATGCTCAACGGGCATCCAGCGCCGAGGTCTGGGACGTCGAGGGAAATCGCTACATCGATTTCGTCGGGGGCATGGGAGCGCTCGCCGTGGGGCATGCGCATCCGAAGGTCGTTGCTGCTGTCCGGGAGCAACTCGATCGGTTTACGCACACGTTCTTCGGTACCGCTCCCTACGAAGGCTATGTTAGCTTGGCGGAACGCCTGAATGCCTTGGCGCCCATCAGCGCGGACGTCAAAACCTTTCTTGTCACAACGGGCGCCGAGGCCGTTGAGAATTGTGTTAAGATAGCCCGTTACTACACCAAGCGTCGCGGCGTCGTCGTGTTCAGCGGAGGATTTCACGGCCGCACGCTTCTGACACTTGGGATGACGGCTCAGGTTTCTCCCTACAAGGAGGGTTTCGGCCCTTTCCCAGGTGATATCTACCGCGTTCCTTATCCGTACAGTTATCGCGGTGTCTCTTCCGAAGACGCTCTCTCCGCCCTGGAGGCGCTGTTCGCGACGGAGCTTGAGCCGTCGGCGATCGCGGCAGTTGTCATTGAGCCCGTTCAGGGCGAGGGCGGCTTCCTCCCTGCCCCTGTCGATTTCATGCGCGGCTTAAGAGCAATATGCACCAAGCACGGCATCGTTCTAGTCGCCGACGAAGTCCAGTCGGGCTTTGCTAGAACAGGCCGGCTATTCTCAATCGAGCATTCGGGAGTTGAGCCGGATCTGATCGCAGCCGCAAAAAGCCTAGGCGGAGGATTACCCCTCGCTGCCGTCACAGGAAAAGCGGAGATCATCGACAGCGTCCACCCGGGAGGCTTGGGCGGCACCTACGCTGGAAACCCGCTCGCTTGTGCTGCGGCTCTGGCGGTTCTCGACGTCATCGATGAAGAACGTTTGTTCGAGAACGCGGAGAGGATCGGCGAACGGCTAGAAGCACACCTCAATCGTATCCGGCTGAAGACAAACCAGACAAACATTGGCGAAATCCGCCGTCTTGGCGCGATGCTCGGTGTGGAGTTCGTTGAGGAGACGGAAAGCCGGGTTCCAGCAGACGCCCTGGTGAGGGAAATTATCCAGCGGGCTTGGAAACGAGGCCTTCTCTTGGCCTCGGCTGGGCGCTACCACAATGTCATTCGCGTCCTCGTTCCGCTTACGATTTCCGATGATTTGCTCGACGAGGCTGTGGACATATTGGAAACGTCCATCCAGGAGTGTTCTGCAACCAATGTCGGATGACCAAGGCGCAGGCGAGCATGCTTTCTCAGGCCAAATCAGTCCTGACAGTACTTCACGCATGCTCGAATGTGCCCGGGAGTTTAGGCTTCGGCCCTTCGGACACCATAGCCCAGAGCTGCAGCGCTTACTCCACGTTTTGCGCAGTCTGCCGATTCCAGGCAAAGAAGCTCTGGTTTCGGTGGTTCCAAATAGGGAGTGGATGCTCGTCACGTTAACCGGAGAGAAAGATCGGCCATTTGTGCGGCACCAAGACCAAACTTTCACCGACTTGGCAGAGGCGGAGTGGGCAGTGTTCAAATTGCGCTGGAAGCGTGTTTTCGGCGGTGATCTGCGTCTAGAGGATGAGATTGAAAACGATAACCGGATACGCTGACAAGATCAGCGTCGCAGCCTGCGGGACCATCCGATTCAAGGTCAGTTGCGAAGGGCCGAATCCTGAATATTCCGCTCGCTTGGTCAGGCTTGTTTCAACTGAGCATCATCCAGAAGGTCCTGGGCTTGTGGAGCGGGACGTTCCGGCTTCCTTCGAAGGTGTATACAAGGGCCGTCATCAGCCTATCCGCACGGGTTCGTATGGACGCGTTAGCCATCCTACGCAGTTTCGGGCGCTCAAGAGTTTCACGGCGCGATGCCTCATATGGCCCACTCTGCCAGGTCGAGGCCGCCAGACAGTATTGTCCAGCTGGAACGCCGTTACCCAGGCTGGATTTTCGCTCGATATCGACGAAGGCGGCCGCCTGAGTTGCGTCGTTGGGAATGGATCTGGAGACGTGCATACAATCCGGTCCGACATTGC
>NZ_JBSPKY010000060.1:0-2886 GCF_053848025.1 Mesorhizobium sp. 128a | reverse complement strand
TATCGGCCTAGCGGTCACTGGAAAGCCGCTACCCGAACGCCGGTCTCGTCAGGTCGGCTGGGGACCATCCCCGCGAACCCCAACGGCAGGACTTAGGTCTGACCAAGACATAGGGCCCCCCGCGATTGTTCCTGCGCCGATCCGTCGCGCGCTTATCGCCTATCGGCGCGTGGTCGCGCCGCACCCACTTGGCAGGACGTCGTTGGCTGGGTGCGCGACTCCATCAATCTCGGGGGCAGACTGCAGCGCGGCCTCTATATTGGCCCACGTTTCTGTCCGCTTCATCATCCTAAGCAAATCGGGGTGAAGGCCGTCGCCGCGAGCTGCGGCAATTTCATGCAATGACCGTAGGAGTTTCATGGACTGGGGCCAACTATGAGAATGAACTTCTCAAGATAACGATGCTTCTGAAGCCATGTTCCGAACCAGATGGAAAACAGGTCCGATGGCTTTCCCTTTGCGCGCTATTCTTTCCAAAAATCCGGCAGCGAAGCGTGGCGCAAATCCTCCTCGCCGCGCAAGTGCTTAACACGCCCAATGAGACGCGGCCTCACCCACCGCGTTGCTGGCCTCTTCATGCCCTTCGGAGCGGCTCCGAGCGGACGAAGGCCGCGCTCGCCTCACGCAAGGCAACCGGCGTGACGCTTGGCAACCCATCGAACGCAGCCGAAGCAGCTGCCAAAGGGCGCGAGGCCGCAGCCAAGCAAGCCGATCGCTTCGCGCTGACCGTTTTGCCGATCATCGGCTCGATCCTGCGCTCCGGCGTCACCAGTATGCGCGGCTTGGCCATCGCCTTGAACAATCGAGGGGCTCGCACGGCTCGGAACGGGCAATGGCAAGTTTCCAACGTGCGTAATCTACTTGCTCGGCAAGCACCGCGTCTTGAGGACTGAGCGGTTTTAATAGGCGGGAAGATAGAGTCAGAACGGTACCGCGAGCGCTGGCGAGCCCTGTTGGGTCGGTGAGCACGGGCCTGCCCAGTTCCAGGACGTTCGCTCGCAGGCGTCGACCACTGAGAAGACGGCAGCCAACGATCAGCGGCCGATCAATATCTACCAAACCCACAACTGGAACCGCAACGCGCCGCCGTCCAGGGAGTCGGTTGCAGAACTGAAGCGCCAGACCGCCCTTGCGGTCCGTGAAGCGATCAGGTCGATCAATGGCCGATAGGACGCTTCCGAGCCCACCGCCCGAGCTCGCCAAGCAGGTCGAGCGCAACCGCGAAGCCTTCAAGGCACAGTTCGGTGCCTTCGAGGAAGCGGTGATCGATCGATACTGGCTGGGAACCTCGGAAGATGGCGCCTGGCTGGCCTTTCAGTTCCACCGTCCCGACGGCACGGTGCAGAGATTCACGCTGCGTGCCGAGTGGGTGCTGCATTTCATAACCGAGCTCGCCGGCGCATCCGATGAAATGAACGAACGGCGGCTGCTTGCGGGACTGGCCTCAGCGGCGCCAGTGGGGCAAGCCTAATGGCAAAAAAAGGTCGTAGACCATGGCGCAAAGGTCTGAAGCGCGGAACGTGCTGGAACTCTAAAGGTTGCTCTGCGCCGGGTCTCCAACGCCCCGGGCCAACTGGGCCTGCCGTTGCCGTGAATGGAGCGGCAGGCTTCTTCGCACCAGCGAGGGGTAGTAATGCCGAGCGGGGTTTTAGTTCCGGTTACCGTGACAATCGACGGGTTCAAGAAGACATTCCCGTCGCTCACAGATTTGGCACTCCATGTAGGGTCGAACCGGAGTGCGCCGGTTACCTGGCGGAGTCGCAACCCCGACCGACCAATTCAGGACTGGGTGGATAAGCAGCTCATGCGTAAAGTCAGCAGGGCAAACAATTTTGAGTAATCCCTCTCAGGACGGCTTGTCGACCAGCCTCTTCCCCTCCGGTGCCACATAGCTAGTGACGAGCCGCACGGCACTTTGCTTGACCGTAATGCCCAGGTCCTTGCCGCCGACCGTCACCGTATCTTCATCGACGCGAAGCACTTCGCCGGTCAGCTCGATTTTCTGCCCGCTGCTTATGTATGGGGTGGTGTCAACGATCGAGTGCGGCTGACCATAGGACGGGATAAGAACGCTCACGCGGTCTTCCGTGACCCGCTTGCGCACGGTTGCAGTGATCGCGACGGTATCGCCAACTTTGATATTACCCCGAGCCATGCCCAAGACTCTGGTGCGTCTGGCACTGTCGTCAAGTAGCGGAACCTAATATACGCCGCGAGCTTATCGGAAGATGAGCACCCGCGGCACCAACTTCCTGCACCAGTGGATTTCCAACAACATCTCCGAGAGCGTCGGCGCCGACGTGCTCTCAGTTGCCGAGCTGACCCAGAAGCTATTCGCCGATGCAAAAGCCCTCGACATCGGCACCACAGAGATCGAAGAGGACACCGTTAGCGTATACAACACGGTCCTGGATGCCATCGTGCACCATGATGCCGGCTTGGCCGACTGACCAACGCCGAGCTATATCGACCTCATGGCCAAAGACTGGACGCTGCAATCGCTGATCGACGACAGGATGACCGTCACGGCATATTGCCATCGGCCGTCGTGCCACCCCCGCCAGGCGCTCGACCTAGTGAAACTGCGTGACAGGTTCGGACCGGACGCGCCGGCTATGGAGCAGGACATTCGACCCCCGGCTGAAATGCGCCAAATGCCGCGGCAAGGATGGCGGCCTGATCTATACACCGGACAGTACCCCGACAGGGTACGCAAAAGCGAAGGGGTAGTCCTGCGGGACAGCGACTTGATCGAGCGTCCTTGCCGCGGCTGGACGCGATGGAAGGACGGCGCCGTCGACGTCGAGATTAAGAAAACATGGTGGGCGGCACGGTGCCTGCATTTCGCGAAGCTCAACGTTTCATGCTGGTTCGATGGGTCTGATC